>JACKIM010000002.1:667255-1000882 GCA_020638465.1 Geminicoccaceae bacterium
GCTCGACGCACTCGACTATGAGGGGCACCGGATGCTGGCCGATTCCCTGGCTACGCCCATCGCTACCGGCGAGATGTTGACCTCGCTGGCGGAGGCGAACCAGCTGGTACAGGCTGGCGGCTGCGACATCAGCCAGGTCGATGCGCTGCGCATCGGTGGCGTGACGCCGTTTCTCAAGGCCATGTCCATGGCCGAAGCCTGTCGTGTACAGATTGCGCCGCACTGGGTAATGGAACTGCATGTCCATCTTGCCGCAGCCTTTCCCGAGGAACCATGGATCGAGCATTTCCAATGGCTCGAACCGCTTTTCGAGGAGCGGCTGAAGATCGGGGACGGGCGTGTCGCCGTGCCTGCAGGTCCGGGGCTTGGCCTGACATTCAGCGGGCAGGCGCGCGATTGGACGCAGGGTACATGGTCGACGGGCAAGGTTGTCAAGGAATGAAGGGCGACATATGGAACAGGATAACAGAAAGAGCTCATGACCGGTCGCGGCAATGTCGGGGGCTTCCTCGATGATATCGTCGACGAGATTGCCGAGGAAGCATGCAAGATGACCGTCTGTGAGAATTTTGCTGCCGGGCAGGTCAAGTCGGTGAGACAGTTATCGGTCTCTTCCCATGCCATGCACGAAGGATGAACATCTTGCAACATTCGCTCTAGCTATCCGACGAGTCCATTGCAGGCAGTATGACGATGATTGATATCAAGTCCGACATTTTCGACAAACTGAGAAAATGCAGTCAGGGCACTTTGACGACGCAACTCTTCCGGCGCGGTTACCGTCAGCAGTTTCTCGTGGGCATCACGCCTATGAACAGGAATGCGGGCCGCTTCGCGGGGGAAGCCTTCACGCTTCGCTTCATCCCTTCGCGCGAGGACAAGGACTGGGATCTTGGTGATTTGAGGAAGCGCGGTGAGGACAATCTGCAATGGGAGGCCATAGAAGCCATCGAAGCGGGGCAGGTCCTGACGATTGATAGCCGCAACGATCCGCGCGCGGCATCGGCCGGCAACATGCTGATGACCCGGATGATGCGCAAGGGAGTCGCGGCCGCGGTCACCGACGGCGCCTTCCGCGACGGGGCGGAGATCGCGCAGATGCCTTTCCCCGCCTACGCCCGGGCCAATACCGCCTCGACACGGCCCGCGTTCCATCGTGCGGTCGGGATCAATGAACCGATCGGTTGCGCCGGGGTGGCCGTCTATCCGGGTGACATCGTCGTTGGTGATGCCGATGGTGTGACGGTGATTCCCCGGGCGATCGCTGCCGAGGTGGCCGAGGAGGGGTGCGAGCAGGAACTGCGCGAGGCATTCCTTTTCACGAAGATTGATGCGGGCGAGCCGCTATGGGGCAATTACCCTGCAAACGAGGCGACTCTGGCCGAATTCGAGGCATGGAAGAAGGCGGGCAACAGGCTATGACTCCCGCTGCAAAAGCCGAGGCACTGATCCGGCACTATTTCGATATGTGCAATGCCGGCGACCGGCAGGGTCTGATCGACTGTTTTACACCCGACGGGACGCACTATTTCCCGCCTGGTTTGCCGGGTGCGCCTTGGCGGGGAGCCGGGGCGGTCGCTGATGGATGGGTGCGATGCGTCGAGGCACTTGGCTCGAAATGGACCATCGAAAAGGTGCTCTGTGCGGCCGACGGACGTGAAGCGGTGATCGAGTGGACACACTGGAAGACGGCCATCGGCGAAGTACTGCGCGGCGATGAGTGGTACGCCTTCAACGAGGACATCACAAGGATACGCGAAATTCGCGCCTATTACGCCAGCCCGGTGGACAGGACCATGGCCGAAAACAGGCTGCACGGTTTCGATTACGAAGGGCGTGGCTATCACATGGCGCCACCTGAACTGCCGGAACGGAATGGGCCCACTCTGCCAGGCGATGATTGAAGGAAGGATCGAGGACATGCTTGACAAGGTTTTCACACCTCATGGACGTCATCTGGTTTCGGGCGAATGGGTCGGTGGTGGGGCGACGTTTTCCTCGGAGCCGGCGCACGGGGACGCACATGACTTCTCCGTTGGTACGGTGGATCTGGTGGATCGTGCGGTTCAAGGCGCGGAAGAGGCATTCTGGTCATATGGCTATTCATCGCGCGAGGATCGTGCGGCCTTCCTGAACATCATTGCCGACGAGATCGAGGCACGGGGTGACCAGATCACCGCGATCGGCAGTTCGGAGACTGGCTTGCCGGAAGCCCGGCTGCAGGGCGAGAGGGCCCGCACGACCGGTCAGCTCCGGCTCTTTGCCGATTATATTCTCAAGGGCGACTATCTCGACCGCCGCCACGACCCGGCGTTGCCCGACCGTCAGCCGCTACCGCGACCGGATATCAAGCTCGTCGAGCGCCCCATCGGTCCGGTGGCTGTCTTCGGAGCCTCGAACTTCCCGCTCGCCTTCTCGACCGCCGGAGGTGACACGGCGGCAGCGCTTGCCGCTGGCTGCCCGGTCGTGGTGAAGGGGCATTCCGCCCATCCTGGCACGAGCGAGGTCATGGCGGAGGCTGTGCATGCCGCGATCAAGTCCTGCGGTATTCATCCCGGGACCTTCTCCCTCATTCAAGGGGGGCGGCGTGACGTGGGCACTGCCCTCGTCACTCATCGCTTGATACGGGCCGTGGGTTTCACGGGCTCGCTTGCTGGAGGGCGCGCGCTTTTCGATCTATGTGCGGGCCGCCCGGATCCCATTCCGTTCTTCGGGGAATTGGGGAGCGTCAATCCGATGTTCCTGCTGCCGGGCGCACTAGCTGCGCGGGGGGCGGAGATCGCCAGAGGCTGGGCTGGAAGCCTCACGATGGGTGCGGGCCAGTTCTGCACAAATCCCGGTATTGTCGTGGTCATAGAGGGGCCTGACGCGACAGCCTTCACCAAGGCTGCGACAGAGGCGCTGGATCCCACGTCTGGCCAGACCATGCTGACTGACGGCATCGCGTCTGCCTACCGGCAGGGGCGTGACCGCATTGCCGGAACCAGCGGCGTACAGGCGGTGCTGACCTCGACATGCGATCTTAGAACAGCCACGCCCTATCTTTTTGCCACGACCGGGGCAAACTGGCTTGCCAACCACGCGCTTGGGGAGGAGGTCTTCGGCCCCCTCGGCCTGATCGTGAGGGTGAAGGATGCAAACGAGATGGAGGAAGTCGCCCGCAGTCTTGAAGGACAGCTGACCTGTACGCTGCATCTTGACGAGTCCGACACCGGTCTCGGCCAGCGCCTGATGCCCATTCTCGAGCGGAAAGCCGGCCGGGTACTCGCCAATGGCTTTCCGACTGGCGTCGAGGTCTGCAATGCGATGGTTCACGGAGGTCCTTATCCAGCCTCGACAAACTTCGGGCACACCTCCGTCGGAACGCTATCCATCCGTCGTTTCCTGCGGCCCGTGTCATTTCAGGACGTCCCCATGGCACTGCTGACAGAGGACTTGAAAGGGTGACGATGCGGTGCCGCTTCGATGATCCTGACCGTTGAAAAGAAGACGATTCCATGATTGCTCCAGACGAACTGCGTTCCATCATCCGTACCGGCCTCCTGTCTTTTCCAGTGACATCGTTCGACGAGAACGACACATTCGACCCAGAGGCATTCTCGGAACATCTCGAATGGCTTTCGACCTATCCGGTCGCGGGGCTCATTGTCGCAGGTGGGACGGGAGAGCTTTTCTCGCTGACGCCTGCCGAGGTCGTGAACATCGTGAAGACCGCCAAGCAGGTGCAGCCCGACGCGCCGATCCTTGCCGGCTGTGGCTATGGCACGAAGCTTGCGTGCGAGATGGCACGCGGCATCGAGGCAGCGGGTGGTGACGGTATACTGCTTTTGCCGCACTACCTCATCAGTGCGCCACAGGACGGGATCGAGGCGCATATCCGCGCCGTCTGCCAGTCTACCAATATGGGCGTCATCGTCTACAACCGCGGCCAGAGCCGTGTGTCGGCCGAGACACTGGCGCGGTTGGCCGAAAGCTGCCGGAACCTCATCGGGTTTAAGGACGGTACCGGCGACATCGATGCAGTGCGGCGCATCACCATCGAGAACGGTGACCGGCTGGCCTATATCGGCGGCATGCCGACGCATGAGCTTTTCGCTCAGGCCTTCCACGGAGCCGGGGTCGACACCTATTCGTCGGCTGTCTTCAATTTCGTTCCCCGAACGGCGTTGGAATTCCACAAGGCATTTCAGGCTCATGACGATGAAAAATGCGAGGCGATGCTGCGCGACTTCTACTATCCCTTCGCAAGGATCCGCGATCGCAAGGCCGGCTATGCCGTCTCGGCGATCAAGGCGGGCGTGGCGTTACGCGGCTTTCGGCCCGGCCCGGTGCGTTCGCCTCTTGTCGATCTGACGGAGGAGGAGCGAGCGATGATGGCCGATCTCATCAGGGATCGGTCGTGACGGTTTCTTGCCTGCCACTTTGTGACAGAGGCGAGTGGCCCAGTCTGAGAGGGACTGTTTCGTGGATTGAGTCCACGATTCCATGCGTTATCGCCCGGCAACTTCAAACCGGATTTACGCGGTCGGCGATGGACATCACCCATCCACGAGGTTAAACGGCAGGGCGGGTACAGGTTTCGGTCCTCCGATCTTTCGGGCCGCTACCGGTTTTTCTGTCAGCACACCGGAACGACCAAGTCAGGGCCGGCCGGTAAGGACTATCGAGGGAGAACGTATGTCGGGGCTTGAGTGGTTCCTTTTCGTGGTCGTGGTGGGGTGTGGCTTTGCGGGGGTCGCGTATGGTGTGGTCACCCGCAATCTGGTGCTTGCGATGCCGGCTGGCAATCCGCGCATGCAGGAGATTGCCAGCGCCATCCAGGAGGGCGCGCGCGCTTACCTGAACCGTCAGTACATGACGATTGCCGGCGTCGGCGTGGTCATTTTCCTGCTCTTGTCGGTCTTTCTCGGTATTCCGGTGGGTATCGGTTATCTGATCGGTGCCGTTCTGTCGGGCTGTGCCGGCTACATCGGCATGAATGTATCGGTGCAAGCCAATGTCCGCACCGCGCAGGCAGCAGCGGAATCGGGGCTTGCGAAGGGGCTTGACGTGGCGTTCAAGGCAGGCGCCGTCACCGGTATGCTGGTGGTGGCCCTGGGCCTTTTGGGCGTGGCCATCTACTACGGCGCCCTGCTGATCTTCGGTGCGGAACAGCGCACGATTCTCGAGGCCCTCGTGGGTCTTTCCTTCGGTGCTTCGCTGATTTCGATCTTCGCCCGTCTGGGTGGCGGCATCTTTACCAAGGGTGCTGATGTCGGTGCCGATCTGGTCGGAAAGGTCGAGGCCGGAATTCCGGAAGACGATCCACGCAATCCGGCCGTGATCGCTGACAATGTCGGTGACAATGTCGGCGACTGTGCCGGCATGGCAGCCGACCTGTTCGAAACCTATGCGGTGACCGTTGTCGCAACCATGCTCCTGGGGGCGATCTTCTTCACCGGTGAGTCGTCCTCCACCCTTATGGTCTATCCTCTGATCATCGGCGGAATCTGCCTGATCGCATCCATCGTCGGCACTTACCTAGTCAAGCTGGGTTCCGACAACAACATCATGAAGGCGCTCTACAAGGGGTTCTGGGCAGCTGCCGGCATTTCACTGGTGGCTCTCTTCCCCTTCACCGCACTGGTTCTCGGGATCGGAACCGAATACACGACCAATACCGGTACGGTATTTACCGGCATGGACGCGTATTTCTGCACCATCGTCGGCCTTGCGGTTACCGGTGCGCTGATGTTCATCACCGAATACTACACGGGCACGGAATATCGCCCGGTGAAGTCCATCGCTCAGGCGTCGACCACCGGCCACGGCACGAACGTGATCCAGGGGCTCGCCATCTCCATGGAAGCCTGCGCCATGCCGGTCCTCGTGATCTGTGCCGGTATCCTCATTGCCTATCTGCTGGCGGGGCTCTATGGGATTGCCATTGCGGCAACAACCATGCTGGCCCTGACGGGTCTCGTCGTCTCGCTCGACGCCTACGGTCCGGTCACTGACAATGCCGGTGGTATTGCGGAGATGGCCGAGCTTCCGGCCGAGGTGCGGGTCACGACGGATGCGCTGGATGCCGTTGGCAATACCACCAAGGCCGTGACCAAGGGGTATGCCATCGGATCGGCAGGTCTTGCCGCACTGGTGCTCTTCGCAGCTTATGTCGAGGATCTGCGGCACTACTTCCCCGATCTGAATATCAACTTCTCACTGAGCGATCCCTACGTTGTGGTCGGTCTCTTCATCGGCGGTCTTCTCCCCTACCTGTTCGGTGCCATGGGCATGCAGGCCGTGGGCCGGGCAGCCGGTTCGATTGTCGAGGAGGTACGCCGGCAGTTCCGCGAGAACAGCGGGATCATGGCCGGTACGTCGAAGCCTGATTATGGCCGCGCCGTTGACCTTCTCACCAAGGCCGCCATCAAGGAAATGATCATTCCTTCGCTGCTGCCCGTTCTTGCTCCGGTGGTGGTCTATTTCGTCATCGCCGGTATCGCCGGTCAGGCGCAGGGCTTCACTACCCTGGGTGCGATGCTTCTGGGGACCATCGTCACAGGCATCTTCGTCGCCATCTCGATGACATCAGGTGGCGGTGCCTGGGACAACGCCAAGAAGCTCATTGAGGAAGGCCATCATGGCGGGAAGGGCTCGGAGGCGCACAAGGCGGCCGTTACCGGCGATACTGTCGGCGATCCCTACAAGGACACCGCCGGCCCAGCCGTCAATCCGATGATCAAGATCATCAATATTGTAGCCCTGATCATCCTGGCAGCGCTCAGCGTCGGCCACTGATCGGGAAATACGGCAGGTTGCCAAGTGGAGAAAGGCCCGGTCGATGAGGACCGGGCCTTTTCGCATATCCACGATCGGACAAGGTCATTCATCACCGTGGAGAAGATGGCAAATGGTCAATTGCCGCCAACCGGTCCATCACGATCGCTGAAACGACCGATATTGCCGACCAGCTGTTCGACAAGGGAAAGTTCCTTGCCCAGCGTGCGCGTCTCGTCCGACGACGGTACCACGTCGACGGCATCATCGAGGGTGCGTTGATCGATGCGGTTGACGATACCCCGCTCATCGAAGGCGATGACCACCACATCCTGTGCCGTGATTTCCGATTGGTAGAATGATTCCTGTTCCGTAGTCTGGGAAACATAATACCAGTCATTGTCATCGAACGTACCAATGGACGAAGGCGACCCCATGACCCGCAGCACCTCCTCCTTCGAGGTCTCGCCCGGGACGACTTCCGTAAGCAATTGCCGGTCGAGCCGATAGCCATGCAGCTTGACCGTGGGCGTACATGCCGTCATCACCACCGCCAGGGAAAGGGCGATGCCCGCATGGCGGAGAAAGGCCACGCGCCGGCTATTTCCCGCTGTCGAAACTGGACCAACGTCTCGGTGGAGCAAGTTGTGCATCCTTTATCTGCCAGGATTGATCGCGCGTTAGCACGGATGAGTTGATTGAGACAAGCAGGGTGGTTTTACCGGTTCTGGAGCAAGCACAGGGACCGCACGAGGTTGCGCGACTGCGCGGCTCGATTATACACTGATGTCGTGCGTGAAGCACGACGTTCGTTTTTCTATTCGCACCTTGGTGTACCTGATACAAGTGATGGCCGGCTTGAGATGATCATGATCACCGCCGCTTTGGTCATTCGTCGGCTGAAACGCGATGGCGCAAGGGGTGAAGAACTCGCGCAGGCGCTGTTCGACCTGATGTTTGCCGATATCGATCGCAATTTTCGCGAGCAGGGTGTTGGCGACCTTTCCGTGGGTAAGCACGTGAAAAGGGCGGCTGCCACATTCATCGCGCAGACAGCACATCTCGAAATGGCACTTGCCAATGAAGATATGGTAGCACTCACGGCGACGATCCGGAGAAATATCGCTACCACGAACGACATGGCTGGGGTTGCCCGGGCAGTGATCGATTATGATTCAAAATTGAACGAGTGGCCATTCGGACAACTTGAAATGGGAACTCTTCCCGAGCAAAGGCAAAGTGATTGACCCGGTTGAGGCGAATGCCTAACGGTCTTTCCCAAAGTGCGAAAAGGGCGAAGAACATGACGGGTGCGATACCAGGTCGCTTCTGTTCGCCGGTTGCGGGCAGGCAAAGCTGCATTGTGGTCGCTTCAAGGTGGTTTTGCGATGATGCCATGGCAGGCTTGAGCGGAGTCGGCCGGAAATGAATGAACTGACGCGACTGGCTTCACTTGAGGATTTGCCGGTAGCTGGGCGAACGATGGAGATTTTCGCCGATCCGGTCGAACGGGCTTCAATCGCCCGCAGGCTCGACCTTGCCGGTCTGGGCCGGTTCGAAGCCCGCTTGCATCTCTCGCACGGTCCCCGAGAGGGTATCGTCATCCTGCGAGGTAATCTCGAGATCGACGCCACCCAGACCTGTGTGGTCACGCTCGATCCCGTGGCGATGATCATGGAGATTCCGATTGAACGCTATTTCAGCCTCTGCGGTCGTTCGGACGACGATGGAGACCATGCCGGGGAGGATGAAGAGATCGTTGTAGGCATTGACAATGAGGAGCCCGAACCCTTGGTCAACGGCCTGCTCGATGTGGGTGAGATAGCCGTCGAGGAACTTTCCCTTTCACTCGATCCCTATCCCCGCTCGCCGGGCGCCGATGAGATGATGCGGAGGTTTCAGGAAGACAATATTGATCCGAACGGCCCGTTTGCCAGGCTGCGCAGCTTGCGTGACGGCGGGCACTGAACGGATGAGCCTGATCATAGCCCTGGATGCCATGGGTGGCGACGATGCCCCGCAGATGGTGATCGATGGAGCGGCCCTGGCCCATCAGCGCGAACCGGATATCCGGTTCCTCCTCGTTGGTGACGAGCGCAGGCTGAAGCCTATGCTCGACCAGCATGCCGAACTGAGGTCCGTGTGCGAGTTGTTGCACACGGAGGAATATGTCGCCGGCGATGCCAAGCCCAGCGTCGCCCTGCGACAGGGGCGCAACAGTTCGATGCGTCTGGCTATCGATGCGGTGCGTGATGGCAAGGCTGCGGCGACGGTGTCGGCTGGTAATACCGGTGCACTCATGGCCATGGCCAAGGTTGTGCTGCGTACCCTGCCATCCATCGACCGCCCGGCCATTGCGTCGGTCCTGCCGTCGCGGCAGCGGCCCGTGGTGATGCTCGATCTGGGGGCCAATGTCGATTGCAGTGCCGAAAACCTGCTCCAGTTCGCTGTAATGGGGGAAGTGTATGCACGGGCAGTGCTGGATATCGAAAAACCGAGAATTGCCCTGCTCAATGTCGGAACCGAAGAGGTCAAGGGGGACAATGTGGTGCGTGAGGCCGCGGCACTTCTTCGAGACAGTGGCCTCGATATCGATTATGCGGGCTTCGTCGAGGGGAACGACGTGATCGACGGTACGGTCGATGTGATCGTTACCGACGGTTTTACAGGCAATGTGGCACTCAAGATCGCGGAAGGCACCGCCTCACTGTATGCAGGTGCCCTGCGCGATGCATTTCGAAGTTCTCTCGGTGGCAAGGTCGCTTATTTGTTCGGGCGCAGGGCGCTGCGCCGCCTGCGCGCAAAATTCGACCCCAGGCTTTACAATGGAGCCATGTTCCTCGGTGTGAACGGTGTTGTGGTCAAGAGCCACGGTGGTACCGACGCCGTTGGATTCGCCACGGCGATCAAGGCCGCGGCCGATATTGCCCGGCGGGGAACGAATGAGCGCATTATCGAGGAGATGAGCGCACTCGTCTCGGAGTCCAATTCTGCGGATGCTGCTGCACGGTGAGCCAGACAACCCGTTCCCTTCTGCGTTCGGTCGCGTCCTACCTGCCCGATCGGGTGTTGACCAATGACGAACTTTCGAAAACTCTCGATACTTCGGACAGCTGGATTCGCGAACGTACCGGCATTGCCCAGCGGCATGTTGCGGCCGAGGGCGAACTGACCTCGGATCTTGCGACGAATGCCGCCCGCGAAGCGTTGCGGCGCGCCGGTGTTCAGGTTGGTGCCGTCGACCTGATCATCGTGGCCACCGCCACTCCTGACCATACCTTCCCGGCGACGGCAACGGCGGTCATGCGCAAACTCGGGGTAGGACCATGCATGGCGTTTGACGTGCAGGCGGTCTGTGCCGGCTTTGCCTATGCCCTGATGCTCGCGGACAGCCTGATCCGTACGCGACAGGTTCATCTTGCCGTCGTAATCGGTGCGGAGACCTTCTCGCGCATCCTCGATTGGAAAGACCGCGGTACCTGCGTATTGTTTGGCGATGGCGCTGGTGCCGTGGTGCTCACCGCTGACTCTGCCAGCGACGATGCGGGCATTCTTGCCTGTACGGCGTCGGCCGACGGGCGTTACTACGATGAACTCTATGTCGACGGCGGTCCATCATCCACAGGTACTGCCGGTCACCTGCGCATGAACGGACGCGAGGTTTTCCGCCATGCCGTTGGCCGCCTTGCCGGTGCGGCCAGCGAGGTCCTGCAACAGGCGGGGCTCACCATTGCCGATGTCGACTGGCTTGTTCCGCATCAGGCCAATATCCGCATCATCGAGGCGGTGGGCAAGCGATTGGGGCTGGCCGATGGAAAGACGGTCGTCACGGTGGAAAGACATGGGAATACCTCGGCCGCATCCATCCCTCTGGCTCTCGATACCGCGTGCAGCGATGGACGAATCGGAAATGGTGATCTCGTGCTGATGAACGCCATGGGTGGCGGTTTTGCCTGGGGGGCTGTCCTGGCCCGCATGTGAGGCCAAACCGGACATCCGGTTCCAAACGGTCGATGTGGTTTTGTGGTTTTCCGACTGTTGGCAATCCGTCAGTTGCGGCCCTCCCGCCACCACGCCGTGCACAGCGTTCCGACGAGCAGGATCAGTGCCAGCAAGGGGGGCAGCAGGGCCTTCTGAGTAACACCGGTCACCTTGTGCGCATTGCGTTCGCGGATGCCGATCCAGCCGCGGCCGGCGCTGGCCCTTCCGTCACCGACAATCCGGAATTCAGGTATGCCGTCGACATCGAGCCACCGGGTCGAACCACCGGTAGCATCGACAACCGGGGCGAGTTCATCTCCTGTGGCGCGCAGTTCGGTGAGCTCGACCCGGGAAAGTCGCCTCGGCGAGGCGTAGGCCACGAGATCACCATCGACGATGCGATAGGTTCCATCTTCCGTGGCGGGCACATATGCAGTGAAGATGCCATTTTCATCTATGGAAAGATCAACCTGTGATTGCTTTCCCGAGGGGGCCGTCATTGTCACCGTGCGATTGTCACCAGTGATTTCGAGGCTGCGTCGCTCAATGGTCAAGCCGTCCCCCTCGGCGCGTGCCGAAAGCGCTTCCTCCTCCAATTCTGGTTCCTTCATCAGCCAGTGTACCAACCGCCGCAACAAGGGGGCCTGCGGACCGCCTCCCTCGAATCCCCTGGCCCACAGCCAGGCCTGGTCCGACAGGAGCTGTGCCACTCGGCCTTCACCGACCCGGTCGAGCACCAGCAACGGGCGGTCCGCGACACCGGTCATCAGAGTACGTCCACGATCGTTCTCGATGTCGATCTGCCGAAACCATCGGCCCCAGTTTTCTGGATCGCCCAGACCGGCCGTCACCGGATGCAATGTACCGTCCCTGGTGACCGCTGGCTTGAAGCCTCGTTCGAAAATCTCACCTGAAGGGCGACCGGGCAGTACACGCGAAAGCGGCGTGCGATAGAGGCTCATCGCTTCGGCAAATTCGGGACCGGCTTCATCCAGCAATGCACCGCCCTGTTCGACATATCGCGCGACATTGTCGAGATAGACCAGTGGCAGAAGCCCTCGACGGGCGTAGCGGTCGAAGATGACCAGATCGAATTCCGGCAATTTGACTTCGAACAGTTCACGGCTGGGAAATGCGATCAACGCCAGTTCGCGTATCGGCGTTCCATCCTGCTTTTCCGGAGGACGCAGGATCGTGAAATGAACCAGATCGACCGCCGGATCGGCCTTGAGCAGGTTGCGCCAGACGCGCAGGCCCGGATAGGGCTGTCCGGAGACGAGCAGCACGCGCAAACGGTCGCGAATACCGTTGATCGTCACCGTGGCGCGGTTGTTGAGCAGGGTCAGTTCGCCATCCCCATCCATCGGTGCCGCTTCGGCTTCGATCACGCTCTTTCCGGCCTTGTCGAGATTGATGGGTACAGCGATCGATTCGCCGGGAGTGGCCAGGATCTGTTCGAAAACTTCCCCGTCCTTGCGAAGAGTGACGGGTATGCCGGCTGCACTTGGCTGCGGGTAGTCGTCGACCTTGAGCACGATCGCCAGCGGCTCTTCGAGCAATCCGAAAGTCGGGGCCTTCTCGATCACCAGCTTGCGATCGGTTTCGTCCGGCCGGCCGGCAATGAGGGCATGGAATGGTGTTCCCGGATCGAGCTTGCCGGGATCATCGGGAACATCATGGACAATGCCGTCCGTGAGCGCGACGATTGCGCCGAGCCGGGTTCGATCGATTTCAGCGAGCCTGGCGCGAAGGGCTGCAAACAAGGCGCTGCCTTCGTTCCGGTCATCGTCGACGATCACTTCCTCGACACGTATCCCCCTGATGTCGTCGAGCTTCTTGTGCAGCGCAAGGCGCGCATTCTCGATCAGCTTGTCACGTCCATCGATGCGTGCACTGGCGCTATGATCGACCAGCATCAAGACCGTATCGTCGAGAGGTTCGCGTTCGGCGGTGATAATCTGCGGATTGAGCAGCATGGTGAGCGCGATGGCGAAGAAGAGGGTTCTCCAGACCCAGCCTCGGGCATTCCTGAGCAATCCGACGCCGATCAGAACGATGGCAGCCAATGCAAGGGTCGTCAGCAGCCACACGGGTAGATAGGGTGCGATGCTGATCTCGCTCGAACTCATTGACCCAGCCTTTCAAGCAGTGCCGGCACATGGACCTGATCGGTCTTGTAGTTGCCGGTGAGGGCATACATGACCACATTGACACCGAACCGACGTGCCATCTCCCGCTGGCGTTCGCCACCGGGCACGACGGGTAGCAAAGAACGGCCATATTCATCGGTTGCCCATGCTCCAGCCCAGTCATTCGAGCCGACAATCATGCTGGCGACGCCATCGTTGATGCCCGAGGGAGTCTGGTCGACCCATACAGGCCGGCCGGTGAAGCGGCCGGGAAAATCTTGCAGCAGGTAGAATGACCGGGTGAGCACGTGATCCTGCGGCACCGGTTCGAGCGGTGGGATATCGAGATCGTGCAGGATCGTCTGCAATCGCAACTCGCCCGGACCTGCGGCGGTCTGGCCGGGCAGCATGCGGGCGGCATCGCCGGTGTCGATGAGGACCAGCCCGCCATGATGCATGTAGTCGTCCAGATGGGTGATCGCTTCTCCGGGGATTCGCGGATGTTCGGGCGATATTGGCCAGTAGAGTAACGGAAACAGGGCGAGATCGTCCGAGTAGAGGTCGACCGCGACCGGGTCTCCGGTCTCTATCGTCGTCCGTTGCTCCAGCACGAGGCCCAGCCCGACAAGGCCTGCCCGGCTCATGTCATCCACATCGCGCAGTCCTGTCCGGACATAGGCCAGTCGTGTCATCGAGGTGAGCTTTGCCGTATCGTCTTCCTGGGCCTGCACGGATGGTGCGCTCGCAAGCACCACGGCGACGACGATCGCGATCGAGGCTGTTCGCGACATGCGTGCAGGTTCGGGCAGAATGCCGCGGAAGACGTAGGAAATGGTGAGATCGACCATGGCCAGCAGCAGGGAAATGCCCAACAGCCAGGGTAGCAGGTCGGTTTCCTGCGCGGCGTCGTATCTCCGGGAATGGGTGGCAAGATCACGCAGGTCCATGGGTTCGATACCATGGATGGCGGTTTGAATATTGAGGGCGACACGCGCATGTTCGTTCGTGGTTTCGAGGCTGTCGGCAGGGGCCCACAAGCCCGGTGGAGTGAGCGGGCCGGCCACCTGGCTGGCAAAGTCTCGTCCATCAATTCGTTCGATATCCACCTTTGCGTCGACCAGGCGCCCGAAGCCATCGAGTACCTGATCGATTCGCATCAACCCTGATTGCAGACCGCCCGCGCCCGGTGCCATCGCGAGAATCTGGCGCAGGATGTCGATGAAAACGCTCGACAGTGGCAGGTTCGTCCACGCGGTGTTGGCGGTCGTGTGCACGAGGATCAACCATCCCGCGCCGATGCGCTTGCCGGTGATGAGTGGGGTGCCATCTTCGAGACTGGCAAGTGTGGCACCGGCGAGTTCGGCGGAAGGCTGGGCCAGCACCTGCTGAGTGACGGTCACCTCGTCACTGATGTCGATACCGGCCAGCGGGCTATCCGCGGGTATGGGGGCCATCATCAGAGGAGTCGACCAGGAAAGTGCTCCGCCCAGGCTGCGATCCCCATGACGCAGCGGGACCGGTACAAAATCGTCATCACCATCGGCAAGTCTCGGACCGGCGAAGCGCAGCACCACGCCACCGGCTTTCATCCAGGGATCGAGCAGGGAACGGGCGTGAGACTCGATCTGTTTTTGGTCGGTCAACACGAGTAACGATATGGGCTGGTCGAGTAACTCCTCGACGGAACCTTCCCTTACCGTGGCAAAAGGCGACAGGGCACGCGAAAGATAATAGGACTCCGCCAGCAGGGGTTGCGCGACGGAGCTTTGCGACGGTGCAGCGATGCCGACGCTTCGCCGCCGCCAGCGCTCGTCGAACAGCACCGTGGCACCGGCCGACTCCTCGCCGGTTATTTCTATGCGGGCCACGTGACCGAGCAGTTCGGCCGGGAGGTCGAGCTGCATGTCGAGCTGTCTGTCGCCATCGGGAATACTCTCCCTGACACGTGCGAGAACCTCGCCGTCCGGCCCGATGGCGTTCAGGCTGACAGGCCGTTCGCCCTCGCTGCCGGCCCGTTCCACCGACAGCAGAAGTCCTTGGGATTGAGGTTCAGGTACGTCGAGGAGGATCGCGCGTTCTCCATCGGCGGGGGTCACGATCGTCAGCGATCCGAGTTGACCCAATTGTTCCGCAAGCTGGATGGCGGGGCCCGGTGTCGCCTCACCGGCAACCAGTCCGTCTGTCAGCCATATCGAGGTCGCTTCGTGGAGGGCCAACTCGGCTATCGCCTGGCCCGTCGCTGCCCGATCAACGGGCCATGGGCGAGGTTCGAGGCCCACCAGACTTTCGCGCGCCGTGATGGCATCGAAGCGCTGGACAGCAATTCCGTTCTCGCCGGGAGCGGAACGTACGAGAACGATTTCCCGATTGTCGCGTTCTGCCTGCACCAGAACGGTGTCCAGCGTCGATATTCGCTGATTCCAATGGGATGCCGCTGCCCACCCGTCATCGAGAACGATCACGACCGGTCCGCTGCCTTCCAGGGCCGGGGCCGGGTTGAGCACCGGCCGGGCCACGGAAAGGATGACCAGCATCGCCACGGCTATGCGCAGGAGCAGCAACCATAAGGGTGTGCGAGCCGGTGTCTCCTCACGGGTAACCAGTTGCAGCAGCAACCTTAGCGGCGGAAAATGGACGGATTTTGGCGCCGGCGGGGTCAAGCGCAGCAGCCAGTAGAGCCCAGGCAATCCGGCAAGGGCCATCAGCAGCCAGGGATGGGCGAATGCGAGCGGTCCCAGTGTCAGCATCGCCTCAATGTCCCTTTGCAGCGCTCATGAGTTCGTAGACCGGCAACAATCCGCCGAGAACCGGGCGGTCGGTTCGATGCTTCAGCACGGTCCATCCGAGCTTTCGCGAAAGGGAGGCAAGTCGGTTGCTGTGAGCGTCGAACAACTGCAAATAGCGCTGGCGTATGTCACGCACGCTGCCAAACAGCGCTTCGCCGTCCCCTTCCAGCCCGCGAAACAGCGTACGGCCGTTGAATGGTAGCTCCATCTCGGCCGGATCGATGATTTGCAGGAGTACGGATGTGACCGTCAGCGAAGCGATGTTGCGCAGGCTTGTCTCCACTTCCTCGGGAGCCTGAAGCCAGTCGGACAGCATTACCAGCCGGCCGTGCGCGGGAAGGCGTGCGACGGGAGGCAGGGGTTCATCGCGCATGGCCGCGTCGAGGAGATCCTGTGCCAGGCGCTCCACGGCATGGCGTCCCCCCGACGGCCTGTGATCCGAGCCCAGCACGGCAACCTGTTCGCCGCCCCGAACCAACAGGTTGGCCAGCGCCAGGGCGATCAACAGTGCGCGTTCGTGCTTGAAGGCGGTGGAGGCGATCGAGCGAAAGCGCATGGATGCCGATTGATCGACCCAGAACCATACGCTCTGTGCTGCCTCCCATTCCTGTTGGCGGACGAACAGATGACGCGAGCGTGCAGACTGGCGCCAGTCGATGGCCGTGGCCGGTTCACCCGGTTGGTAGGGGCGGTATTGCCAGAATGTCTCGCCTGTGCCGGTACGCCTGCGGCCATGAATGCCCTGGATGACCGTCGATGCGACGCGTTCGGCCTCGACGAGGAGCCCGGGCAGGCGGTCTCCGTAGACCTGCGAGCGGGCACGGATGGCATCGAGACCGTCCCGGGAAAGAGAGGAGCGGATTTCAACGGGCATCGTCAGGCCAGCACCCTGGCACAGGTCCGCTCGATGATATCGTCGACGCCGATGCCCTCGGCACGTGCGGCGAAGGTCACCGCCATGCGATGACGCAGGACGGGGGGTGCCATTGCCCGAAGATCCTCGCGTGACGGAGCGAGACGCTGATCGAGCAGCGCACGCACGCGCACGGCCAGCATCAGGGCCTGACTGGCGCGGGGGCCGGGCCCCCAGGCGATATGGCGGGCGAGTTCTTCATCCGCTCCGGCACCCGGACGGGCGGCCCGTACGAGATGAAGAATGTCATCGATCAGCCGTTCGCCGATCGGCAACCGGCGCACCAGTGCCTGCAACGCGATCAGCGCATTCCCGTCCATGACCCGACCGACGGCCTCTTCGCTGTCGGTGGTCGTGGCAATCATCATCTTCCGCTCGGCCTCGGGGGAGGGATAGTCAATGTTGACCTGCAGCAGGAAACGGTCGAGCTGTGCCTCGGGAAGGGGATAGGTACCCTCCTGTTCGATCGGGTTCTGGGTCGCCAGCACATGGAACGGTACCGGCAGCGGATGGTCGGTTCCGGCGACGGTGACCTTGCCCTCCTGCATCGCCTGAAGCAGGGCTGCCTGCGTGCGTGGGCTCGCCCGGTTGATCTCGTCAGCCATCAGCAGCTGGCTGAAGATCGGCCCCTTGATGAACCGGAACTGATGCTCGCCTGAGGGAAGTTCATCGACAACCTCCGATCCCAAGATATCGAAGGGCATCAGATCGGGAGTAAATTGCACGCGCTTCTCAGCCAGTCCCAGCACGGTTCCCAAAGTTGCCGCCAATCGCGTCTTGGCCAGGCCAGGTATGCCCACGAGAAGGGCATGGCCGCCTGAGAGAATGGTGATGAGACATTCCTCGACCACCCGTTCCTGACCGAAGATGACCTTGCCGATTTCGGCGCGCACGCGGCCCAGCACGTCGACGGCATCGTCGAGCTGCCGCTCAAGCTGGTCGGTTGTCACGTCGTTCACGTCCTGCTCCTCATCGTCGCCCACGCCTTCCAGGATGTTCCGCATGACCAGCCTTTCACACAAATGCGGGGCTGGTATCATGTGTATCTCGTCTATAAATAGAGCAAGAGTGTTTTGTTTTCACGTTAATGCAAGCGTGCCCCGGACGAAATCTCGTGGACTCACCTTCGCCATGAAGCGCGCATTCGATCCTGACCGCATCTTGCGCGACCTCCTTGCCAGTGGTCGCGACGGCGAACATTTCGACATGCGTATCGATTCGCGTGGGCAGTGGTTTCACGAAGGGCGGCGCATCGAACGCATCGAACTGGTCAGGCTTTTCTCCACCATTCTGCGCAAGGCGGATGACGGCAGCTACTGGCTGGTCACACCTGTGGAACAGGGGCGTATCGAAGTCGAGGATGTACCTTTCGTGCTGCTGGAACTCGCACTCGAAGGTGAGACCGGCTGCAATGGGCAGATAATCCGGCTGCGAAGCAATACCGACGAGTGGGTCACCATCGACGATCGATATCCCCTGGTCATGCGGGAACGTTCCCACGGAGGCGGCCTTGCGCCCTATGTCACGATCCGCGACCGGCTCGAAGGCCGGGTCGCCCGGGCCGTATTCTATGAAATGGCCGACATGGCCGTTGAACATGAGGGAGAAATCGGGGTGTGGAGTTGCGGCACGTTCCATGTGCTGGGTGCTCGTTGAGAGGGGCGGGGGGGCTGACGGCGCAGGAGCTTCGCCTGATCATCCGGCAAGCGGCTGGCGACGTGTCGAGCCATCACATCGCCGGTGATGAATCGCGCGACCGGCAGCGAACACGCCTTACCCCGGCGGCAGTGCTCATCGGCATCGTAGATCGTCCCGACGGGCTATCGCTGATCCTGACCCGGCGCACGGCTCATCTCAATGCCCATGCGGGGCAGATCAGCCTTCCCGGTGGCCGCATGGAGCCGGAAGACCCGAATGCGCCGGCAGCCGCTCTGCGCGAGGCGCAGGAGGAGGTGGGCCTCGATCCAGAGGCGGTCGATATCCTCGGCGGGCTCCGTACCTATGACACGGTGACCGGCTTTCGGGTTCATCCGGTCGTGGGCTGGATCAGGCCGCCAGTAGATTTTTCGATCGACCCGTTCGAAGTGGATGAACTCTTCGAGGTGCCGTTCGCCTACATCATCGATCCGGCCAATCAACGGCGTGATTCCTTCCTGCGCGATGGTGTACGCCGACATTTCTGGGCCATACCCTACGGTCCTCATTATATCTGGGGTGCGACGGCCGGCATGCTGGTGAATTTCAGCCGCCTGCTTAACGGACAAACCTGAACAGGCTGTTCTTGCCATTAAACGGGCCATTTTCACATGCTGCGAATCCTGCTCCAGTACCTGTTGCCCTTTCTCGTTCCATTTGCGGCCTATTTCGGATGGCGCTGGCTGGTGTCCAACGGACGGGACTTTCTCGACGATACGCCCTGGTATGTGCTGACCGTTACTGGCCTCGGGTTCGTGGTGGTGGCGCTGTTTGCTCTCGGGCTGCAGACGGAAGGCTCTCCGAACGGAATTTACGTTCCTCCCCATGTTGAAAACGGACTGATCGTGCCGGGCCATGTCCGAGAACCCTGAATTCCTTTCTCAAGAACGTGTTTCCTGGCTGCGGACACCGGAAAGTGCCGTACTGTTCGACCGGATCGCCGGTGCGGGCGGCAGGGCCCGCTTCGTGGGGGGCTGCGTGCGTGACGCACTGCTCGACCGGGTGGTCTCAGGTGGCGATATCGACATTGTCACCAGTCTTCTGCCGCAGGCGGTGATGGCTTTGTTCGATCGCAGCATTCCCACGGGACTGAAGCATGGCACTGTGACCGTGCTGTTGGGCAGGGCTTCTTTCGAGGTTACCACACTGCGGCGCGACACGGCATGCGACGGTCGACATGCGGTTGTGGAATATACCGGCGATTTTGCCGAGGATGCTGCCCGGCGGGATTTCACCATCAATGCGATGAGTTGCGAGCCTGATGGTCGCATTCACGACTATTTCGGCGGTCGGGAAGACCTGCGTGCCGGAAGGTTGCGCTTCGTCGGCGATCCGGCAACCCGCATTCGCGAAGACTATTTGCGCATCCTGCGCCTGTTTCGCTTCTTGCCGCGCTATGCCCGTGAGCCGCTCGACCCTGCTATTGTGGACGCCGTCGCGAGCCATCTTGGTGGACTCGACCGGCTTTCGGGTGAACGCATCGCGGCGGAGATTCGCCGTATGCTGGCATACGAATTTGCCAGCGGGGCCATTGCACCGATGATGGCGACCGGAGTGTTCACCCGCATTTTCGGGGGTGACGGGGATCTTGCGGGCCTGCAGTATCTCGACGGCCCCGCAAGGGGAGCAGACTGGCTGACGAGGGCGGTCGTGCTGGTCAGGGATCGTCTCGATCCGGCGTCCTTCTGTGAACGTCTGAGGTTTTCGCGGCAGGAGAGTGACGATCTCGTTTTTGGCTGCACAGCGGATCTGCCGCCGCTTGGCGAAACGGATGCCGCGCTTCGCGCCTGGGCCTACGGTATCGGCGCCGTGCGGGCGAGGCTGCTGCTGCTGGTGGCCTATGCCCGGCAACGGCTCGATTCAGCCGGCCTTGATGCGGCACGGGCTGTACTCGACGATTTCCGCTATCCGGCCGTGCCCGTCAGCGGCAAGGATCTGCTGGCCCTCGGCATGACGCCCGGACCTGCTGTCGGAAAGGTCTTGCGCGACATGGAACAACAGTGGATCGACAGTGATTTTACCCTGGGTCGCGAAGATCTGCTGGCATCAATCTAGGCATCCGGTTCCGGCTGGACTGTTTGTGTGCCGCCGTTTATCGCCGGAGAGCAACTGCGTCAGGCCGACTGCATGATCCATGCGGTCAGCCCGGTGCGGCCTTGACGGCTGTGACGATGATGCCCGGTGGGGTTGCGCTTGCGGGATTGTGAGCCTACATAGACGCCGACCTCTCACGCGGGTGGGTCGCAGCCCTGCGGCACTCACCGGTGTCCGGATGTTCCGGATCCAGCACCCGCGGTGGATCAACCGGTACAGGACTGAACGATCATGGCATTCCCGACCTTCACGATGCGTCAGCTGCTTGAGGCTGGCGTTCACTTCGGCCACCAGACCCGGCGCTGGAATCCGCGCATGGACGAGTACATCTTCGGTGTGCGAAATGGTGTCCATATCCTTGACCTGACCCAGACCGTGCCGATGATGGATCGCGCGCTCAAGACGGTTCGCGACGTGGTCGCCGGTGGTGGTCGTGTTCTGTTCGTCGGGACAAAGCGCCAGGCACAGGAACCGGTGGCGCAGGCAGCTGCCCGTAGTGGTCAGTATTATGTCAATCATCGCTGGCTGGGCGGCATGTTGACCAACTGGCGCACCATTTCCAATTCGATTCGCCGTCTGCGCGAGCTTGAGAGTCGCCTGAGCGACAGTCAGAGCGGCTTTACCAAGAAGGAGTTGTTGCAGCTTCAGCGTGAGCAGGAGCGTCTGGAACGCTCTCTCGGTGGCATCAAGGACATGGGGGGGGTCCCCGATATCCTGTTCGTGATCGATACCAACAAGGAGTCGATCGCGATTGCCGAGGCCAACAAGCTGGGTATTCCCGTTGTCGCGGTGTTGGATAGCAACAGCAATCCTGAAGGTATCCGTTATCCGGTCCCGGGCAACGACGATGCGAGTCGTGCGATCAACCTTTATTGCGATCTGATGGTCGCGGCCGTGCTCGACGGCATTCAGGCCGAGATGTCGGCCAGCGGTGTCGATCTGGGCGAGGTCGAGGAGCTTGTTGGCGAGGATGTGGTCGAGGCCGCTCCCGCCGAAGAATCCGATCCGGTTTCGCATCCGGTATCTGCAGGGGAGGACGGACAGGCGCAGGCCGCCGGCTGACCCCTGAACCTGCACTTCATCTATCGAAAGAGATTCGAATATCATGGCTGAGATCACTGCTGCTCTCGTCAAGCAGCTCCGCGAGCGTTCCGGAGCGGGCATGATGGACTGCAAGAAGGCGTTGGGCGAAACGGGTGGCGACATGGAGTCCGCCGTCGACTGGTTGCGCAAGAAGGGCCTTGCCGCCGCCGCCAAGAAGTCGGGTCGCGTAACCTCCGAAGGGCTTGTCGCCGTAGCTCTCGATGGCACGCGCGGCGCGGTCGTCGAAGTCAATTCCGAGACGGACTTCGTTGCCCGCAACGACCAGTTCAAGGATCTGGTGACATCGATCGCCGGTGTGGCCATCGAGGCTCGCGGCGATCTTGAGAAATTATCCGCACAGGTGCTGCCATCCACGGGCAAGAGCGTGGCCGACAGCATTGCCGATGCGGTGGGGGTCATTGGCGAGAACATCCAGTTGCGCCGTACCGACTATCTCGAAGTCGATCAGGGTGCCGTGGCTGGATATGTCCATGCCCAGCAAGCTCCCGGGTTGGGTAAGATCGGCGTTCTGGTAGCTCTTCAGTCGGCTGGCGACGCGGAAAAGATAGCCGATCTGGGGCGTCAGATAGCCATGCATGTCGCCGCCACCAGTCCCCAGTCAGTCAATGTCGATGGGCTTGATCCGGCTGTCGTCGAGCGCGAGCGCAACGTTCTGGCCGAGCAGGCACGGGCGTCAGGCAAGCCCGAGAACATTATCGACAAGATGGTCGAGGGACGCCTGCGCAAGTTCTACGAAGAGAGCGTGTTGCTCGAGCAGATTTACGTGATCGACACGGACAAGCGGGTCAAGGAGGCGGTGGCCGATGCGGCCAGGTCCATTGGCGGGAATGTCGAGATCAAGGGCTTTGTCCGGATGGCTCTGGGTGAAGGTGTCGAGAAGAAGGAAGACGATCTCGCTGCCGAGGTTGCCAAGCTGACGAGCTGATTGGCCCGTTTGCATATATGGCCCGTCGTGGACTATCTATGACGGGCCATGCGGCGGCGGTGGTTCGAACGGGACGGATTGGACGAAGAAGAATGAGCGACGGCGAGGCATCGAAGACAGGTCACCGGCGTGTGCTCCTCAAGATGTCCGGAGAGGCGCTCATGGGCCGTCAGGGATTCGGTCATGACCGTGCCGTCCTGCGGCAGCTCGCGGGCGATGTTTCCGAAGCCTATGCTCTGGGCGTTGAAATCTGCATCGTCATCGGCGGCGGGAACATCATCCGTGGTGCGTCTTTGGCTGAAGCCGGTGTCGAACG
This sequence comes from Geminicoccaceae bacterium, assembly GCA_020638465.1. Taxonomy (NCBI): domain Bacteria; kingdom Pseudomonadati; phylum Pseudomonadota; class Alphaproteobacteria; order Geminicoccales; family Geminicoccaceae; species Geminicoccaceae bacterium. The sequence continues at coordinate 689,958 of JACKIM010000002.1, forward strand.
GACCAGCGCTGACTACATGGGGATGCTGGGGACGGTCATCAATGCGATCGCCGTGCAAAGCGTTATCGAACAGGCTGGCATTCCCACGAGGGTGATGTCTGCCATACCGATGTCGGCGGTATGCGAGCCCTATATCCGTCGCCGCGCGGTTCGGCATCTGGAGAAGGGGCGGGTCGTGATTTTCGCCGCCGGGACGGGAAATCCTTTCTTCACCACCGATTCGGCAGCAGCACTGCGGGCCTCCGAAATGGGCTGTGACCTTCTGCTGAAGGGTACGCAGGTCGATGGCGTCTATACGGCCGATCCGAAAAAGGACCCTGGTGCCCGTCGTCTGGAACGATTGACCTATCTCGAAGTATTATCCAACGATCTCAAGGTCATGGATGCTTCCGCAATCGCCCTTGCGCGCGAGAATCATATCCCCATCATCGTGTTTTCGGTCCACGCACCCGGTGCCTTCGCCCGGGTTCTTCGCGGTGAGGAGCCGCATACGATCATAACCGAAGAAACGGGTATGGGAGGACGGTCATGAGCGAGGGTGAGCTCGATCTCGACGACATCGAACGGCGCATGGATAGTGCGGTTGATGTGCTGCGCAAGGAATTTGCCGGCCTGAGGGCCGGACGTGCGTCCGCGAGCCTTCTCGAACCCGTGGTGGTCGAGGCTTACGGCGCTGAAATGCCGCTCAACCAGGTCGGCAGTATCAGTGTTCCCGAGCCGCGGATGTTATCCGTTTCGGTATGGGACAAGGGGCTGGTAAAGGCGGTCGAGAAGGCTATTCGCAATGCTTCTCTGGGCCTCAATCCGGCGGCCGATGGTCAGCTGGTTCGCGTGCCCATTCCCGAGCTCAGCGAGGAGCGCCGGGTCGAACTGGTCAAGGTCGCCCATAAATATGCCGAGGAGACCCGCGTGGCGGTCCGCAACGTTCGCCGCGGCGGAATGGACCAGCTCAAGCGTATGGAAAAGGATGGCGAAATATCGCAGGATGAGCACAAGATGTGGGCCGATGAGGTTCAGGCTCTGACGGACAGGCATATCCAGACGATCAATGAGCTGCTCGAAGGTAAGGAGCAGGATATCAAGACGGTTTGAGGCCGAATGCGTTGAGTTCTCCAGCCATGGTCGCAGGAAATCCGGGTGGTGGTGCAGTTCCGCTGGCTCATGTGGCGATCATCATGGATGGGAACCGGCGCTGGGCGCGTGCACGTGGCATGCCGCCGATTTATGGCCACAAGCAGGGTGCCGAATCGGTGCGCCGGGCTGTCGAGGGGTGTTGTCGACTCGGCGTACGGTATCTGACTCTCTACGCGTTTTCGTCGGAAAATTGGCGCCGGCCGCTTGGCGAGATTGGCGAACTGATGAACCTTTTGCGGTTCTATCTGCAAAAGGAGATCAACGCCCTTCATGCCAATGGTGTGCGTGTGCGGATCATCGGTGACCGTAGCCGTCTCGATGCCGACATCAGGAATCTCATCGAGCGGGCCGAGGCCAAGACCGAGGCGAATGAGCGGCTGACCTTGATGGTGGCGTTGAGTTACGGGGGGCGTGACGAACTCGTGCAGGCGGCCCGTGAAGTCGGCCGGGAGGCGGTGGCCGGAAGACTCGACCCGGAATTGATTGATGAAGAGACGTTCGCCAGTTTCCTCTATACTCGCGGTGTGCCGGATCCGGATCTCCTCATTCGCACCAGCGGCGAACAGCGGATCAGCAATTTTCTTCTCTGGCAGCTTGCCTACACCGAATTCGTGTTTCTCGATATCGCTTGGCCGGAGTTTTCCGAGCAACATCTGTGTGATGCGATCGAACGCTATGCAGCACGTGAGCGCCGCTATGGCGCCCGTTCAGGCTAGCCGGTGAGGCCGGACCTTCCCAAACGCCTGTTCGGCGGTGCGGTCGTGGCCTTGATCGCAGCCGTCGAAATCGGCTTCGGTGGCTGGGTCTTGGCGGGTGTACTCCCGTTTCTCCTGTACGGACTCGCGCATGAGTGGACCCGGTTGACGCAGTCAGCACCAAGCTGGCGGGACGATGTGCTTGTTGCTGCAGCACCCGTTCTCGTTGTCGTTCTGTTCGCCCTCGCGTCGAGTTTCGACGGCTGGCGCGGTGACGGGCTCCTGCCCGGTCTGATCGTGCTTCTGGTGGTCATGGCCTTGTCGGTTGCCCTGTTGGGATATCGAGGGCTTCGTCAGCGTATGAGTTGCATTTGTGGTGGAATCTATCTGGGATTGCCATTTCTCTCCTTGTTGTGGTTGCGTGATGACCAGCGGGGGCTCGAGATCGTCGTCTGGCTTGTGGTGGTGATTATCGTGACGGACAGTTGTGCCTATTTCGTCGGCTCGTCGGTCGGTGGCCCGAAGCTTGCGCCGAAGATCAGCCCCGGAAAAACATGGTCGGGTCTGGTCGGTGGTCTCGTGTCGGCCATGGCCGTGGGTACCATCGCCTGCAACCTGATCGGCTTCACCTGGTATTCGGCAGCTCTTCTGGCCGGTGTCCTTGCGTTGATTGCCCAAGGTGGCGATCTGTTCGAATCCTGGCTCAAACGGCGCGCCGGAGTAAAGGACAGCGGTCGTATCATTCCCGGGCATGGCGGACTTCTTGATCGGCTCGATGGTTACATGCTGGCCCTGCCCGCGCTGGCCCTCGTCCTCGTTACCAAAGGTGTTGCATGACCCGAAATGTCCAGCCGCCATCGGTTGACCATCCACGCAGCGTGACGATTCTCGGTGTGACGGGGTCGGTGGGCAGGAGCACCATTGAAGTCATCCGCGAATCGCCGGAATTCTACAAGGTGGTAGCACTGACAGCCTGGGGGCGTGTCGAGGAACTGGCAAGTCTGGCGATTGAGTTCCGTGCCCAAAGGGCGGTAATCGGGCAGTTGGATCTGTTGCCAAGGCTGGAAAGTCTTCTTGGGGGAACGGGCATCGAAGCGATGGCTGGCGAGCAGGCCATTGTCGATGCGGCGGAACTTGATGCCGCATTCGTGATGGCCTCCATCGTGGGAGCAGCCGGTCTGGCGCCGACACTCGCGGCCATTCGACGGGGTGCCCTGATTGGTCTTGCCAACAAGGAATGTCTTATTTGTGCCGGACCGTTACTGCTCGCCGAAGTTAGCAGGCATGGTGCAAAATTGCTTCCTGTCGACTCAGAGCATAGTGCCATATTTCAATCTCTTGAAGGATCATGTTCAAGTTCTGTGGAAACATTGACCCTGACGGCATCGGGCGGTCCCTTTCGCGGTTGGACGCGTGAGCGGATGGCCGGTGCGACGCTGGAGAGCGCATTATCCCATCCCAACTGGTCCATGGGTACCAAGATTACCATCGATAGTGCCACGATGATGAACAAGGCTCTTGAACTCATTGAAGCCTGCTATCTTTTTGATGTCGATGAAACCTCGGTGGAGGTCGTCGTACATCCGCAATCGATCATTCACAGTCTTGTCACGTACAAGGATGGGTCGACGCTGGCACAATTGAGCCCGCCGGACATGCGGGTCCCCATCGCTCATGCGCTGGGCTGGCCGTCGCGTTTGTCGGTGAGCACTGCAAGACTCGATCTGGCGGCGCTTGGCCAGATGACCTTCGAGAAGCCCGATGACGAGGCTTTTCCCGCTCTTCGCCTGGCGCGGCAGGCCTTGAACGCGGGTGGGCCTGCTCCTATCCTGTTCAATGCGGCCAACGAGATTGCGGTGGCTGCATTTGTCGCGGGACGTATCGGCTTTCTCGATATCGTGGCCATCGTTGAGGACGTGCTTGCCCAGGCAGACGGGGGCTCGTTAACGTCTCTTGAAGAAGTCCTGGCCTACGATGCGGCCGGACGTCGTCATGCTGGGGCAAGGGTCGAACGTCACACCTCAATCTTTGTCTAGATCCGGGAAAGGGCCCACATGGACCTGGTCCATCAGTTCGTCACTTATGTGATTCCTTTTGTCGTTATCCTGTCCGTGGTCGTTTTCATTCATGAATACGGTCACTATTGGGTCGCACGGCGTAACGGCATCAAGGTCGAGACTTTCTCTATCGGTTTCGGGCAGGAGATTTTCGGCTTCAACGATCGGCATGGCACCCGCTGGAAGGTCAGCTGGATACCCCTTGGCGGCTATGTGAAGATGCTGGGTGACGCCGATGCCACCAGTGCGACTGCGGATGCCGCGACAGCCGAGGATCCGGACAGTTTTCCGGCAAAGACGGTGTGGCAGCGGATGGCGGTCGTCGTTGCCGGACCGGCAGCCAATTTCATCTTCGCCATTGCCGTCCTTGCCGGACTGTTCATGATCAGTGGCCGCCCGTACACTCCGGCAGTCGTGGCGGAGATCCGGGACGGCAGTCCGGCTGCCGAGGCAGGTCTGCTTCCGGAAGACCGTATCGTGGCGGTTGATGGCGCGGCAATTTCGAGTTTTCAGGATCTGCAGGAATATGTGCGGCCGGCAGCCGAGATGCCTCTGCTGTTCACGGTCAGGCGCGGGGATACGCAGTTCGATGTCACCGTGACGCCGGCCCTTGAGGAAATCGAGGATCGTTTCGGTCAGGTGCACCGGGTCGGGTTGGTTGGTATAACCAGCAACTCCATCGAGTTCAGGACGAGTTCGCCGGGGATGGCCGTATTCGAGGCCGTGTCCGAAACCGGCAAGATGGTCGTCGGTACCCTCAAGGCGCTGGGCGAGATGATTGTCGGCAGCCGCAGTGCGGACGAACTGGGAGGCCCGCTGCGCATTGCCCAGATGTCGGGAGAGATCGCACAGGACGGTCTGGTTCCCGCCATATGGTTCACAGCGGTCCTTTCAATCAATCTGGGGCTGATCAATTTGTTCCCCATCCCGATGCTGGACGGCGGTCATATCGTGCTCTACACCATCGAGGCCGCACGCGGGCGGCCATTGACGGAGAGAAGTCAGGAGATCGCCTTTCGGGTCGGTCTGGCGATGGTGTTGAGTCTTATGGTTTTCGCCACTTGGAACGATCTCGTTCATCTTGACGTGATATCGTTCGTGACTGGACTCATCTCCTGATTTCAAAGGCTGGGCGCGGATTTTTAACCGCATTCGAAGCCTGAACGCACCTGCGTCTCCGGGCCAATGGCCGGGTTTCCGCCGCGGGCGAGCCACTCCCCTATATCTCGGCAAGGGAGTGCTTTCAGTCGTGGCCTGGAGACATGGGTTCAATCATGCGTCGTATGCTATCTGTTATCGGAGCCTTGCTGTTCCTTGCGACCCAACTTCCGATTGCATTTCCAGTTCGGGCGGAATCGCCTGACGACCGCATTCAGAACATCATCATTGAAGGCAACCAGCGTATCGAAGATGCCACAGTTGAAAGCTATCTGTCGATACATCGCGGCGATACCTTCGATTCGACAGCGCTCGACAATTCCCTGAAAAATCTCTTTGCCACCGGTTTGTTCGACGATGTGGTCATTCGCCGGACGGGGAATGATCTCGTCGTGTCGGTGGTCGAGAATCCGATCGTCAACCGGGTCGCGTTCGAAGGCAATCTCCGTATCGAGGATAGCGTGCTCGAATCGGAGGTCCAGATCCGGCCACGGGTGGTCTACACCCGAGCGCGTGTGCAGACAGCCGTATCCCGCATCCTTGAGTTATACCGACGAAACGGTCGCTATGCCGCGCAGGTCAATCCAAAGATCATCGAACTTGACCAGAATCGTGTCGATCTCGTCTTCGAGATCGAGGAAGGTCCCGAGACCAAGGTCGCCGGCATAAGCTTTATCGGTAACGAGAAGTTCTCGGACAACACCCTGCGGGGTGTGATCGAGACGAAGGAAAGCGCGTTCTGGCGGATATTGTCCAGCGCGGATACCTACGATCCCGACCGTCTCGCCTTCGATCAGGAATTGCTTCGTCGTTTCTATCTCGAACGGGGATATGCCGAATTCGCGGTCGTTTCGGCCATCGCTGAACTTACGCCGGATGGCAGTGCTTTCTACATCACGTTCACGGTCGACGAGGGAGACCTTTACCATTTCGGTAAGATCGATCTCGAAAGCTCCATACGTGACCTTTCACTCGATGACCTGCGATCACTGGTCCAGACCGAGGAAGGCGAGGTCTACAATGCCAACCAGGTGGAAAGTACCATCCAGGCGCTCACCGACAAGACCGGCGAACTGGGCTACGCCTTTGCCAATATTGATCCGGTGACGCAGATTGATCGCGATGCGCTGACGATCGCGATTACCTATTCGATCGCCGAGGGGCAGCGGGTCTATGTCGACAGGATCAACATTACCGGGAACGTCCGCACGCTGGATGAAGTGATCCGTCGCGAGATGCGGTTGTCCGAAGGAGATGCCTATAATGTGGCGCTGCTGAGGCGTTCGCAGCAACGCATTCGCAATCTGGGCTATTTCGACAGTGTCGATGTGACCACCAGTCAGGCTGCGGCTGCCGATCGCATCGACATCAATGTCAAGGTCTCGGAACGATCGACAGGTGAACTTTCGTTCGGTGCCGGCTTTTCGACCAGCGATGGTCCGTTGTTCGATATCCGTCTGACCGAACGCAATCTTCTCGGTACGGGAAACAGCATCTCCTCGAACCTTACCGTTTCAGGCCGTCGGCAGGACGTCGAGTTCAGCTACACCAATCCCTATTTCCTCGATCGGGAATTGGCTGCGGGAATCGACGTCTTCCGGCGCAGGACCGATTTTCAATCGGAAAGTTCGTTCGACGAGACATCGACCGGCGGCGTGCTTCGTGCCGACTATCCGCTCACCGAACATCTGCACCATTCGGTCCGGTACACACTACGCGAGGACAAGATCGAAAGTGTCTCGAATTCAGCTTCGGTGTTCATCCGTGAAGAGGAAGGCAGTCGTATAACATCTTCCATAGGCGAAACGTTCACTTATGACTTGCGTGACACTCGCTTTCTTCCATCTGAAGGTTACCTGTTGCGGCTCGATCAGGAACTGGCAGGACTCGGCGGTGACAACAAATTCATCATGAATGAGGGCCGTGCAGATTACTACTATCAGATTTACCCTGACGTTGTGTTGAATTTGGGCGCGGGTTTCGGTTACATTCACGGCTTGACTGGCGAGGATGTTCATTTGTCCAACCGTTTCTTCATCGGTGGTTCGAGCCTGCGCGGATTCAAGGCAGGCGGCATCGGGCCGCGCGACTCGGAGACGGACGACTCGCTGGGAGGGAACTTGTACTATACGGGAACGGCCGAGGTTCGTTTCCCTCTGGGGCTGCCCGAGGAGTTGAGAATGTTCGGACGCACATTTGTCGATGTCGGTTCATTGCATGAAATCGACGTGCACGGTCCGACCCTGATCGACAACAGCGATCCGAGGGTCGGTGCGGGCATTGGCTTGTCCTGGCTTTCGCCGCTTGGCCCCTTGTCGATCGACTTTGCGCAGGCCGTGGTCAAGAAGGATGAAGACCAGACAGAGAGTTTCAGAATCTCATTCGGCACAAGGTTCTGAGGTAACACCCATGGTTCGACTCCTCTTTCTCGTTGTGGGGCTTGTCGGGACTTTGTTGCCTGCAGTGGCCATGGCGCAGGCTGTGGAGCCTCTGGAGCCGGCTGTTGCCGCGGTGATCGATTATCAGCGTATCCTGCGAGATGCCAAGGCAGCCCAGAGCATACGCAACCAGGTCGAGGCGCGCCGAAAGCGTTACCAGGACCAGATCGCCAGGGAAGAGCAGCGTCTGCATGAAGAGGACAAGGCATTGACGAAGCGGCGGACGATCCTGTCTGCCGAAGCCTATGCAGAGAAGCGGCAGGCGTTCGAGGCCGATGTCGGCGAAGTCCAGCGAATGGTCCAGGAACGGCGACGCCAGCTTGACGATGTCTCGTCCGAAGCCCTTTCCCAGGTGCGCAATACCCTGATCGAGGTAGTAGGCGATCTGGCGGAGCGGGCCGGCTTCAACGTTGTGTTGCCGAGCTCGGGCGTGCTCCTTTTTTCGCCGCGCATCGATCTGACCGAGGAAGTGCTGACACGGCTCGACGCCAAACTGCCCGATGTGAAGCTTTCTGACGCCAGCGCCGACTGACGATGGCCGACCCGAGGTTTTTCGGTCATTCGGGGCCTCTGGCCTTGCCGCAGTTATTGCACCATTCGGGCGGAATTCTGGTTGGCGGGGAGACCGTAAACCGACCGTTCAACGGTGTCGCAGCACTCGACGATGCTGCGCCGGACGATGTGTCCGTCCTGGCTGCTCCGCGCTATCGTGACATGGCAGCGGTATCAAGGGCTGGCCTGATCGTCGTGGCGGAAGGACAGCGTTCGAGCCTGCCGCCTTCGGCACTGGCCATTGTCGTCGTTGACCCGCAAATGGCTTTTGGTCGCATTGCCCGGGCGTTTCATCCGGAGCCCTGCCCACGGGACATGCCTTTCAAACGCGATGAACGCTTCGGGCAGGCTTTCGTCGATCGTCATGCCGTTGTTCATGAGCGTGTTCACCTGGCTCCGGGCGTCGTCGTTCACGCGGGGGCCGAAATCGGGGAAGGGGTACGGATTGCGGCTCATGCGGTCATCGGCTCCGGCGTTGTCATCGGTGCGCGAACCGCTGTCGGGGCCGGGGCCAAGGTCAGTCATGCGCTGATCGGCGATGATGTCGTCATTCAGGCCGGCGCGGTCATTGGCGAAGCCGGGTTCGGTTTTGCCATGGGGCAGTTTCCATTCGAGGATATTCCCCAACTCGGTCGTGTTATCGTCGAGGATGGCGTGCGGATCGGTGCGAATACGACCATTCACAGGGGCAGCCTCAAGGATACCGTGATCGGAGCCCATAGTCGGATCGACAATCTGGTGATGGTCGCCCACAATGTGCGCATTGGCACCGGAGCGGTGATCGTTGCCCAGACGGGGTTGTCGGGAAGCAGCGAGGTTGGTGATCGATCGGTCCTGGGAGGGCAGACCGGGGTCGCGGGGCATTTGAGCATCGGTTCGGGCGTACGGCTTGCTGCCCGTTCCGGTGTGACGAGAGACGTTCCGGATGGTGTCGTGTATGGGGGGTTCCCGGCGCAGCCGATCGGTCGTTGGCGTCGCGAGATTGCGGTATTGCGTCGGTTGCTGTCGGGATTTGAACGAAAGAACGGAGAAAAACTCTCATGACCGAGCCAGCATTCGAGCCGGGGACCGTGCTCGCCGATGTTGAGGCACATCAGATCATCGATTGTATCCCGCATCGCTATCCGTTTTTGCTGGTGGATCGGGTCACGGAAATGACCGCCTTCGAACGGGCCGTCGGGATCAAGGGCGTCACTCTCAACGAACCATTTTTCCAGGGCCATTTCCCCGGTGACCCGATCATGCCCGGAGTGCTGCTCATCGAGGCCATGGCCCAGACGGCGGCTGTCCTGGTGGTGTCGTCGCGCAACCGTTTGGGGCAGGGCGACGGCGTCTACTTCATGGCCGTCGACCAGGCCCGCTTCCGCCGGCCGGTCAGGCCGGGCGTGCTGCTTCGCTTCGAGGTGTGCAAGGAACGGCAGAAACTCGGTATCTGGCGCTTTGCGGGCACGGCGAGGGTCGGGGACGATGTGGTGGCCGAGACCCTGTTTACAGCCAAGGTGCTGGACGCATGAAATGACATCTATCCATCCGACGGCGATTGTTGATGCTCGTGCAACAATCTCGCCGGGGGTAGAGATCGGTCCCTATTGCATCGTCGGCCCCGATGTCGTTCTCGGCGATGACTGTCGGCTGATTTCACACGTCGTCATTGATGGCCGTACGCAGCTTGGCAAGGAGTGCCGGGTCCATCCCTTTGCAGTCATCGGCCAGCCGCCCCAGGACATGAAATATCGTGGTGAACCGTCGGAACTCTTCATCGGCGCACGCACGGTGATCCGCGAGCATGTAACCCTGAATCCCGGCACCGAACGCGGTGGCATGGTCACCCGCGTCGGGACGGATTGCCTGCTGATGGCCACAACCCACGTTGCTCATGACTGTCAGGTTGGCAATCATGTGGTCATGGCGAACAATGCCACCTTGGGCGGTCATGTCCATGTCGGAGATCACGCGGTTCTCGGTGGCCTGTCTGCCATCCACCAATATGTGCGGATTGGCCACCATGCCATGATCGGCGGCATGAGCGGGGTTGAGCGCGATGTCATTCCCTATGGTTCGGTCATGGGCAACCGTGCGCATCTTTCGGGCCTGAATACGGTCGGCATGAAACGTCGGGGCATAGGCCATGATGAAATCATCGTCATGCGTCAGGCTTACCGCATGATGTTCGAAAGCGAGGGAACGTTTGCCGACAGGCTGGCCGAAGTTGCGGAACTGTTTGCCGACCGCCCCCGGGTCATGGAGATCGTATCGTTCATCCGCGAAGCGACCCAACGTTCCATCTGCACGCCGGAGCGCCTGCGCAATGTTTGAGATGTCTCCTGTACACGGGCACCGCTGAATCGGGGCTTCCCGGGCAGATTTGACGTCATGCCGCCCATGACATAGGGTTCGAGCGATTGCCTGCGTACCAGGTAGCGCCTCCGCGTGACGCGTCTGATCGCGTCGCATGAATGACCACTCTTCCAAGAGGACGTGTCAAACATGACGCAGAATTCCAAAGACCTCTTCATTGACCATCTGATCGAACGCGGTCGTTCGCGAACGATCGGCCGGCGACAATTCATGCGGGATGCGCTGGCGACAGGCATGACCGTGAGTGCAGCAACTGCAATGTGGGCCAGCAGTGTCGAAGCCCAGACGCCCAAGCGGGGAGGCAACTATCGCGTTGGCATGCATGATGGTAATACCACCGACAAGCTTGATCCCGGGACGACGGAAAGCGTCTACATGATCCAGCTGAACCACGCGATGCGCAGCTATCTTACCGAAATCACGAATACCAACGAGATAGGACCGGATGCGGCTGCGAGTTGGGAAGCCTCCAACGGGGCAAGAACCTGGAGGTTTGAACTCGCCAAAGGAGTGGAGTTTCACAATGGCAAGGAGTTCACCTCAAGCGATGCTGTCGATTCGCTCAATTTCCATCGAAAGGAGAATTCGCCTTCGGCGGCGAAGCCATTGCTGGAAGACATAGAAGACATCCGTGCCGACGGAAAACATGCGTTGATCGTCGAAGCCAAAAGCGGCAATGCCGATCTTCCTTATCTCCTGTCGGACTATCACCTGGTGATGATGCCTTCCGATGGCGAAGGAAATGTCGATTGGGAAAGTGGCATCGGGACAGGACCCTACAAGATCGAGGCGCACGACCCGGGGGTGCGTACGGAACTGTCCCGACATGACGGTTATTTTCGCGAGAATCAGGCCTTCTTCGATTCGGTCGTGACCACGGTGGTCAATGATGTCAATGCGCGGCAGACCGCACTCGTGACCGGAGAGTTCGACGCCATCAGCGATGTCGACCTGAAGACGGTGGCACTGCTGGGGCGCGATCCGAACATCGAGGTCGACGAGGTTCCGAGCGGGGCACATGTCACGATCCCGATGTTCTGCGACACCGCACCGTTCGACGATGTCAATGTTCGCCTGGCGTTGAAGTTTGGCATTGATCGCGACGCGGTCGTCGAAAAGATCCTCCTGGGACATGGTACCGTCGGAAACGACCACCCGATTGGCCAGTCATTGCCATACTGGGCCAACCTCGAACAACGTCATTACGATCCCGACAAGGCGAAGTTCCACCTCAAGCAGGCCGGGCTCAGCAAGCTGGCGGTCGATCTGTCGACGGCCGATTTCATCTTCTCGGGTGCGGTCGACATGGCGGTTCTCTTCAAGGAGAGTGCTGCGGCATGTGGTATCGATATCAATGTGATACGCGAACCGAATGACGGTTACTGGTCGAATGTCTGGCTGAAGAAGCCGTTCGTGGTGGTTCAGTGGGGGCAGCGGCCGACGCCTGATGTGATGTTCTCGCTGGCCTACAAGAAAGGTGCCCCGTGGAACGAAAGCCATTGGGACAACGAGCGTTTCAACATGCTTTTGGACGAGGCCAAGGCCGAACTCGATAATGGCAGGCGAACGGAAATGTATCGCGAGATGCAGCAACTCTGCCGCGACGATGGCGGTGCCATCGTGCCGTTCTTCCGCAATCGGGTTTATGCTCGCCGCTCGAACCTGCTGCATGGCCCGAACCTCGCGGGGAACTGGGAACTCGACGGTGCCCGCTCGTTCCAGCGTTGGTGGTTTGCCTGACAAATATCCCCGTGACGTGCGGCATGGAGCGGACAGCCGCATATCTCCTGTCGGGGAAAGATATCCGTATCCATGATTTGTAAACCAGCATTGGTTATCCTGTCGGGATGCTGAAGGTATGGTGCTGTGGTTCGTTGCCTTCAGTATGAAACGGTGATTGCAGGGACCATGACATGGATAAATCTTCGGGACGGCATCCGTTCATCGACATCTTCAGGCAGGATATCCATGCGGGAAGGCTGAACAGGCGCGAGTTTCTTGCACTTGCGACAGCCTTTGGTGCAACCACCGCAGCGGCATATGGGTTGATCGGCCAGGCGGTACCGAGCCTGGCTCAGGCCTCGTCCGGTGTCAGGGGCGGGGTGCTGAAGGTCGCCATGCGGGTTCGTCCGCTTGGAGACCCGCGAGTCTTCGCGTGGTCCGAGATGGCCAATATCGCCCGGCAATTCGTCGAGCCGTTGGTGCGGTACACGACCAGCTTCACCTTCGAGCCATGGTTGCTCCAATCATGGGACATAAGTGACGATGCGCGGGACTATACCTTGCATGTGCGCAAGGGTGTCACCTGGAGCAATGGCGATCCGTTCAATGTTGATGACGTGATCTTCAACATCGAACGCTGGTGTGACCGGACTGTCCCCGGAAATTCGATGGCCGGGCGCATGACACCGCTGATTGACCCTAAGACCGACCGCATTTACGCAGATGCGGTCGAGCGGGTTGACGACCATACACTCAGGCTTCATCTGTCATCTCCCGATATCACCATCATTCCCGGGATGTCGGATTATCCTGCACTGATCGTTCATCGCGACTTCGACCGTACTGGTGCCAGGCTTTCGGCATGGCCTGTCGGCACCGGACCGTTTCAGCTCGATCATCTCGATATGGGGATATCGGCGTCTGTCAGTCGTCGCGAAGGCTGGTGGGGTGGTGACGTCTTTCTCGACGGTATCGAGTGGATCGACTTCGGTAGCGATCAGCAGGCCATAGCGGCCGCCTTTCGAAATGGAGATATCCATACGAACTACGAGACAACGGGAGAAAACATCGCTGTCATGGATGCGCTCGGCCTGACACGGCATGATGCCGTATCGGCGGACACCGTGGTGATCCGTACCAACATCCATCAATCGCCCTACAACGATATCCGTGTCCGGCAGGCCCTACAGTTCGCCGTCGACAACGAGAGGGTGCTCATGTCGAGTTGCAGGGGGTTCGGGGTTGTCGCCGAAAACCATCATGTCAGTCCGATACACCCCGAATACGCCGAGTTGCCGAGAGTCCGGCGCGATCTCGACAAGGCGAGGGCGCTCATGGCCGAAGCGGGGCAGCTCGACTTCGGACATGAGCTCGTTTCCATCGACGACGAGGACAGGCGGGATACGGCTGACGAGGTTGCGGTTCAGTTGCGTGAGGCCGGGTTCAATGTGCGCCGTACCGTCTATCCAGGAGATATCTACTGGAATAATTGGACCCGATACCCTTTTTCGATCACGAACTGGAACATGCGCCCGCTTGGGGTTCAGGTGCTTGCACTGGCTTACAGGACCGGCGAGTCGTGGAACGAGACGGGGTTCAGCGATCCGGAGTTCGACAGGAAACTCAAGCAGGCCATGTCCATCGCGGATGCTGACAGGCGTCGGGAAGTCATGAGGGATCTGGAACTTATTCTTCAAAGATCGGGTGTGATTATCCAGCCCTATTGGAAATCACTGTCAAAACACTGTGTGCCCGGTGTTCACAATGATGCTATGCATCCGGCCTATGAAATGCATTTCGAAAAGGTCTGGCTTGATCCCGATTGATACGCGTTGGTAAGTAGCCGAACTGGGCCTTCTTCGGGACCAGCTCGAATATTCTGGGATTTGAGGAGAAGAAGTGTCTGATTCGCGTAAAATTCCGCGACAAAGTGTGACTGTACGCCGAATCGGCCCGGAATTTCACGACTGGATACTGGGAATCAACGCTGCCAATGTTCCCGAGGTAGGGAGCATGGACCATGCCGGGCTTATGGAGCGCCTTGCGATGCCGCACTGGCTGGGAGCGGCATTCATGGGTGATCGTCCGGTGGGTGTATTGCTCGGCATGCGTGAAGGCGCTGCCTATCGCAGTCCGAATTATCTCTGGTTCAACCAGCGCTACGATCGGTTCATCTATGTCGACCGGATCATGATCGACGAGGCCGCACGTGGCCTGGGGGCAGGCCGAGCTCTCTATGATCGTTTCGTCGAGGATTTCGCGGATGATGCCCAATGGTTGTTCTGCGAGGTGAATACCCTGCCGCCCAATCCACGATCATTACGCTTTCATGACAGTCTTGGAATGATGAAGATCTCGGATCTGGTCCATGTGCCGGGCGAAAAGGCCGTTGCGATGCTCGGACGCTGTCTTCGATCCCGGGATGGGTGACATCGTCACGCTCGACGTTGGCAGGCCGGAATCGGCTTCGGGGTTCACGAACATTTAAACCCCTTGGGTGCATGGTGATCCCGCATGGATCAAGCTGGACCCCGGAACAATGAATCAGGTCGACTATCATCATCTGCGTCGAAGTCTCGTTCTTCTTGCCGGTCAACGAAGCGTGCTCGCTGCCGGGCTTGTCGACCGAGTGGGAAAATCACTTCCGGAGCTTGCCGGAAGATTGCGTGGAGAGCCGTCGGAGCAACTGGCGATCGCATTGCTTGAGGCGGCACGATGTGCTCTCTATTGGCAGAACATCGAACCCATGTTGCGCAATTCCGGTCGGGATCTGGCCGTTCTGGGGGTGCGCAGCCGGGACTACGATACACTGGCGCAGTCATGGATCTCGCTCTTGGCCGAGATGATTGGCGAGGCCTGGGATGACCCCCTCGAACAGGCCTGGCGCAGCGTCGGAAGGGAGTTCTTCGATGCCATGCGCGGCGGACACAGCAGCACGACGGCGACCAATCCTTCGGTGATGGTCTACGACTGAGCAGGGTGGATATGGAGTCCGGACCTCCGTTCTGACTTCATATCCATGCTGACCATTGTTGACATGACTTGGGCAGTGCTGTCAGCGGAACCAGTGGTCCCAGCCCTTTTCATAATAGGCTGGCAACGGGTGGTCGATGATGGTGTTCTCCTCAATATCGACCTTCGCCATATCGTCAGGAAAATACTGCATCTCTTCGAACATTGATGGTTCGAAGAAGCGCAATCCATCCGGTATGGCGGCATGCGGATTGCGCGGAATACGCATGCCGGCCATGACGAATCCCCATTCGCCGAAGCTGGGGACATAGGCATGGTAAGGGAGGGTGTAGAACGTCTCTCCCTTGTCCAAGGGGGAAAGCGTCGCTCCCAGGGTTTCCTCGATGCACCAGAACGCCTCCCGGGCAAACAACGGCGACGTTGCCTGGGTGACGAGCAACCCGTCATGCGACATGTGTCCGGCGAGCAGGCTGTAGAAGCTGCGGCTGTAGAGGCGCGAAATCTGCAGGTCGTGGGGATCGGGCAGATCCAGAATGATGACGTCGTAGAGCTGATCGTTGCTTTCGAGAAATTTCCAGCCATCCTCGTTGACGATCTCCACCCTCGGATCGTTCAGGGATCGGCCATTCAACGAAGCCAGCCGGTCATTGTCACGAAAAAGGGATGTCATCACCGGATCGATATCGACCAGGGTGATATGATCGACGTCAGGCCAACGTTCCACCTCACGCGCGCCCATCCCATCGCCGCCACCCAGTATGAGCACATTGTTGCGGCGACTTGCTCGCGACATGACGGGATGGACGAGGCTCTCATGATAGCGATATTCATCCAGCGTGTCGAATTGCAGGTTGCCATTGAGGAACAGCTGCACGCGGTCCCTTTCCGCTGTAACCACCAGTCGCTGATAGGGGGTATCCTCACTGAAGATAATTTCCGAATCGAACAGCCTTGCCTCGATGAAGCCGACCATGCGCTCGCTGTTGACGAAGGCCGTGCACAGGACGGCCAGACTGGGCAGGATCAACCAAAGGGTTCGCGGCAGGTGGAACAGGCGCGCAGCCAGCAGGGCTGTGGCGAGGTTCAGCAGTCCGAACACCAGGGCGGTGCGGATCAGCCCCAGCTGCGGCACCAGTACCAATGGAAAAAGCAGAGCCGCAGCGAGTGCGCCGATATAGTCGGCGGTGAGAATGTTGGAGATGTTGATACGCAGTTCGGCGCGACGTTCGAGAATCCGAAGAACCAGCGGAATCTCCAGTCCGACCAGCGTCCCGATGAGTATGCAGAGCGTGAACAGCAGCGCATCATAATTGTCGATCAGCACAAAGGCATTGAACAATGCCAATGCGCTGAGTCCGCCGGCCGTTGCCAACGCCACCTGGGTCACTATAAAGGCCGATTCGATGTGTTCGACATGACGCGAGAGCCATGCACCAATGCCCATGGCCGACATGAACAGGCCAATGACGAGCGAGAACTGATAGACCGAATCGCCCAGCAGATAGCTGGAGACGGTCCCGGCGATCAACTCGTAGACCAGACCCGCCGTGGCGATGACGAAAGTCGCGACGAGCAGCGGCAGGTAGGGATTGGCATCCACGATCAGGGTTGTTCGCGGGTTATCGGATGACGTTGCCGATGATGATCGAAAGGGCTATCGCGGCCGCGCCCATGAGGATGGCAAGGGCGATGTTCTGGTCCTCGATCAACTCTTTCTGGATCGAGAAATGGGTGATCTTGTCGAGAATCCAAAAACAGGCGAGGAACAGCCCGAACCCCAGAAAGGTGTAGACAATCGTGGCGACCAACTCGCTCAACCTGATGCCGTCGAGGATATCCATGGAACCTCTACCCGTTACTTGACGCCAAAACTTGTGCCGTTGCCCAGACTGCCGGAGCGGACGCTGCGGACCACCGTACTGCTTTCAGCCCCCACACCGTACCAGGTGGCATAGGTTACACCGGCCGTTATCACGATGAAGACGGTCGCCACGAGTCTAGTCATCGGTGTCGTCCCAGCGCTTCTTCTCGAATTTCCACCGCCTGTATGCAGGCATGGCCATACAAAGGATCGAGATTGCCAGCAAGCCTGTGAAGTAACGCCGGGGCATCGCACCTTCGAGGATCCGGACCTGCAGCGGCGGCACCTGGACGCTTTCCGGATCGAGCTCGATCTCCATGTTGTACCGACCGGCGGCCGGAACGCGAAAGAGTGTGGAGGTCGTTTGCGATCCCTCGCTCCAATGGCCATCGTCATAGCCGTGATAATAGGAAATCTCGGATCCCAGTTCGAGAATGGGTTCGCCTTCGTCGTCTTCTATGGACACGTCGTAATAGGCCCAGCCATTGTCGACCGGTGAGCGCATTTCGAGATTCACAAGTTGATTCGGGCGATGGATTTCGAAGGAAAGCGGGCTGAGTCCACTGGCAGGGTTGCCGAAACTGTCATTCAAGACGACCGTTCCGCCTCCGATGACCCATGTCATGAGCAGGCCGCATAGGGCTGCGGCTGTGGCAAACGGACCGACGCTGGCAATAGCCGTGGTGAAGGCACTTTCCTCGAAGGGCTGGGCGGGGTGAATGTCCGCACTGCGTGAGGCGCCGAGATCGACACCAAATGCCGCTTCAGCCTCGGATCGAGGGATATATTCCGATAGAGTATATTCAAGCTCGCTGCCGGATTGCTCGTATTCGAAGACGAAGGGCGGGGAGATGGCTTCGACGATACTTGTCGTGTCGCCGAGGTGCGCGAGCCAGGTCAGTTCACCCTCGACGAACGTGATGTTCGCCTCGTAGCGCTCGTACTGCCTGTAGATCCGGTCACGGAATGTCACAGTGCCCTTGCGATGGAAGTCTGACAAGACGGGCGGATCGGGCAGGTCACGAACCCGTCGGCTGAAGATGACATGGGCATCGTTCCAGGTCAGCCATGCATAACCGTGGGTGGGGGAGAAGATCTGGTAACTGACCCAGTCATACACACCCCACTCATCGCGGCTACGATAAGCGACCGTGCCGATGATTGCGAACGGTACGCCCTTGATCTGCCCCTCCATGCCAATACCGAACGGACTCGAGGGACGTTCGAGATTGCGATACTGGGCCAGGATGGCAAAGTCGGCATGTGCATCCATTACGGCCCCGCAATAGGAACAGACGAGGCTGCGTACCTGATGCCCCCCTTTAAGCGGCAGGGGTGCCGCGCAGGAAGTGCACTGGATTGATCGCAGAGTTTCCGGAGCGGTGATCATGCGATCTCGATCTCGAAGGGATCGACCCATAATCCATCGGTGCCGGTAATGTCGCCATTTTCGTTTTCGATGGTCACCAGTTGCGACAGCGGGCCACTCAAATGGGCATAATCGAAGCGTTGGCCGGGCATGAGAACTTCCGGCAGTTCGCCGCGCACGGCACGCACGATGCCCGTGCCGATCTCGCTGACAACCAGTGTTCGACCCGCGACGACGATACCGTTGCCGAGCCGCATGCGGGACCAGTCGTCGAGCTGGATGGAGTCGTGAGGAAGGGGGCGCTCGAAGGCGAGATCGCCTTCGTCGACGCTGATCCAGACGCCATCACCGTGTTCGACCACCCACCATTCATCCCAGAAGCCATGCTCGTAATCGATCCGCGCATGCCCCATCGGTGTGAAACTGCGACCACGCCAGGAAAAGCTCCGGTGCATCTCGATGAGCGATGGTACGGTGGCCATGGTGCCGCTCCTGCCGGCCAGTCGCAAGGCATCGTCCTCAAGCATGACGACACTGTCGCAATAGTTACAGGTGACGATTTTCAACCGTTGAATACGTGTTTCGAGCTGAGCACCGCAATTCGGGCAGTTCCGTGACATGTCGGGAAAGAACCATCGAGCCTGAACGTTGACAAGGGCATAGCAAATCTGACGCGATAGTTGAAGATTTGCTATGGCGGATTTCCGTCGGGGAGTTTGCCATCCGGCTCGGTGCACCCTGTATCGCCGGACTCAGAAAATGCCCGCAATCGAACGGGTGAGACCATCAACCAGTTGTGGCGCCGCATCCGGCCAGTCGAGATTGGCCTGGTTGGCCGTGGAAACCACACGGCTTCTATAGCGCTTCCATCGGCCCTGACCGCTCGAATACTGGCTGATCGAACCGCTCGATCCCTGAGACGATTTCAGTTCCTCGTCCTGGCTCACATAATCGCCAGGGGCCACGCGCTCCGAGATCTGGATATCGGTGATGATCGAATAGGTGACATCCTGCACGAATGCATCGGCCACTGTGGCGATACCCGCGCCAAGCAATGCACCGCCGGCCGTCAAGACGCTATCCTTGCCACCGGCCTTGCCGAGACCCCAACCGGCAGCGGCGCCGACGGCCCCACCGGTGAGGACACTGCCGAACCCACCCCGATTGGCTTCCTCGGCGGCTGTCTGGCTGGTCTTCCCGGCCTGTAGCACATTGGCCTGCAGCATGAACTGTGCACGATCCGGGTCGCCCGTCACCCGAAAGCCGTTGACATTCAATTTTTCGATGATGTCGCGTTCGATGTCGAAGTCAGGCTTGTCGGAGGTATTGCGAACCTCGACATAGACAACTCTTGCCGACGGTCTCACCGGATCCAGGAAAATGGTGTCCGACATCTTCGTCTGCACATCGAGATTGCGCTTGGCAATGCTCGTTGACGTCGCGGCACAACCGCTGATGGCCATCGTGAGTGCCAGGGCG
This sequence comes from Geminicoccaceae bacterium, assembly GCA_020638465.1. Taxonomy (NCBI): domain Bacteria; kingdom Pseudomonadati; phylum Pseudomonadota; class Alphaproteobacteria; order Geminicoccales; family Geminicoccaceae; species Geminicoccaceae bacterium. The sequence continues at coordinate 709,754 of JACKIM010000002.1, forward strand.
ATGAGTGTCTTGTGCAGATCCATGAGCAATATCATCCTCGACAGGCAAACGGGGCCGAAAGCCGGCCCCGTTTTCGATCGAAGCGACCGACCAAATGGCCGGCAGGACTTCGGGGATCAGGCGGTGGCGTTGGCGAGTTCGCCTTCGACCGCTTCCCAGTTTACCAGATTGTTCAGGAATGCTGCCAGATATTCCGGGCGACGGTTCTGGTAATCCAGGTAATAGGCATGCTCCCATACGTCGATACCAAGCAGGGGGATCATGCCATCGACCAACGGATTGAGACCGTTGGCGGTCTTCGTCACCTTGAGCTTGTCGCCATCCAGCGCCAGCCAGGCCCAGCCCGAACCGAACTGGGTGGCGCCAGCCTGCTTGAACGCCTCGGCAAACTTGTCGTAGCCGCCGAAATCGTTGTCGATGCGACGGGCAACCTCGCCGCCGGGCTTGCCGCCACCGCCCTTCCTCATTACCCGCCAGAACAGGCAATGGTTCCAGTGCTGACCGGCATTGTTGAGGATACCCGCCTTGGCCGGGTCCTTGGAGCTCTCAACGACGATGTCCTCAAGGCTTTTGCCTTCGAGTCCCGAGCCTTCGATCAGGTTATTGAGATTGGTGACATAGGTCTGGTGATGCTTGTCGTGGTGCAGGTGCAGGGTCTGCGACGACATGTAGGGAGCCAGCGCTTCATAGTCGTACGGTAGGTCTGGGAGCTCGAATGCCATGGTTTCCTCATCTTTTCGATCGTGATGGAAATAGCGGTCTCCAACCCGCTAGATAGGAGCAATGGGCGCTTGTGGGAAGGCCCAAGGGTCAGGTTTCAGCGCGGATATGCCGTTCATTTCCTCGCGAAGACGTCATTTGAATGGCACAATTCGCATAATGAGCAAGAATTCGCTTGAGAATGAGCTGGTTCTCCGGGGCGAGAATCTGCATCAGCCGGTTGCGTGCCTCATTCGTGGCATTGGCGAAAGTCGACAATCGTTCGAACAGGCGATGGCGGAGGATTATCACCTCCCGCGCACCTTCTCCCGCAAGCCGGCTTGCGAGCGCCTCGCGATCATCCGACAGATCGTCCCACAATTCCCGTGGAATGGTGAGAAGGTTGTGGCCGGCGCGGGCATCCTGCACGAGGTCGCGCATGATGTGCGTGAGATAGCAACTGATTCCCAACGGGCGGGCAAGATCCCAGATTTCCTCATTGCTCGTGTTCGAAGACAGATTGCATGTGCTGTCGTCGGCGGCGAGCAGCCAGGTGAAGACATAGGTCGGCGCCACAGTGGCACCTTCCGCATAGGCGAGAAAATCCTCGAATGTCGGCATCAGCTGTCCGAGTGCATCCGCTCGCATGGCCAGGGCCAGGGCATCCCAGGGGCGCGGGCCGAGGTCCGCGCCGGGCAGGGTGCGCGAAAGTTCGAACAGTATATCGGCTTCGAGCGGGTCGTGGGTCCCGGGAGCGATTCCCGATGCAGCAGTGCGGATATTCTCGCGCCACGACGCGATGCGTGCCAGGGTCGGGCTTTCAGGGCCGCGATCGCAAGCCGGCTGATGATCGACATGGTCATCGATCATCCGCATCGCCATATAGGTGGCAACGAACAACTCCTGCCTGGCCTGGCCGAAGTTTCGGGCCTCATGACAGATCAGGCTGTCCCGGCCGAATGTCAGGCGTGCGAGGTTGTCGCGGGCACGATTTCGGTTCGAGGTGGTTACGGGTTTCATGGGCGGGAACATTACAGTTGAACAGGACAAGCGCAATTCAAACCCGGCTGCCATGGCCGAAGCCGCGGCCGATTGTGATCTCGACCGCTACATCTCGATCGCAACGGTCCCCTTCATGCCCGCTGGATCGCGACGACAGCTGACCGCACTCATCCTGTTTCATCATGAACTGCGAAGAATTCCCCACCTTGCAAGCGAACCTTTCCTTGGCCTGATCCGCCTGCAATGGTGGCGCGATCGGCTCGCGGCAAATGATCGTGCGGGGCCTGATTTTCTGCCCGACCTGCTGGATATCGCCGCGTTGAATCGCGATGGCCTCTATGATCTCATCGACCTGTTCTCGTCGATGCTCGAGATGCCCGAGCGGACAGGAGACGTGGATGCGTCGGTTGCCACGCGTACCGCGGCGAGGCTCCAGCGGCTTTTTGCCGAAACGCTGGGAGTTGGCGACGCGGGTCTGGTGCGGCGCGCTTCGGCCGTCGGTGCTGCATACAGCCTGTCGCTCAGTGGCGATCCCCGGGACCGCGAGAAGGCCGGCAACTATCTCCGGCGGGCCCGCGCTGGCCGCCCGCCGCCACGAACGGCCATGGCTGCCTTCACGCTTGCCCGCCTGGCCGACCACCGTCTTGCGCACGGCGTGAATGCGCGCCCGCCGGTATCCATGCCCTTTCGTATCATGGCTGCCTGCATGCAGCGTCGGATTTGACTGGGAGAGCAGAGCATGACGACAAGCCGGGAAATGGGGGAGAACATGCCGAAACTGACAATCGACCATGTGGGACTGTTTACTGATAATCTGGATGCACTGGCAAAGCGGCTCGAAGGGTTGGGTCTGCGGCTGACACCCTTCACGCCGCAGTACAACCGTGGGCCAGACGGTGAGCCTGCGGCTGCCGGAACTGCCAACCGGCTCGCGGTTCTGTCCCGAGGCTATCTCGAATTCCTGACGCCGATCGCTGATTCACCGCTGGCCTCGCAGATGCGCGAGCGAATCGATCGGTACCGTGGGTTTCATCTGATCGCATTCGGTAGCGATAATGCGCAAGCAGACCATGAGCGCCTCAAGACTGGAGGTTTCGAGCCCCTGCCTCTGGTGAATCTGCAACGCCCCGTGAAAATCGAGGGGAAGCCGGATGCCGACACCGTGGCACGGTTCTCGGTAGTGCGCGTGCCTCCCAATGCCATGTCCGAGGGGAGGATCCAGATTTGCCAGCACCACACACCTGAATATGTCTGGTGCCCGCCATGGTCTCCGCAGGCGAATGGCTGGCAATCGCTGAGCGATATTGCCATCTGCGTCGAGGATGCGGACAAAGCGGCGCGACGCTATGCAGCCTTCAGCGGCATCGAGCCACGACGCACGGGGGACGGCAGCTGGCTGCTGATGACCGGACGGGGGCGCATCGCAATCTTGAACCAGGCTGCCTGCCGTGCGGTCATCAACCTGCCTGTATCGTTTGTTCCCTGCATTCCCGCGATTGCGGTGACCTGCACCGGTGAACCCGCGACTATCGACCTGAGGCCGCAAGCCCACGGCATCATCGAACTGATCGAACCCGACGGCGAACCGTCATGGATCAAAGGCGGTTCCAAGGTGTGAACCGTTTGCGGAAGACTCACCCTGTTTCGATCCATTCGTCAGGTAGGGCCCGAGCGGGATGGGTGACGTCGGATCATGCTTGTCGCTCCGATAGTATTTGCCGGATTTTGGACAGGCGGCGTGGGTTGCGCCATCCGTGTACCGGCCCGCCAGGGTGAGGGGCCGCCCCGATACTTTGCCAGAATCCGATCAAGACTGCGGGCAGGACGGTCCCACAGGAATCCCTGACCGAAATGGCAGCCCATCGAGGCGAGGGTTTCGTGCTGGGCCGCCGTCTCGATTCCTTCGGCAATCACGATGATGTTCATTTCAGACGCCAGATCGATGATGTGCTGGACGATCTTCCTCGTCCGCAGCTCGGTGGTGATCAGGCTTGTGAACGACCGGTCGAGCTTCAGTGTGTCGACATCGAGGCGGGCAAGATATTGCAGGGATGCGTATTCGCTGCCGAAATCATCAATCGCAATGGAATAGCCAGCTTTCTTGAGTTTTGTCAGTCGTGCCAGACTGTCGTCATCGACAAAGGCCGATTCGGTGACTTCGATCCGGATCCGGGCCGCAGCCTCCGGTTTGTCGATGGCAGCGGACAGGGCTGCATGGACCAGATGGTCCGATCCGAGTTGCAGGGGCGAAACATTCACCGATATGCGGAAGTTTCCGGGTAGGGTATCGACGGCCAGCTCGACGGAGGTCAGCACGGAGTGGAAGACCCAGTCACCCAACGCGTTGATGTATCCATGCTTTTCCGCCAAGGGGACGAAGTCGTCTGGGGAGACGTTGTCGAGATCAGGCGAGTGCAAGCGTGCGAGCGCTTCCGCACTGACGATTTCTCCGCCGCCAAGATCGACGATAGCCTGATAGTCCAGGTAGAACAGGTCGTCATTTCCGACGACCTTGAGGGCGTCGATGATGCGTTCCTGGCGTGCCCGTTCGACGTGCATCGCCTCCGTGTAGTAACGGCTGCAATCGCCTCCACTCGATTTGGCGTAATATTGCGCGATGTCCGCCTTGCGCAGCAATTCGAGGAGCTCGTGTCGTGTCGGCGCGGGCGGGGCATCGTCTGCATGGCCGCTGTAGTCTGCAGTGGCAAGACCAGTGCTGGCCGTCACGCGCACAGGCCGGTCGCACATGAGGAATTCGGCCTTGAATGCATTTTCGATCGCGCGGCGCGTCTGGTCGACGGCTCCTTTCGACGTGTTCGCAAACAATGTCGCAAACTCGTCACCGCCGATGCGTGCCGTGGCCACCACGGGCTTCGCAATGCTGTCGAGGCGCTGTCCGACCTCGATCAGCAATCGGTCGCCATAGTCGTGACCATGAACGTCATTGAGCAGCTTGAAGCCATCGATATCGATGTAGGCGACGCCGATCGGGCGTGTTTCCGTCATGGCATGGTTGATCAGGCCGCGACGGTTGAGCAATCGCGTGAGCGGGTCGGTTCGGGACAGCTCGATCAGGCTCTTTTCCGACTCTGCGTATGCGGCGACGGCGATGCGTGCTCGAATGATCAGCAGCACCAGGATGACGATGCCAAGGGTGGCGACGATCATTTCCTCCACCATGCTGGCATCATCGGCAAATATTCCGACGACCAGCGGAAGGGCCGCAGCGGTCACGATGGCAAACGACCGGATCGCGGACCAGTCGCCGCGAGCTTCAGTCGCCGGTCTGGAGATATCTTCGGCCGACGGGGCGAGGCAGGCGGCCACCCACAGGAAGGACGAGAGCGGATAGACATCGAATGCTGCCGCGCCGATGGCCCATCCCGAGAGTTCGATGACGTTGTGGACAATCACGTCGCCACCGATCATGAGTAGCCATCCGGCCATCAAAAGCCGAAAGGCACGGCCGCGCAGGATATCGATGAAGATCAAACGGGCAACGAGCCCGGTGATGAAGACATATCCGGCCGGAGCCACCACGCCCAGGCCAAGGGCAAGCGGCAGGAGGTCATATGCCATCCAGCCCGGAACGGCCACGAAGGGAATGACCACTGCCGTATAGGCAATCAGGATGATCGCGACTTCGAGCCGGGTATCGGTGATGCTGTCGGTCTTGCGTAACCGTATGACTGCTGCAAGTGCTGCCACGGCCGCACCGCCCTGGAGGGCCAGCATCATGAATATGAGCCAGCCATTCCACAGCATGATATGGCCGGTATGCATCGTCAGCGGCCTCAGCGTGAAGCTCGCAATCAGGATCAGGAGCATGATCCACGGAAGCTTGCTTGTCGGCCGGGTAATGATGATGCCGGCAAGGAGTGCCAGGGTTGCGAATGCGCAGGATATCCCTCGAACGGCAAGATGGTTCAGGAATGCCGTATCGAAATTGGTATCGGCCATTGCCGGAATGAAACCGCTGAGATAGCCGATGATACCGGCTGCAATGGCGAGGTTGGAAGCGCGCCGGCGCCACTGATCCGCTCCGATCCGGGGATCGGCAGGAGACGGCCCGTCCGTATCGTGGGAGTGTCTCTTGGCGCGGTCGCTGGACATTTTGGCGATCTGCCTCTCAAGCAGTCGATTGGACCCTTTCAAAATGATATTGCTTTTTTAACAGCATGGCATCGCATTTCCAATGTAGGATGGCAAATAAATAAGTGTCTGGATCATAATATAAAAATAACGAAAGTTGAGCGCATCCGCGAAACGCGATGACCTCGCGTGATGCCATTTCGAGAGTGTGTAATTACGGGATAATGTCTGTATTTTCCATTTCCCGGGTCGGTGCCATTGTACTCCCGATGCCCCGGCGATTGTCGTGTCGTGGCTACAATCGCCGGAATGCGGCCATGCCGAGGCCAAGGGCGGCAATGCAGAAGACCACCGACATCAGGACATAGGCGGCTGCACTCAGGTGCCGCCCGCGTTCGTAGAGAACCACCACGTCGAGGGAGAAGGTGGAGAACGTCGTGAACGCGCCGAGCAGGCCGACAGCGATCAGGCTGCGGACCTCCGGTGTAACCTGCAGGCGGGTTGCCGATAGTTCGACAAAGGCGCCCATCACGAACGAACCGGCGATATTGACAACCAGCGTGGCCAACGGAAAGCCGGTGCCGATGGTGCGTGCCACGGTCACATAGACGAGATAGCGGCTGACCGCTCCGATGGCTCCGCCGACTGCCACCGACAGCAGGGTGAAAATACTCAATGGCATGGCTGCATGGTCTCCGGCACTAGCCATGGCGGCGGTTCGGGGTAGCAGTACGCGTCCGTCAATGATCGAACGGGTTCAGTCATGCCCGGCTTCGTCGTCATATCCCTTGTGGTGGCTGTAATAAACCAGCCACATCAGTCCCACGCCGAGCAGGAATGTCGCCGATACGCCGGCAAGGAGGGCGATCTGGCCATGCAGGCCGATCTCGACATCGCCGATCTCGGTCCACACATACCAGGCCACGGCTGCGCTGGAGATGAGCAACGCGAAAAGAACGAAAATGGTGAAAAGCATTCCACGCAAGACTATCGGGTCCTGAAGATTGTCATTGAACCAACGTGGAACCAAGCTGTAGGCCTTGTCGGGCCGAACATCAACCTTGCCCGGAGAATGGACGCACCGTGGACTATCCTCTTCGCCGTCACACCGAAGTCCTGCGCGAGGTTGTCGCTCCGCTGGAGGGGGCAATCGTCGACATAGGCTGCGGACGCGGGGCGCTGGCGGGCTGGTTCAGGAAGCAGGGCATGAATGCGGTCGGTATCGATCCCCAGGCGGCCCTGCGCCCTTCGATTGCTGCCATGGCAGAAAGCCTGCCGCTGGCCGACGAGAGCCTGGACATCGCCCTGTTCTTCAACAGCCTGCATCACGTTCCGGTGGCGATGATGGATCGGGCCATCGCCGAGGCTTCCCGGGTGGTTCAGGCACAGGGACGAATCGTCGTGGTCGAGCCGCTCGCCGAAGGCCGGCATTTTCGTCTCATGCAGCCGCTTGAGGACGAGACCGGGATCCGCGGCCACGCTCTGGCCGCCTTGCGCCGCGCGGTTGGCCACGGCTTGAGGCAGACGCATGAAATCCACTACGACACCCATCTGGTTCAGACCTCGCTCGATGAAGTGATCGGGCATCTGCTGGCCGCCGATCCGCAGCGGGCCGAAAAACTCCACACTGTACGTGAATCCATGGAATGTTTGTATCGCGAATTGGGAACTCCTTGCGATCAGGGCATGGTGTTCAACCAACCCATGCGTCTCAATGTGCTGATGAAGGATGGCTGAGGATTGGTCGTATCGCGGTATCGTCTTCAGCCCTGCAGGCACCATGCAGTGTGACCGCGCGATGGTCATCGGCGTCGACCGACGGCCAATCTGCTGGTATGCAGACCGGCAACGATAATTGTACCGCGCCAGGCCAAGACCATCGTCACACGAACCTTTTCGAGGGAACACCCCTATCGGAGCCGCTTGTTCGGATGAGCGGGCGACGTGGAGAGCAAGTATGAATTTCGGAGACATCGTTGGCCAGCTGTTGCAGCAAGGCATGTCCGGCCAGACACAGGGCCGTCTGACCCATGCCCTTGGCGATCGCGGTATCGGCGGCCAGGGAGGCGGCCTCGAACAGATCCTCGGCGGCCTTCTTGGGGGTGGTGGACAGGGAGGGTCGAGTGCCGGCGGACTGGGCGGTCTGGCGGGGATGCTTGGCGGTGGCCAGCAGGGGGGCGGTGGCCTCGGGGACATGCTCGGCAGCCTGCTCGGCGGCAAGTCTTCCGGCGGGTCGGGAGGCATGAGTAATGCGCAGGTCGGTGGCATCGGTGCCATTGCCGGTGCCCTGCTAGGTGGTGGTGGCGGTGCCGTCAAGGGGGCGATCGGCGGGAGTGCCATGGCGCTGCTGGGGACGCTTGCCCTGTCTGCCCTGAAGAACTGGCAACACGGACAGTCAGGCCAGGGAGCGGCTCAGGCGCAGCCGGTGCAGATCACCGAGCATGAAGCGCAGCAGATGGCTGCACCGCAGACGGCCGAATTGTGCCTCAAGGCGATGATCTCCGCAGCGAAGGCAGATGGCCAGATCCAGGATGACGAAATGCAGCGCATCGTCGGCAAGCTGGAGGAAGGCGGCATCAGCGAAGAGGAGCGCAGTTTCGTCGTTCAGGAGATGTCCAAGCCCCTCGACCTTCAAGGGCTCATCAGTGAGGTTCCCAACACCCAGGTGGCGGCACAGGTCTATGCCGCGTCGCTTCTCGCCATCAAGGTCGATACTCAGGCCGAGGAGCAATACCTGCAGAAACTCGCAAACGGTCTTGGTCTCGATGCCGGTACCGTTCAGCGTCTCCATCAGATGGTTGGCGCCTGATCCTTTGTTCCCGTCTTGAGTGAGAAGGGTGCCTGCCGGCGGGCACCCTTTCCCATCGGGTTCGGACGGCAGCGGGAAAAGAACTGACCCGGGATCGATGACGTGTGGGGTTGTTTCTCTCTTCATCGCGTGTCGTTACCGGCGTAAGAAGGCGGTCATGGAATTGGCGGTCGACTGTCTGACATTTTTCATGCACCGCAGGGCCAGCGGTGACGCTGACCGTCAGGGCTTGCAACAAGGTGGGAATGCCGATGTCAGCTTCGAATTTTCGCAGGCTTGATGATACTTTCTCCGTCGCCCCTCAACTGGTCGAGCAGGATTTCGTCCAGGCAAGGGAGCAGGGGTTCCGCACGATCATCAATAATCGCCCGGACGGCGAGGGTTCCGGGCAGATGTCATCGGATCGTGCCGAGGCTGCCGCCAGCGCTCATGGATTAAAATACATTTACTTGCCTGTGATTTCTGGTGGCATGACGGCCGCGGATGTCGTGGCCATGCGCGAGGCGCTGGCATCGGCCGAACGACCGGTGCTCGCCTATTGCCGTACGGGCACCCGGTCGTGCAACCTGTGGGCCCTGGCCAGTGCGCCGGACGTTGCGGCCGATCAACTGGTCGATCTTGCAGCGCGGGCCGGTTACGACCTCGCGCCGTTGAGCGGTCAACTGGTGGCTATCCACCATCGCGGCGGGCTCTGAGCCGGCATGATTTGTCGGATCGATGCGTCGGTCGCTGGCAGGCCGTCATGCATGGGCCGTCCTTCGCCCACATGACGTATCGGCTCCGGTCGTTCAGGCTGCCTCGGCACGTTTGTGGCGATGCCGGGCTTCGAGAATGTTTGCGGGATCGATGGCGTTACTGTCGAGCTGATAGGTCAGGGTCATGTCAATATTGGCGTTGTGCCAGCTTTCGAAAGCACGACCCTCCGCAATCTCGAAGGAATCGAAGCCGCACTGGCGCATGAATGCGTACTGGTCGACCAGCACGTTGCCGATGGCGCGCAGTTCGTTTTGGTAGCCCATCCGATCCCGAAGGATACGGGCGGAGGAATAGGATCTTCCGTCGGAGAATTTCGGGAAGCGCAGGGCGATCACCTGAAGCCACTTGATCCAGGGGGCCAGCGCCTCGACCCGTTCATGTGGTTCGACCACCACGCCGACGCAGCATCCCCGTTGGAACAGGTCCTCGCCCTCGACCCCGAGCAACCGCTCGTAGGTCACGATGACGCGGGCGCCATAGGCCGGCGTGACATCGTCCGCCACATGGATCCAGCGGTCCTCGACAAAACTTCCGTTTTTAAGCAGTGGCATAGAGCGCCTCCTTGAAGGGTTGCACACCGACACGACGATAGTATGAGAGAAAATTCTCCTTTTGTGAGGTGCGGCCGGCCAGATAGGTCTCGATAATCGTCTCAACGGCATCGGTGATTCTGTCATAGGCAAAGCCCGGTCCGAGGATCTTGCCCAGCGCCGCGTCCTCGTCGGCATTTCCTCCCAGTGTAATCTGGTAGGACTCCACGCCCTTCTTCTCCAGGCCGAGAATACCGATGTGACCGACATGGTGATGGCCGCAGGCATTGATGCAGCCCGAGATCTTGATCTTCATCTCGCCGACCTCGTGCTGCCGTTGCAGGCTCTGGAAGCGGCGGCTGATGGATTGTGCCACCGGGATCGAGCGGGCCGTGGCAAGGGCACAGTAGTCCATGCCGGGGCAGGAGATGATGTCGGAGACCAGTCCGAGATTGGGTGTGGCCAGACCGGCCTTCTCCAGGGCCTGCCATACGGCATGGACATCGCTTATGCGAACATGGGGAAGGACGAGATTCTGCTCGTGGGTCACGCGGATCTCGTTGTGGCTATGCCAGCCGGCGAGGTCGGCCACTGTGCGCATCTGGTCGGATGTCGCATCGCCGGGAATACCGCCGATCGGCTTGAGCGAGATATTGACGATGGCGTAGCCGGGTACCTTGTGGCGGGCGACGTTGCTACGTACCCACAGGGCAAAATCCTTGTCGGCGAAAACGGCTGCATCATGGGCAGCATCGCGTTCCGGAAGCCGTTCATAGGGTGGCGGCGCAAAATAGGTGCGGATGCGTTCGATCTCGTCGCGGGCGATGGCGATGCCTTCGGCATGATCGCCGGCCGCATATTCGGCCTCCACCTGCTCGCGGAAGGCGTCGAGCCCCAGCTCATGGACAAGGATCTTGATGCGGGCCTTGTACTTGTTGTCTCGTCGCCCATGCCGGTTGTAAACGCGCACGATGGCGGTGGCATAGGGCAGCAATTCGTCGACCGGGAGGAATTCCCGTACTGTCTTGCCGATGATGGGGGTGCGTCCCAGGCCGCCGCCGACGATCACCTCGAAACCGGGTTCGCCGGCCGCGTTGCGCCACATGCGCAGGCCAATGTCGTGAATCTTCACCGCCGCACGGTCATGCGGAGCGCCGGTGATGGCGATCTTGAACTTGCGTGGCAGGTAGCTGAATTCGGGATGCAGCGATGACCACTGGCGCAGCAGTTCGCACCACGGACGCGGGTCCATTACCTCATCGCCGGCCACTCCGGCCCACTGGTCGGTGGTGACATTGCGGATGCAGTTTCCCGACGTCTGGATGGCATGCATCTCCACCGACGCCAGCTCGTCGAGAATATCGGGTACATCCTCGAGTTTCGGCCAGTTGAGTTGCAGGTTCTGCCGCGTCGTGAAGTGGCCGTAGCCGCGATCGTAGCAGTCGGCGATGTCCGCGAGCTTGCGCATCTGCGCGGCATTGAGCGTACCATAGGGAATGGCAATCCGCAGCATGTAGGCATGAAGCTGCAGATAGAGACCGTTCATCAGCCGCAACGGCTTGAACTCGTCCTCGGTGATCTCGCCGGCCAGCCGGCGCCTGACCTGATCGCGGAACTGTGCGGTGCGTTCCTCGACGAAGCGGTGATCGAACTCGTCATAGCGATACATGCGCTGCTATCCCTGCCTGACGGCCTGCTTGCCGAGATCGGTGCGTACCGACGGGCCGGAGGCGCGAAACTTTTCACGATAATGAACAGGCACGACGAGATCGCCGTGGCATTCCACCTCGATGAGATAGGGTTCGACCACGATGTTGGCCCGGGCGTCGCTGTTGCCGCGCGAGACCAGTTCGTCGGCCTTGTCGTCATTGTCGGCAATTCGTGCCTCATGGACGAACGGACGCCAGCCATCGGTGGAAAGGTAGACGACGTCGCCGGTTGCGAGGTGATTGGCAGTGAGGATCTTCATGGATCAGGCGGCCTCAAGCTGGGGTAGGGCGGCAGGACGGGCGAGCAGCGCGCGTGCGCCGATGAGAATGATGGCGGGACCTCTGACGTTCCCGCTTGTGGCAGTGCGTGCCAGCGCGTCGATCCGGGTCTGCACGATGTTCTCGTCGGGCAGTGTCGCCCGTTCGACTATGGTGACGGGAGTCGCCGGATCGATGCCCGCATCGAGCAGCCCGCGTTCGATCGATGATGCGGCGCCCATGCCCATGTAGATCGCATGGACCTGTCCCGGGCGGGCCAGGGTCGCCCAGTCATGCTGCGCCGGACCGTCGCTGGCATGACCGGTCAAGATGGTAAGCGACCGGGCGGCATCGCGCTCCGTGAGCAGGGCCCCCGCGCTGGCGGCTGCGGCCAGTGCCGAGGTGATGCCGGGAATGATGGAGACCTCGATGCCATGCGCCTGGAGGGCCTCGATCTCTTCGGCGGCCCGGCCGAAGATCAGCGGGTCGCCGCCCTTGAGACGCACCACGCGATGTCCTGCGCGGGCCTCGCGGACGAGAATGGCGTTGATGTCCTCCTGACGGGTCGAGGGAGCATGGGGTGTCTTGCCAACGGCGATACGCCGGGCGTCACGGCGGGCAACCTCGATTATGGCATCGGGAACCAGCCGGTCGACGACGATCACATCGGCTTCCTGAAGTGCGCGCATGGCCTTGAAGGTGAGGAGGTCGGGATCACCCGGACCGGCGCCGACCAGTGTCACCCGGCCGGGTTCTGCGCTTCGTGCTGCCAGTGCGTCGATGCTGCTCAGGTCGGGCTCTTCGAGTGTATCGGAATGTCCCGCAAGCACGTTGCGGGCGATATCGCTGTCGAAGAAACGTTCGAAGACCTTGCGGCGCAGGCTGCCATCCCCGGAAAGGAGGGAGGCGCGGTCACGCAACCTGCCGGCGATCCGCGCGAGCGTGCCGAGACGCGAGGGCAGAAGTGCCTCAAGCTGTGCTTTGATGCGCCGGGCGAGCACCGGCGCTGTACCCTCGGTGCCAATGGCCACCACCACCGGGTCGCGGTCGACGATGGCAGGCGTGGTGAAGCTGCACATTTGCGGAGCATCCACGACATTGACGGGGATGTTGCGCGAACGGGCGGCAAAGGATACGGCCGCATCCTGCAGCCGGTCGCCGGTGGCCGCGAAGACGAGGCGGCAACCGTCAACGAGCGCGGGTTCGAATGACAACGCCAGATGCTCGATCGTGCCGGCCATGACCTGCTGGTGGAGTTCTTCGCACGGGCGGTCGGCGACCACGCGTATCCGCGCACGGGTCTTGCGCAGGAGGCGGACCTTCTGGGCCGCCGCTTCCTGCCCTCCCACCACGAGCACGGGCGCGCGGTCGAGATCGACGAACACCGGATAGTAGCGCATGGGCGTCTCCGAGCCATTGCACACTGTATGCGCGATGGATGGATTATTTCACATCAAAAAGTCAATATATAAAATTTCACACATATTTTTCATGTGAAAATAAATTGGCCAATCTCGCAGCCCATTCAGATACTTGGCTGCATATTCACATCAAGTTATTGTTTTTATGTTCCTTTTCTTGCCGGGTTCAGTCAGCCAGGACCACCACAGTGCCCGCGATCTTGTCATGCCAGGCCTGTCTTCGTTCGTCGAACAGGACCCACAGATAGCCTACACCGAGGATGAGTCCGGAGATCAGGTAGCCGGCGTAACGACTGACATACTGCCACACGGTGGGAGCTCCGCCCGTCGCCGCATCGACGATCCGGATTCGCATCACGATCTTGCCGGGCGTTGCCTGATAGCGGATCCACAGATCGATGATGATCACGGCGGGAACCGTCCAGCTCACCAGTTCCGCCCCGTATCGTGCGTGAAGGTCGGGGTCGAAGGCCGCGTTCCCGTAGAGAAGCACCTGCAGGATGAGGGCCATCGGCACCATCCACAACAGGTCAATGATCTGGGCCAGTACACGCTGACCGAAGGTGGCATAATTCATGAGCCTTTTCCCGCGCGGTGGACTTGTGGTGTCCGTCAGCCACCAACCTACGCCAGGATCGGCCTCAGGCAAGGGCGAGACGCGCACCACGGTCCGCATCGAACGCATGAAAGGCCGAAGCGCGGGCTTGAGCCATCAGCTTCGTGCCCGACTCGAACGAGGCTTGCCCCGGTATCCGGACTACCAGTTCGCTGTGACCATCGTCGAGCAGGCCGTGTATGAAGCTCTCATGACCGATGAGCTCCACGCCTGTCACTGTCAGCCGCAGCGAAATTGTACCGGTTGGCGTCGTATCGGCACTTTCATGGGCAGCTGCGATCGACAGATCCTCCGGGCGCACTCCCAGACGCAGGTTTTGCGGCAGGGCGGGAGTGCCGTTCGGGCCGGTCCAGACGGTGTCGGGCTGAGCGGTAATTCTGATACCTTTGCCAATGGTCTGAGCATCGAGAATGTTCATGGCCGGCGATCCGATGAAACCGGCAACGAATACCGAGGCGGGACGGGAATAGACTTCCATAGGCGTGCCGACCTGTTCCACCCTGCCACCATTCATCACGACCAGGCGATCGCCCAGTGTCATCGCTTCCAGCTGGTCATGGGTCACGTACAGGCTGGTCGTTGTCAGCTTGCGTTGCAATCGTCGTATCTCGATACGCATCTGCACGCGTAGCTTGGCGTCGAGATTGGACAGCGGCTCGTCGAACAGGAAGGCTGCCGGCTGGCGCACGATGGCGCGACCCATGGCCACGCGCTGACGCTGACCGCCCGAAAGCTGCCGTGGGCGCCGCTGGAGCAGATGGTCGAGTTGCAGGGTCCGTGCGGTCTCCTGCACCCTCCTGTCGATCTCGGCCGTAGCCGTGCCCCGGTTGCGCAGCCCATAGGCCATGTTGTCGAATACCGTCATGTGAGGATAGAGGGCATAGGTCTGGAAAACCATGGCAATGTCGCGATCGGCCGGTTCGAGGTCGTTGACCCGCTTCCCCGCGATGCGGATTTCGCCCGATGTCACCGTCTCCAGGCCAGCAACCATTCGCAGCAACGTGGATTTGCCGCAACCTGACGGTCCCACCAGAACGATCATCTCGCCATCGGCAATGTCGAGCGAGATGCCCTGGATGGCTGCCACGCCACCCGGATAGACTTTCCTGACGTTGTCGAGGCTGATTTCGGCCATGCTTCACTTCTCGGATTCGATGAGGCCCTTGACGAACAGCCGTTGCATTCCGACCACCACCGCCACAGGCGGGATCATCGCCAGAATGGTGACGGTCATCACCTCATTCCACAGCGGCAGCGACTCGGCTACCTCGGCCATGCGCTTGATCCCCATGACCACGGTGTACATCGTCTCGTCAGTGGTAATGAGCAGGGGCCACAGATACTGGTTCCAGCCGTAGATGAAGAGAATCACGAACAGCGCCGCCATGTTGGTGCGTGACAGGGGCAGCAGGATATCTTTGAGGAATTTCAGCGGTCCCGCTCCGTCGATGCGGGCCGCTTCCACCAGTTCGTCGGGCACGGTCAGGAAAAACTGGCGAAAGAGGAAGGTTGCCGTTGCCGAAGCTATCAACGGAATGATGAGGCCCGGATAGCTGTTCAGCAGTCCCAGATCGGCAACCACCTCGTAAGTCGGAAGGATCCGGACTTCCACCGGCAGCATGAGTGTCAGGAAGATGGTCCAGAAACACAGCATCCGGAGTGGGAAACGGAAGTAGACAATGGCGAAGGCCGAAAGGAACGAAATGGCGATCTTCCCCACGGCGATACCGACTGCCATGATCAGCGAGTTGAGCATCATCGCTCCGATGGGCCCGCCGCCCGCCTTCTCACTGCCATCGACCAGGATGGCACGGTAGTTCTCGATCATGTGCCCACCCGGAAGGATGGGGATCGGTGCCCTGAACAGCGCCTCGGGCGCATGGGTGGAGGCGACCCACGCCACCCAGATGGGAAAGGCGACCAGCGCGATGCCACACAGGATAACGAGGTGCGCGATAACGTCCAGCCAGGGGCGCCGCTCGATCATTGGTACTGCACCCTCTTTTCGACATAGCGGAACTGGAGCACGGTGAGCATGGTGACGATGGCCATCAGGACCACGGACTGAGCTGCCGAACTGCCCAGATCGAGGGCTTGGAAACCGTCGTGGAAAACCTTGTAGACGAGGATGTTCGTGGCCCGTGCTGGCCCGCCCTCGGTCGTTGCGTCGATGATCGAGAAGGTCTCGAAAAAGGCATAGACGACATTCACCACCAGAAGGAAGAATGTGGTGGGGGCGAGCAGCGGCAGCTGGATCGTCCAGAAACGTCGACCGGGTCCCGCGCAGTCGATGGCTCCGGCCTCGATCAGCGATTTCGGGATGGCCTGCAGACCGGCCAGGAAGAAGATGAAATTGTAGGATACCTGTTTCCATACCGCGGCGACGATGATGAGGATCATCGCATGGGTGCCGTTCAACTGGTGATTCCAGTCGATGCCCACGGAGTCCAATGCGTAGGCGACCATGCCGATGGTGGGATTGAGCATGAAGAGCCACAGCACGCCGACCACCGCCGGTGCGACGGCATAGGGCCAGATGAGCAGGGTCTTGTAGAGGGTGGCTCCACGCACCACCCGGTCGGCCATGACGGCCAGCAGAAGGGCGATGGAAAGACCGAAGAAGGCAACCGCTGCGCTGAAGACGATCGTGACGCCGAAGGAATGAAGATAGTTGGGGTCGGCAAGCAGGATTTCAAAATTCTCGAACCACACGAATTCGGTGGACAGACCGAATGCATCCTGCACCAGCATCGACTGCATCAGGGCCTGGCTGGCCGGCCAGATGAAGAACACCATCGTGATGACGACCTGCGGTGCCACCAGCAGGTAGGGCAGCCATCGATGACGGAAGACGATACGCTTTTCCACGCGGAGCGGAGTTGGCGGGAACGCCCCGTTCTCGGGGATGTTCCCGCCGCAGTCCTAGCGTTCGAACTTGCGCAGCAGCTCGTTGCCGCGCTCGACAGCCGTATCCAGCGCGTCCTGGGCTGACTTGCTGCCGGCCCAGACCGCTTCGAGCTCCTCGTTGATGACGTCGCGGATCTGCACGAAATTGCCGAAGCGAACACCCTTGGAATTTTCGGTGGGGATGTTCAGGCTCAGTTCCCTGACGGCGGTGTCGGCGCCGGGGGCCTTGTCGTAGAAGCCCTGTTCACGGCTGAGCTCGGAGGCCGCCAGGGTGATCGGCACGTAGCCGGTTTCCTGATGCCACCAGGCCTGTACTTCCGGCGAAGAGAGGTAATTGAAGAATTTCGCTACGCCCTTGTATTGCTCGGGCGTTCCGCCCTTCAGGACCCAGAGCGTGGCGCCGCCGATGATCGAGTTCTGCGGCGCATCGACGACATCGCTGTCGTAGGGCAGCATGGTGATCCCGAAATCGAACCCGGCCTGTTCCTTGATCGATCCGTAATAGGCCGAGCTGTTCAGCCACATGCCGCACTCACCGGTCGTGAACTTGGGCAGGCTGTCGCCACGTCGGCCACCGTAGTCGAAGGTCTTGTCCTTTTGCCATTCCGCAAGCTGGGCGATGAGCTTGGGCACGATGGCATTCTTGTTGAAGACCAGTTCCGTGTCGGTACCTTCGAAACCATTGCCCTTTGTACCGACGGGCTGATCGTGCCAGGCGGACATGTTCTCCACGAGCACCCAGCTCTGCCAGCCCACCGAGAAGCCGCAAGGCAGGCCGCTGGCCTTGAGAGCCTTCGATGCCTCGCCGACTTCCTGCCATGTCTTTGGAGGGTTGTCCGGGTCGAGGCCGGCCGCCTTGAACGCGTCCTTGTTGTACCACATCACCGGTGTCGAACTGTTGAAGGGGAGCGACAGGAGCTTGTTGTCGGCTGTGGTGTAATAGCTGACCACGGCCGGCAGGTAGTCGTTCTGGTTGAAGGGCTCGCCGGCTTCCGCCATCAGCTCGAAGACCGGATAGACGGCCCCCTCGGCCTTCATCATCGTCGCGGTGCCGACCTCGAAGACCTGGACGATCTGCGGCTGCTCACCGGCGCGGAAGGCCGCGACGGCGGCCGTCATGGTTTCGGTGTAGTTGCCCTTGTAGGTTGGAACGATCTCGTATTCGTCCTGTGAAGCATTGAAATCGGAGGCGATCTTGTCGACGCGCTCATTGTTGACGCCCGACATGGCATGCCACCATTGGAACTGCGTCTTCGCCTCGGCTGCCGTCGCGAACACAAGCACGGCGACGGTACCGGCCACCAGCGCAACACCGTTCTTTCGCATAGGTTCCTCCTCGATCTTGCGAAACCGCTTCCACGGGCTTCGCCCCGCTGCCGGGGTAACTTCTCATTGTGACAGGCTGGTGATAGCGGCGACTGGTGTCCGAGGCCAGCATTTCGAATCTTGTACAAGTTCGATGTCGTGGAATTATCTCTAATGGTATTTTGTTCCGGTGGAGAATATTCTATTTAACGCATTAGGCGATATAAAAAATCACGAATAAAATTCATGCGGGAAAAATCCTCGTATTCGAGTCAAATTCCTGAAACCGGGATGAATTTTTCGCGCAATTCACGCAAAAATGCCGGAACAAATGAACAAGATTGTCGTCAATAGTCTCGAAAGGTCCTTCCGATGTCAGGACGATGTCTTGGTGAATGACGGATTTTGACATCCGGGTTGTCGTAATTGATCTGCCCTGGGACTGTTCGTTACGTTCGTGGATTGTCGAATATATCTGGAGTGAGGATGAGCCTCAAACATTGGCCTGTCCACTTGCCGCCTGCCACGACCGGCATTCCTGCACGACGCGTCGTCGCCGTACAGGGATCCGGGGCTACACCGCGCATCTTTGAAAAGATCGAGCGCGAGCTGGAAGGTGCAAGGGTCAGCTTTGTCCATGCTTCCGTAGGCTGGATGCGTTCCCGGGGTGGTGACGTTCCGCAGGCTGCGCCCATGTCCCTGGAAGCCGAAGCCCGCCGGGTCATCGCCCAGGCCCGATGCTGGGGCGGTCGGTCGACCACGCATCTGGTCGGCCATTCGTTTGGTGCCGCCGTCGCTCTCCGCGCCGCCCACGACGCGCCGGACCTTTTTTCCAGCGTCACCCTGATCGAGCCGGTTTCCTTTCATCTGCTGCGCAATCGGGCATTGCGTGATCGCCGCCTTTTCGGCGAAGCCGCAGCTCTGGCCAATGATGTCGGCAGTCGGGTCGCCAGTGGCGATATGGCCATGGCGGCCGCACGGTTCTGCGACTACTGGAACGGTCGGTGCAGTTGGGGAGTCATGTCGGACCGGCGCCGCGATGCGCTCTCCGCCCGCATGCCCATGGTCGTGGGCGAGTTCTGGGCGACCATGCAGGATGCGTTGCGTCCGAAAGACCTGCAGAGGATCCCGACCCCCGCACTCATCCTCACCGGCAGCCATACGCCGGCGACAACGCGGCGTATTGCCGAACTCATTGTCGGCAACATGCCGACCGCGATGCCCGCCAATCTTCGCCATGCCGGGCACATGCTGCCGCTCACTCACGGCGAGTTGGCGGGACGCCACATCGCCCGACACATCGCCGTGGTCGATTCGCTGAACCCGCAGGCCGCATGAGCGGCCGTGCATCGCGCCGTTTCCGTGGTTTTCATCGTTCCCTGTACGCTCGTCAGTATCCGGCAACACGGATATAGTGTCCGTCGATGGATGCTGGCAGCGGGAGGAAAACAGGGTGCAGCGGCGACGACTGGGCATGAACGGGGTGGCGGTCGGGGCTGTCGGCCTCGGATGCTGGAGCTTTGCCGGTTCCTATGGCCCGACCGATGAGGCGCGGAGTCATGCGACGCTGTCCCGTGCGCTGGATCTTGGCATCGACTTCCTCGATACCTCCAATGTCTATGGTGCCGGTGTCTCGGAAGAGATCATCGGTCGTTTCATCAAGGATTGTCCCGGTCGCTTCCGGATTGCCACGAAGGGCGGTATCAGGCGGTCTCCGGGCAGCACGGAGCGAACCTTCGACAACAGTCCGGCCTATCTTCGCGAGATGCTCGAAGGTTCGTTGCGGCGGCTCGGCGTCGAGCATGTCGACCTCTACTACATCCACCGTCGCGAGCAGCAGCGGCCCATCGAGGAGGTGATGGAGACGCTGGTGCGGTTCCTCAAGGAGGGCAAGATCGGCGGCATCGGGTTTTCCGAAATTGCCCCGGCCTCGCTGCGGCGCGCTCATGCTGTGCATCCGGTGACGGCTGTCCAGAGTGAATATTCGCTGTGGACCCGGTTGCCCGAACTGGGGATGGTCCAGACCTGCAAGGAACTTGGGATCGCCTTCGTTCCGTTCTCGCCCGTCGGGCGGGGGATGTTCACCGGTCGTACACCCGATCCGGCCACGTTCGACAAACTCGACTTCCGCAAGAACAACCCGCGTTTCCTCGAACCGGATTTCTCCGCCAACCTTGCCTTCGTCGAGGGCTTCAGAGCCTTTGCACGCGAAAGGTCCATGGCACCTGCCAGCCTGGCGCTGGCGTGGCTGCTGCATCGCGGCGATCATCTCATCCCCATACCCGGTACGCGTTCTCCGGCTCATCTGGAAGAACATGCGGCTGCGGCGGACATCGCCCTGGATGCCGGCGACATGCAGGCCATCGAACGGCTGCTGCCGGTCGGTTTCGCCCATGGCGACCGTTATTCGGAAGCCCAGAACGTCGGCGTTGAGCGCTACTGCTGAAATTCCATTATATCGCTGTGAAAACAAAGGGGGACAAGCCTTGGAAAAGGTGACGGTGGGCGAGGGTGGGCCGTCGATGACCCGGATCGTCGCTGGTGCGATGCGTCTGCTGCAATCGGAGGAAACCCGCAGCGTCGAGGGGCTGGCGCGGTTCATCGACCAGTTGCTCGATTGCGGTATCGACTGGTTCGACCATGCCGATATCTACGGCCAGCATGGTGTGGAAGAGCATTTCGGCCGTGCCACCGCATTGCTCGGCGAGCGGCGCAGGGCGGTTCGACTGGTCAGCAAATGTGGTATCCAGATGGTATCGCCCGGTAGGCCCCAGACTCGCATCCGCCACTATGATACCACTGCAATACATGTACGGACCTCCGTCGAGCGCAGCCTGCGGCTGCTCGGTGTCGAGCGGCTCGACCTGCTTCTCATCCATCGTCCGGATCCGTTGTTCGATGCGCCTGCCGTCGGTCGCATGCTGGATGAACTGGTCGCCGGAGGACTGATTGCCCATGCCGGCGTATCCAATTTCACTCCGTCGCAGATGGAAATGCTGCAGGCCCACATGCATGCGCCGTTGGTGACCAACCAGGTGCAGCATTCACTGGTACATGGCAAGGCGCTGATGGATGGTACCTTCGATCATGCCCAGCGTACGGGCTGGCGACCGATGCTGTGGTCGCCGTTGGCGGCAGCGGCCACGCTGGGCGATGAAGCTCGCCCTGAACTCCGGCAGAAACTCGTGGATTATGCCGGCCGGCTGGGCTGCGATCCGGCCACTCTCGTGCTGGCCTGGGCGATGCACCATCCTACCGTCCCCGTAGCCGTCATCGGCACGACCCGCATCGAGCGGTTCAGGTCGTTGCTGGGGGCCGTCGAACTGGCGGGGAATCTTGATCGCGAGATCTGGTTCGACCTCTACCAGACCTCTATGGGCCAGCGGATTCCCTGACGGACTCGATTGGTATCATCGTATCGCCATGCTCAGGCCGGGGTCTTGGAGCGCTTTTTCGGGCGTCCGTGGACCTCGATGTCGCGCTCGCTCAGGACCAGGTTGCGGCCCTCCTCCTTGGCGCGGTGGAGGGCGCGATCGGCGCGACCCACCACCCGCTTCAGCGGTTCGGGTTCTCGATACTGGGCTACGCCGATGGAGATGGTGACAGGGCGAACCTTGCAGGTGGTATCCTTGCCGTCGACGTGGACGGATTCCACCTGGCCGCGCAGGATCTCGGCAAGCTTCATTGCACCCTCAAGAGGAGTTTCCGCGAGAACGACGCCGAATTCCTCGCCACCGAAACGAGCGACGAGATCGCGTCCCTTGACGGCGCTGGAAAGGGTTCTGGCAACCAGCTTGAGCGCATCGTCGCCGATCTGGGGGCCGAACTCCTCGTTGAACAGCCTGAGATGGTCGATGTCGACCATCAGGAGACTGAATGGCTTCTTGCTGGCGATGGAGTCCCTGGCTGCTCGCTTGAGCTCCATTTCGAGTGCCTTGCGGTTGCCGACGCCGGTGAGGGGATCGGAATTTGAGGCGCGTTGAACCTGTTCGAGGTGGTCGCGCAGGCTCGCGATTTCGGCCGCGCTGTGGACCACGCGGCGTTCGAGCTTGGTGATCGACCGGCGCATGCTTGCGGTTTCGGAAAGGATGCTCTCGACTACCCTTCTTATTTCGGCGACCTTGTCCTGCTGCTTGAGTTCATCATGCAGGGCAGATATCCGTTCGCCGTGATCGGCGGTGCTGTCGCCGGCGCTGGTGAGGGTCTCGTGCACGACGCCCAGCAGCCGCTCGACATTGCGGCTTGCCTCGTAGGCAGTCTGGCTCACCTGTTCGGCACCGAAATGGCGCTCGTACATTTCGGCCACCAGAACCGGCGTGACCGGTTCTTCGGTCGTCTTCAGCCGGCGAATTTCCTCGGAAAGCGGGAGGCGTTCACCGGAAACATGAGTGTAGAACAGGGTATAGGCCGCCGGGGTGGGCTTCACGTTCATGGTGCGCATGGCGGTCAGCGCGGCATCGAGGAACGGATCGTCAAAGCCGTCGGTGATCGTTGCCTCGGCCTTGTTCCAGCGCTTCAGAACCATGCGGAACGGTTGTGCAAGTCTCGCCATCAGCGACGGCGGTGCAGCCGCTGCATCGTGCCCGCTGATTTCACCCGCCCCCAACCGATCCGTCGCGCGCCTTTTCCCGAAACCGAGATGCAGCCAGCCCATCTTCCGTTCAATTCCCCGTACTGCCACGAACGAGGCACGATCATAGCAGGGCAATGGTCAAGGTTCGGTTAAGCAAATCGGATTGCGGCTCTCCGCTGCTGGCGTCTTTTTCGCCGCCACCAGATATTCGTGATTGCCCTTCGGCCCGGTGATCGGGCTTTCGACAATTCCATCCACGGTCCAGCCGGCGAGTTCCAGCCATTCCCGGACCTTCTCGCACACGCGTTGGCGGACGGTCTCGTCGCGAACCACGCCACCCCTGCCGACCTCGCTGCGTCCGGCCTCGAACTGCGGCTTGATCAGTGCCACGCAGCGGGCATCGCCGGCGGACAGGGCCAGTGCAGCCGGAAGGACCTTGGTCAGCGAGATGAAACTGGCATCGCACACGACCAGTGCGGGTTCCATTGGTATCTGTTCGCGGCTCAGATGGCGCGCATTGGTACGCTCCAGTACGACCACTCGCGGATCGTTGCGCAATCGCCAGTCGAGTTGTCCATGCCCGACATCGACAGCGTAGACCCGCAGGGCTCCGCGCTCCAGCAGCACATGGGTGAAGCCGCCGGTCGATGCTCCGACGTCGATGGCGATGAGCCCGCTAGGGTCTATGGCGAAGCGGTCGAGCCCCTCGATGAGCTTGAGCGCGCCGCGGCTGGCCCATGAGGGGCCTTCATGGGCCAGTCGCAGGTCAGCGTCGGTGGCGACCATCGTGCCGGGCTTGTCCATGCGCCGTTCGCCACTGAAGATCTCCCCGGCCATGATCAGGGCCTGTGCCTTGCTGCGCGTCCCGGCAAGGCCGCGTTCGACGACGAGCTGATCCAGGCGCAGGCGGGAGGGGGTGACGGTCAGGACAGGTCTCCTCTGACGTTCGGGGTTGCGGCATGACGCACGGTCACGGCTCTGGTCTACCAGCATGACGGCGCCATGACGACAGCGCGCTCGCGAGGCATGCGTGCGAATCGCCTGTAGTCTTGACGCGTCGATGGTGGCAGCTTGGTGGCCGAAGAACGCCACGATCGCGGACATTCCATCCTTGTCGCTTCTGCTCGCGCGTCGATTCCTGACCTTGATCCTGACATTGCTGGCAGCATCGCTGGTGGTGTTCGTGGTGCTTGAGCTGTTGCCGGGCGATCCCGCAGCGGTCATCCTCGGCGTCAACGCGCGGCCCGATACGCTGGCGGCGCTGCGCAGGGAGATGGGCCTCGATCTTCCGGTGGCCGAACGCTACGTCATGTGGCTCGGCGAGTTGATGCGCGGTGATCTCGGCCGCAGCTACACCTATGACGTGCCGGTGGCCGATCTGATCGCGGAGCGGTTGTGGGTGAGCCTGCCCCTGGCGGTGATGGCGATCGTCATCTCGACGGCAATCGCCCTTCCCGTGGGGGCATGGGCGGCGGCGCATCGCGGACGGCTGCTCGATACGCTGCTCATGGGGTTGAGTCAGCTGGGGGTGGCCATCCCCAATTTCTGGTTCGCCATCCTTCTAATTTTGTTGTTTTCTGTCCAATTGGGATGGTTGCCGGCGGGTGGATTTGCTGGATATGATGGTGGTTTCTGGGCAGGGCTCGCATCGCTGCTCATGCCGGCCTTCGCACTGGCCCTGCCGCAGGCGGCGATTCTCGCGCGCCTGACGCGCTCGGCCGTTCTTGAGGCCCTGCGTGAGGACTATGTCCGCACCGCGAGGGCGAAGGGACTTGACCGTCGGCAGGTGCTGCTGCGCCATGCCCTGCCGAATGCGATGATCCCGGTCGTCACGATCATGGGGCTGCAATTCTCGTTTCTTCTGGCGGGTACGATCATCATCGAGAATGTCTTCTATCTGCCAGGTATCGGCCGCCTGATCTTCCAGGCCATCGCCCAGCGCGATCTCATCACCGTGCGCGATCTGGTCGTGCTGCTCGCTGCGACCGTGGTGATCGTCAACTTCATCGTTGACCTTCTCTATCTGTGGCTCGATCCGCGCCTGCGCAGCGGAGGCCATTGAGATGGCGTGGTGGAGGCATGGAGGTTTCGTGACGGGACTGGTCCTCGGCATGCTGCTGCTCGCTGCGGCCCTGCTGTCGCTCGTCTGGACGCCCTATCCGTTCGCCGCCATCGACATCGCCAACAAGCTGAAGCCTCCTGCGGCATCGCATTGGCTCGGCACCGACCAGCTCGGGCGCGATGTCTTTTCGATGATGCTGGTGGGCGCGCGCAACTCGATTCTCGTTGCCGTCATCGCTGTCGCCGTTGGTGCCGGCATCGGTATTCCACTGGGCGCTGTGGCCGCGTGGCGGCGCGGTTGGGTCGACGAATTCATCATGCGGATGAGCGATTTCGCATTCGCCTTCCCGGCCCTGTTATCCGCCGTGATGATCACGGCCATTTTCGGCCCCGGTGCTGTCAATTCGATGATCGCCATCGGCATCTTCAACATTCCGGTCTTCGCCCGGTTGACGCGTGGCACCTCGATGGCGGTCATGGCCCGCGAGATGATCCTGGCGGCCCGGCTCGCGGGCAAAGGGGGCGCGCGTATCATCGTCGAGCATGTCCTGCCCAACATCGCTCCGATCCTCATCGTGCAGGCAACCATTCAGTTCGCATTGGCGATTCTCGCCGAAGCAGGACTTTCCTATCTTGGTTTGGGTACCCAGCCGCCTCATCCCTCCTGGGGCAAGATGCTCAACGAGGCGCAGACGCTCATGTATCTTGCTCCCCATCTGGCGATTTTCCCCGGATTGGCCATTGTGCTCTCGGTCCTTGGTCTCAACCTGTTGGGCGATGGCCTGCGCGACCTGCTCGATCCGACCCTGAGGGAGCGGGCATGAGACGATGGTCATGACCCTTCTCGAAATTCGCGATCTCGGCGTTCGTATTGGCGATGTTCCAATTCTATCGAACGTCTCGTTTTCGATGGAATGTGGCAGCGTACTCGGGCTCGTGGGAGAGTCCGGATCGGGCAAGTCGATGACAGCCCTCTCGATCATGGGATTGTTGCCGGATCGTGCGGTGGCCGGCGGCTCGATCCGCTTCGACGGCTCTGAGCTCCTGCGGCTGGATGAACGTCAGCGCAATGCGATCCGGGGGCGTCGTATCGCCATGATCTTCCAGGAGCCGATGACCGCTCTCAACCCGGTGATGACGGTGGGAAGGCAGATCGCCGAGGGCATGCGCCTGCACCGGACCGTGAGCGAGGGGCGGATCGCCGCAACGGTGCGGGCGATGATGGACCGCGTCGGGCTGCCAACATCGCGCTTTTCGCCGGACCTTTACCCGCACCAGCTCTCCGGCGGGCAGCGGCAGCGGATCATGATTGCCATGGCGCTGGCTCTCGAACCCGACCTTCTGATCGCCGATGAACCCACCACGGCGCTCGATGTCACCGTCCAGCTCGAAATCCTGAAACTGATTCGCGATGTCGTGCGCGAACGCGACATGGGCCTGCTGCTTATTACCCATGATCTCGGTGTGGTGGCGGCCATGTGCGAACGGATGATGGTCATGTATGCGGGGCAGGTCGTGGAGGCGGGGGGAACCGATTCGGTGTTGAAGCGGCTGGCTCATCCCTACACGCGGGGATTGCTCGATGCTCTGCCGTCGCCTCTGCGTGTCGGCGAGCGGCTGCACGTCATACCTGGTACGGTATCGCGTCCGGGGGAACGTGCGCGCGGTTGCGCCTTCGCCCCGCGCTGTGGACGCGTCTCCCCTGTCTGCCATGTGCAGGAGCCGCCCATGTGGCGGGTTGCGTCGGGGCATGAAGCCGCATGTTTTCATCCTGCAGGAACCAGCGGCTCGTGAGCGGCAGGAATGGAACCATTCTTCAACTCGACCATGTGGTCCGAGACTATCGGCTGCCGCGGCAGAGCCTTGTGGCGCCCGCACCGGTCCACCGCGCGGTCGATGACGTTTCGTTACGCCTTGCGGCAGGCGAAAGTCTGGGCATCGTGGGTGAATCGGGGTCCGGCAAGTCGACGCTGGCGCGTATCGTTGCCGGTCTCGATCAGCCGACCTCCGGACGGGTGGTTCGTCGTGGACGGGTGCAGATGGTCTTCCAGGACCCCTACGGCTCACTCGATCCGCGCATGAATGTCGAGCGCATCGTCGCCGAGGCGCTCCATCTTGACCGTGAAACAGCCGGGCGCAAACGCGAGCGGGTGGTCGAGGCTCTTGAAGCCGTGGGACTTTCTGCCGATGACCTGCGGAAACATCCGCATGCCTTCTCGGGGGGGCAGCGCCAGCGGATCGCCATTGCCCGTGCTCTTGTCGCCCGTCCCGACCTGGTGATTGCCGATGAGCCGGTATCGGCTCTCGATGTGTCGGTTCAGGCGCAGGTCCTCAACCTGATGGTCGACCTGCGCCAGCGCTACGGGATGGCTTATCTGCTCATCAGCCACGATCTGTCGGTGGTGGCCCATCTCACGGACCGGGTAGCCGTGCTCAGCGATGGCCGGATTGTCGAGGAGGGCGCGACCCGCACCGTCCTGTCCGCACCGCGACATGACGTGACGAAAAGGCTTCTCGATGCCGTCCTGCCCACCGACCCGGCCGAGGCCCGAAAGCGTCTGGCCGGCGACGGGGGATCGTGAGCGGAGAGGCGCCCGCGGTCCGCAATGGCTGTCCGGTTAACGTTTTCTTAACCTTTGTCGTCCATGTAAGGGCTTTGTCATTTATCCGAAGAAGGCTCGCATGGTCCGTTCTTTCGCGCTTCTCACCGCTACCTTGTTCATCCTGGCCGGCCCGGCGCTGGCCAAGGGCAAGCCCGAGAACGTCGGTATGCCCAAGAAGCTGGTGACCCTTGACAAGGATCGACAGGGCAAGGGGCAGCATGGCAAGCCGGAGATGCCCGGGCAGGCAGTCACCTCCGGGCATGGTGTCTTCGATCAGGCGGTGCGTGAACGCGTGCGCGGCTACTACGCGACCGAGGCCAGGGGCGGGCATTGTCCTCCCGGGCTTGCCAGGAAGAACAACGGCTGCCTGCCGCCGGGACAGGCCGGAAAACGCTACGAGGTTGGCGAGATATTGCCGGCCGATGTCCGGATCGGCTCCTTGCCCCGCCGCCTGCGGGACAGTCTGCCACCGCCGCCGGAGGACAGCTATTACGGCGTGGTCGATGGCGCCATCGTTCGGGTTGGCAGGGCCACCGGCAAGGTCCTCGAAGCCGTCGACATCCTCTCCGGGTTCTGAACGGGACGGGTTCCACTGCTTCCCTGTCCGCGAATCCCGGGAACGCCCATGAGGGGCGATACGAGGGCTTGACGAGCCATATTTGTGCTTTTCATGCCGTGTTCACCTGCGAGTTCCTGTCCGCGTTGTTGTAGCCGTCATGCAAACCCGGCTAGAACGGGGACAAGAAGACAGTGGAGGACGTCATGAGCGGCTCAGACCAGACCATACGCGTGGCATCGGGATCGGATTCGGGCGGGCGAGTCACCCGCGAGGAAGCGCTGGCGCTGCATTCCGGCGGCCGGCCAGGCAAGTTCGAGATCGCTCCGACCAAGCCGCTTGCAACCTCGCGCGACCTGTCGCTGGCCTACTCTCCCGGCGTCGCGGCCCCCTGTCTGGAAATCCAGCAGAACGCCGAAAAAGCCTATGACTATACGGCCAAGGGAAACACGGTAGCAGTCATTTCCAATGGCACCGCCGTTCTTGGTCTCGGCAATCTGGGAGCGCTTGGCGCCAAGCCGGTGATGGAGGGCAAGGCCGTCCTGTTCAAGCGTTTCGCCGATATCGACGGAATCGATCTTGAAGTCTCGACCGAGGATGTCGGCGAATTCGTCAATTGTGTCCGGCTTCTCGGCGCGACCTTCGGCGGAATCAATCTCGAGGATATCAAGGCGCCCGAATGCTTCATCATCGAGCAGCAACTGCGCGAATGCATGGACATTCCGGTCTTTCATGACGACCAGCACGGTACGGCGATCATTGCCGCGGCCGCCCTTGTCAATGCCATCGATCTCACCGGGCGGACGCTTGCGGAGACCCGCATGGTGATCAACGGTGCCGGTTCCGCGGGAATTGCCGTGGCCTCGCTGATCAAGGCCATGGGCGTATCGCACGACAATGTCATCCTGTGCGACACCCGCGGCGTCATCCACGAGGGCCGTGAGCAGGGCATGAACCAGTGGAAGTCGGCCCATGCCGTTGCGACGGATGCGCGCACTCTGGCCGACGCGATGAAGGATGCCGACGTGGTCATGGGACTCTCGGTAAAGGGAGCCTTTTCGCGCGAGATGATCGCCTCCATGGCGAAGGATCCCATCATCTTCGCCATGGCCAATCCCGATCCGGAGATCACGCCCGAGGAGGCCCGTGAGATTCGCGACGATGCGATCGTCGCCACCGGTCGTTCCGATTATCCCAATCAGGTCAACAACGTGTTGGGCTTTCCCTACATCTTTCGTGGCGCACTCGACGTGCGGGCATCGACGATCAATGACGCGATGAAGATCGCCGCAGCCTATGCCATCGCCGCGCTGGCGCGCGAGGAGGTGCCGGAGGAGGTGACGGCGGCCTATCAGGGCAAACGCTTGCGTTATGGGCGGGAATATCTCATTCCGACACCTTTTGACCCGCGTCTGATTACTCACGTCCCGCCGGCGGTCGCCAAGGCTGCCATTGAAAGCGGTGTCGCGCGCCGGCCGTTGGTCAGCAGCGAGCGCTATCGCGACAATCTGCGTTCCCGTCTCGATCCGACGGCGAGCCGCATGCAGATGATCATCGACAGGGTCCGGGCGGAGCCGCAGAGGCTGGTGTTTGCCGAGGGCGAGGAAGAGAAGACGCTCTCGGCAGCGATCGCCTGGCGCAACAGCGGCCTCGGTACGCCGGTGCTGGTGGGGCGCGAGGAGCGTGTTCTCGAAGCGCTGGCGAGTATGGGGATCAGTCAGCCCGAGGGGCTGGAGATCCACAATGCCCGCATTTCCGAGCACAATACGCGCTATGCGAACTACCTCTACAACCGCCAGCAGCGCAATGGCATGCTGTTCCGTGACTGTCAGCGCATGGTCAATCAGGACCGCAACGTGTTCGGTGCGTGCATGGTGGCGCATGGCCATGCCGATGCGATGATCACCGGCCTCACGAGACGGTTCAATACGGTGGTGAAGGATATTCGTCTGGTTGTCGACGCAATGCCGGACCAGCGCATGTTCGGTATCACCATCATCGTCGCGCGGGGACGGACGGTATTCATCGCGGACACGACCGTGCATGAACTGCCGACGCCGGAAGAACAGGCCGACATTGCCGTGCAGACGGCAGCCTTTGCCAAGAGCATGGGGTTCGTGCCGCGCGTCGCCTTCCTGTCGTTTGCCACCTTCGGCAACCCGCGTATCTCCAAGGCGGCACGGGTGCGCGACGCCGTTGCCGAAATGGACCGGCGCAAGGTCGATTTCGAGTATGACGGCGAGATGGCGGCCGATGTTGCGCTCGATCCCGAGTTGATGGCGCTCTATCCGTTCTGCCGCCTGACCGGACCGGCCAACGTGCTGGTCATGCCGGCCTTGCATACGGCCCATGTCGCCTCCAAGCTTCTCCGGCAGCTCGGGGGCGGAACGGTGATCGGGCCGGTTCTGACCGGTCTCGAAAAACCGGTGCAGATCATCTCGATGAATGCCACTGTTTCAGACATTCTCAATCTGGGGGCAATTGCCGCGCATGACGCCGCCATGCGCCGCCAGTAAATCCGGTTCGTTCCGCAATGCCCGCCCCCTCGGCGTTGGCATATGGCGTGAGGGGGCAGTTCGGTAAGGAACGGTCCGGACAGGCGGGTTGTAAAGAAAGAAGGAGCCCGGGCATCTCTCTCTTGGCGGATCGGGAAACGCCCGGGCCCAAATCCGCAGGGCCTGCATCCTCGGGGGGAATGGCGAGGACGGCCCGACGGAGTTTGAGGGCAACCTTGAACTGGAAAAGCCGGGGTTGTCTGTCAGGCCGACACTTTCAGCATGCCGGCATCCTGGCCGATGACCTCGTCGAGGATCTGTACGGCCTTGGCAATCCGGGACGGCAATGCCTCCTCGTGCAGCAGGCCGATCTGGTTGCGGAAGCTGAAGAGGTTGGGCTTCTCGCCGAGGTAAATGAAATAGATCGGTGCTGCGAACGGTGTACCGCGCGGATTGCTGCTCGATGCCAGTTTGATGCCGACGAGATCCTTGTTGTAGAGGCTCGCCGCTTCCAGCAGGTAGGCGCCGAAATAGAGGCGGATCGTCGAGTTGATGTAAAAGATGTTCCCACAATTGCTGGTATTGTAGGCAACGCCGTCATAGCTCCACAACATTGATGAACCGTTGATGTTCTGAATCGGGGACTTGCGCCTGTAGCGCATGTTCCCATTCTCGAAGATGACGGATGACAGGGAGATCAGGACGTAGTTGTGGACGACCTCCGAGCGGTTGATCTCAAGGTAATACCCCGGAGTGAAGATGTTCATCTTCGATGAAACGAGCGAATGGCTCAGGGCATCGAACGAGTGGCGCTGTCGGCGGTGATCTCCCTCGCCGGCCAGCAGGTCGCCGATGCGCACGCCAAGGGCATTGGCGATCGTCTGCGCGGTCAACAGCGAGGGAAGGGAATGACCGTTCAGGTATTTGTTGAACTGCTGCCGGTTGATGCCGGCCTTGCGACAGATACGGGCAATGGAACCAGGGGCTGAACAGTGCTTGCGAACATTCCTGCGGAAATTTTCCTTCATCTCCCGGGCGTCGTTCGACGACGTCATCATGGAGCTGGGGCCCCTGCCGGATGAATTCCCCAGTTGGGGATTGCGGTTCTTGTCATCGACATCAGACACCGGATCTTTCTCTTGCTGGTAGATGTTGTCAGCCAGCAACAGACACGCTTCTGGCGAGTACTTGTTCATGGCTCTCGTTCGCCTCGCTTGATACATCTGTCTTCATCTGTAACATCTGTTCACATGTAGAATAATTCCGACTAGTTAGCGTAGGCAACTTCGCTAATTGGCATAAAATAATGGGAGCGAAGTCGCGAATGCGCGGTACTGATATCGCGGAATGGCGGGAAGTCCGTTCAATCGGGGCACGGCCAATGTCGATCGTCGGACCGGCGATGACGCGAAAGTGATAGCTCGAACCGGGCAGCTTACCAGCGGAAGCGTTGTCGCATACATCTGTTGTTATCATTTCTGGCCTGTCACTTTTGAGAGGGCAATCCAATGGAATGAAACGCCTTCCAGTGTCAGAAATTGTTAACGTGAGCTATTGTCCAGAGAAACAGGCGTCGAATAGTTGTCGGCACGATTAGTCTCCACGGTTGAAGCAATCATTTCATAGAATGCGATCGAATTCGATGCAACGCATTCGTTATTTGATGCCGCCCTGTTCGCGTCTGTAGCTATTTCCCCGACTGTTCTTCGAGTAATCGCGTCAGCCAGTCGGGGTCCATTTCCGGAACCGACGAGAGGAGAAGCTCCGTGTAGGCATGATGGGGCGGGCGGAACATCTCGTCGCGCGGACCATGCTCCACGACTTCGCCTTGCAGCATCACCACGACATCATCGGAAATCGCCCGTACGGTACCGATATCGTGGGTGATGAACATGTAGGAGAGGTCGAGTTCGTCCTGGAGACTCTGCAACAGCTTGAGGATCTCCTCGGCTACGAGTTGGTCGAGTGCGGAAGTCACCTCGTCGCAGATGATGAGCTCGGGCTCTGCCGCGAGTGCGCGGGCGATGCAGATCCGCTGCTTTTGTCCGCCCGAAAGCTCGGTCGGCAAGCGGTCGATATAGTCATCCGGTTCCAGTTCGATCAGCCGCAGCAGTTCGCGCACGCGTTCGGTTACCGCCTTGCCGGACAGGCCGAGATAGAAGGCGGCCGGTCTGCCGATGATGTCACGGATCCGCTGTTTCGGATTGAGCGCGGTGTCCGGCATCTGGTAGATCATCTGGGCGTGGCGCAGCTGGTCGCGGCTGCGCTGGCGGTAGTCGGCTGGCAGCGGTTCGCCCTTGAACAGGATGCGCCCCGAACGCGGTGGCAGCAGGCCGGTGATGACACGGGCCGTCGTGCTCTTGCCGGACCCTGACTCGCCAACAACGGCCACTGTTCTCTTCTTGTGGATCGCAAGGCTGACATTCTTCAAAACGGGTATGTCACCATATGCAGCGGTAACATTATCCACGGCGAGAATTGGTACATCGTGCAAGGAAGCCTCGCTCGTCTCCTTGCGGAAGCTGCGCACGGCCAGCAGGGCACGGGTGTAGTCCTCCGCCGGCGAAGCCAGCATGGCCCGGGTCTCGTTCTCCTCGACGAGATTGCCGTGCCGCAGCACCATGATCCGATCGGCCATCTGGGCAACGACCGCAAGGTCATGGGTCACATAGATGGCTGCCGTGTCGAACTGCTCGACCACGTCGCGGATGGCTGCCAGCACCTCGATCTGGGTGGTGACGTCCAGAGCCGTCGTCGGCTCATCGAAGATGATGAGGTCGGGCTTGCAGGCCATGGCCATGGCCGTCATCGCCCGTTGCAGCTGCCCGCCGGAAACCTGGTGCGGATAGCGAAAACCGATTCCCTCCGGGTCGGGCAGCCTGAGACGTCCGAACAGGTCGATGGCTTCATGCTGTGCTTGCGTCCGGCTCGTGATGTTGTGCTCCACCGGAGCCTCGCAGTACTGGTCGACGAGCCGGTGCGCGGGGTTGAAGCCCGCCGCCGCACTCTGGGCGACATAGGCGATCCGCGATCCGCGCAGCCGACGCTTTTCCCCATCACTGGCGGTGGTGAGCTCGATCCCGTCGAACACCACGGTCCCGCCGGATATCCGGCAACCGTCGCGTGCGTAACCCATGGCGGCAAGCCCGATCGTCGATTTGCCCGCACCGGATTCGCCGATCAGTCCCAGGACCTCGCCGCGCCGCAGGGTGACATCGACGCCATGGACGATCTCGTTCCACCCCTGTTCGGTACGACCTTCGATGCGCAGGCCGGTCATCTGCAGGAGAACCGGACGTTCGCTCGCGGAATTGTTTAACTCAGACATCCTTGAGCCCACTTGTCTTGTGCAGGAACCAGTCGACGACGAAGTTCACGCCGACGGTCAGGAGGGCGATGGCCCCCGCCGGAAGCAGCGGCGTGACATCGCCGAAGGTGATCAGTGTGGCATTGTCGCGAACCATGCTGCCCCAGTCCGCGGTAGGCGGTTGGATGCCGAGGCCGAGGAAGGAGAGGGCGGAGATGGTCAGGAACACGAAGCAGAAGCGCAGGCCGAACTCGGCCACCAGTGGTGGCATGGCATTGGGCAGGATCTCCGCACGGATGATCCACCAGAGGCCCTCGCCGCGAAGCTTGGCGGCTTCGACGAAATCCATCACCACGATGTTCATGGCCACCGCACGCGCCAGCCGGAACACGCGGGTCGAGTCGAGCACCGCAATGACGATGATCACTGCGGGAATGGAGGTGCCGACGATGGTGAGGATCAAAAGCGCGAAGATCAACTGTGGTATGGCCATGAGAATGTCGACCAGCCGCGAGAGAAGCTGGTCGATCCAGCCTCCCAGTGTCGCTGCCAGCAGCCCTGCCAGACCGCCCAGTACGAAGGCGAGAATGGCGGTGACGAAGGCGATGCCCACCGTGTTGCGCGCACCGTAGATGAGGCGCGTGAGCATGTCGCGGCCGAGATTGTCGGTGCCGAGCGGATGGGCCTCGCTCCACAGGTCGTATTCCGGCCCGACAATCTGGGTTTCGCCGTAGGGCGCGATGACGGGAGCAAACACGGCAACGACGATGTAGGTCGCGATGACCAGCATGCCGAACCATGCCGTGGGCGGGGCGGACTTGAGTAAACGCAGCATGCAGATCTCAACGCGGATGGAGGAGGCGCGGATTGGTGACCGTCGAGAGTATGTCTGCCAGCAGGTTCAGCAGGATGTAGGTCACCGCGAAGATGAGGGCGCATGCCTGCACCACCGGCAGGTCCCTCTTGCTCACCGAATCGACGATGAGCTGGCCGAGTCCGGGATAGACGAACACCACTTCGACCACGACCACGCCAACCACGAGATAGGCGAGGTTCAGCGCAACCACGTTGATGATCGGTGCCAGGGCGTTGGGGACGGCATGCCTGACGATGACCTTTCCCGGTGGTATCCCCTTGAGGCGCGCCATCTCGATATACGGGCTCGCAAGAAGGTTGATGATGGCGGCGCGGGTCATGCGCATCATGTGCGCCGTGATCACCAGCGTCAGCGTCAGGGCGGGCAGGACGCTTCGATAGATGCGCTCGAAAAACGGCGTGTCGGGACTGACGTTGGAGATCGACGGGAACCAGCCGAGCTTCACCGACAGGAACAGGATGAGGATGTAGGCGACGAAGAACTCGGGAAAACTGATCGACGACAGCGTGAGGACGTTGATCGTGCGATCGAAGATGCTGTTGCGGTAGAGGGCGGCCAGGATGCCCAGCGTCAGGGCGATCGGGACGGCGACGATGGCAGTGAGGCCGGCGAGGAACAGCGTGTTCCACAGGCGCATCGAGATCAACTCGGATATCTCGCGCTTGTTGGCGAGAGACCGGCCGAAATCGCCATGGAGCATGCCGCCCAGCCAGTCGAAGTAACGGACGTAGGCGGGCAGGTCGAGCCCCATCTCCCGACGCAGGGCGGCGACCGTCTCCGGTGTCGCGGATTGTCCGAGAATCTCCTGAGCAATATCACCTGGAAGTAGTTCAACTCCCAGAAAAATAATCAGAGAAACAACGAATAACGTGAGAACGCCCAGACCAAGGCGCTGCAACACCATCTTGAGGATTGGGTGCATGGTTCTTCCCGGTTTCCCGACTGTTTACTTGTCTTGGTCGTCTTGTGCAGGAGGCTAGCGGCTTCATTCCCACTTGGCAAATGCTCACCCGGATGTGATCTTCCTTGTCCATTCCCGACAAACTGCCTAGTCCATGATGGGAAGCAAAAATCACCCGTGGAGGAACGCATGTTGACAGTGAAATCGCTGGATGCGCTGGCAAGCCAGGGACGTATTTCCCGGCGCGATTTCGTGCGCCAGTCGATGGTGTTCGGGACGGCGGCAGCGCTCGCGCTCGGGCGCTTCGATGCTGTCCGCGCGGCCACGCCGCAGAAGGGCGGCACCTTCCGTCAGGCGCTCACCGGCGGCAGTTCCGGCGATGTCCTCGATCCTGCGAAAATCCTCGATTCCTACATGATCAACGTCAGTTTCGGCCAGTTGCGCAGCTGTCTGACCGAGGTGGCGCCCGACGGTTCGCTGCGCGGCGAGCTCGCTGAAAGCTGGGAGGCATCGGACGACGCCACCCGGTGGCGTTTCAAGCTTCGCAAGGGTGTCGAGTTCCACAACGCCAAGAGTCTGACACCCGAGGACGTCGTCGCCTCATTCAACCATCATCGGGGCGAGGATGCAGGATCGGCCGCCAAGGGCATCGTCGAGGCGATTACCGACATTCGCATCGATGGCGACTGGGTGGTCTTTGACCTCGATGGCGGCAACGCCGATTTTCCGTTCATCTGCAGCGATTATCACCTGGCGGTCTGTCCTGCCAGGGACGACGGCACGATGGACTGGCAGTCCGGTGTCGGTACCGGTGGTTACATGCTGGAGAACTTCGATCCCGGCGTGAATACCATCACAAAGAGATTTCCAAATTACTGGAAGGAAAACGCGGCCTATTTCGATTCGGTCGAAAACCTGTTCATTGCCGATGTGGCTGCCCGGACCAACGGCCTGCGCTCCGACGAACTCGATTCGATCGCCAATCTCGACCTCAAGACGCTGCACCTGCTCAAGCGCGACCCGAACATCGCGGTCGTCCCGACCAACGGCAACAAGCACTGTACCTTTCCGATGCTCTGCGACGTGGCGCCCTTCGACAATGTCGATATCCGCCTCGCGATCAAATATGCGGTCGACCGCGAGGAGCTGCTGCAGAAGATCCTCAAGGGACTGGGTGAGGTCGGCAATGACAGCCCGATCGGGCCGGCCAACATCTATCGCGCCACACCTGAAGAACTGCCACTGCGTCCCTATGATCCCGACAAGGCGAAATGGCACCTGCAGCAGGCCGGGCACGATGGACTCGCCGTGACCCTGCACACGGCCGATTCGGCCTTCGAAGGTGCGGTCGATGCAGCGGAGCTGATCAGCCAGTCTGCTCAGGCCGCCGGGATCGAGATCAAGGTGCAGCGCGAACCGGATGACGGCTACTGGTCGAACGTCTGGCTGGTAAAGCCCTGGTGCGCCAGCTACTGGGGCGGGCGTCCCACCGAGGACTGGATGTTCTCGCAGGTCTACTCCAAGGGTGCCGACTGGAACGAGTCGCATTGGGACAATGAACGCTTCAACACTCTCCTTATCGAGGCCCGCGCCGAGCTGGATACGACCAAACGCCGTCAGATGTATGTGGAAATGCAACAGCTTTGCAGTGACGATGGCGGTGCGCTGATCCCTCTCTTCATGGCCTATACCCAGGCCGTGCGCAGCAGGGTCGGGTTGCCCGAACAGCTTGCCAACAACTGGGAGCTGGATGGCCATCGCAACGCCGAGCGCTGGTGGTTCAACGGCTGAATATCCTCGCGGGCCCGTGGTGAGTCTACGTTTTCCAGCGCTCAAGCAGGAGAATGGCTCCGCCGGCCAGCAGCCCCCAGAACGCTCCGCCGATGCCGAAGAAGGTCAGCCCCGAGGCGGTGATCAGGAAGGTGATCAGTGCGGCCTGCCTGTCCTCGGGGCGGGCCATCGCTCCCATCAGCGATGATGTCATCGCACCCAAGAGTGCGAGGCCCGCCACGGCAGCGATCAGCACCGGCGGGGCGATGCCCATGAAGGCGACGGCATAGCCCGCGCCGAGACCGAAGACGATGTAGATGGCGCCGGCGATCACCGCCGCCCAGTAGCGGCGCGCGGGATCGGCGTGGCTTTCCTCGCCGGCACAGATGGCCGCGGTGATGGCCGCCAGATTGACCCCGTGACTGCCGAAGGGAGCGGCAGCGAGGCTGAACAGCCCGGTCCAGCTGAATAACGGTCCGGGCGCTGGATGAAAGCCGAAATTGGCCAGCACGGCGATGCCGGTGATGTTCTGCGAGGCCATGGTGATGATGAAGAGCGGCAGGGCGATGCCGGTGATCGCGGGCAGCGAGAACTGCGGACGGGTCAGTTCGAGGCCCGACCAGGCAAGGCTGGCTCCTTCGAGCTGGTCGCCGAACTGCATGGCAATCAGGATCGCGGCCGTGGCCACCGCCGCCGGTACGGCGAACAGCCTGTTGAACCGGCTGACGATCAGCCAGACGGCGAAGATCGGCAGACCCAGAAAAGGATATTGTGCGATCGCATGAAACGGCGCCAGGCAGAGCGGCAGGAGGACGCCGGCCAGCATGGCGCTCGCCAGCGATGTGGGAATGGCGGCCACGGCGCGCCCCAGGGGCTTCCACAGTCCGGCCAGGATGATCAGCAGGGCCGTGACGACAAAGGCTCCCACGGCCGTTGCGAAGCCGCCCTGGGGAGCGGCCAGCGATGCGAGGAAGGCGGCGCCCGGTGTCGACCAGGCGATGCTGACGGGCAGACCGCTGCGCAGGCTCAGGAGGATGGCGCACAGGCCCATGGCCAGGGAGGCCGCCATCAGGCCGGAAGTCGCCTGTCCCGGCGAGGCGCCCATCGATGTCAGTCCCTGAACGACGATGGTGAACGACGACGCCGTCCCGACAAGGGCGGAAAGGAAACCCGCCGACACGGTGCTGACGGACAGGTGCTTCAACGATATCGGCAAGAACGGTCTCCGGCGCGGGCCGCATCTGGTCAAAGGTCGCGGGATGAAAACGGGCCTTCTGTGTAGACAAGCACCGGTCGGGGTCAAGGATCGTGGTGGGCATGGCTGCACCGGTGGCGCAATGTCGATCCGCGGCGTTCCGGTGGGTGACGAAACGCTCTACAACGGATCGGCGGGTTTCGCTGAACGGGGAGGGATTCGACAATGGACGACAATGCCATCTTGAGGGCGCTGGAAAAAGAGGTTCTCTGGCTTGCCTGCTGGACGATCCATCACGCCAATCACATCCGGCCAAAGGCTGACCAGCTCAAGGTCGGCGGTCATCAGGCCTCGTCGGCATCGATGGTTTCGATCATGACGGCACTCTACCTGAAGGTCCTGCGGCCGGAAGATCGGGTGGCGGTCAAGCCGCATGCCTCGCCGGTTTTTCATGCTCTCCAGTATCTGATGGGCCAGCAGACCCGCGAGAAACTCGAGGCATTCCGGGGATATGGCGGCGCCCAGTCATATCCAAGCCGGACGAAGGATATCGACGACGTCGATTTTTCGACGGGTTCGGTCGGTCTCGGCGTGGCGATTACCGCCTTTGCATCAATGGTTCAGGACTATCTTCGGGCGAGGCCATGGGCGGCCGGGCGTCGGGAAGGCCGGATGATCGCGCTCGTCGGCGATGCCGAACTCGACGAGGGGAATATCTACGAATGCCTGCAAGAGGGCTGGAAGCACGGGTTGCGCAATTGCTGGTGGGTCGTGGACTACAACCGCCAGTCGCTCGACGGCGTGGTGCATGAGGGACTCTACCAGCGCATCGAGGCGATCTTCCGGGCCTTTGGATGGGATGTGGTGCTGGTCAAGCATGGTGCACTACAGCGTCAGGCCTTTGCGGAGCCGGGTGGTGAGCGCCTGCGCCGGTGGATCGACAACTGTCCCAATGCCCTCTATTCGGCGCTGACCTTCCAAGGGGGAGCGGCATGGCGCAGGCGCCTGCTCGACGAGATCGGCGATCAGGGCGATGCCACGGCGCTGATCGGGCGGCGCAGCGATGACCAGCTGCAGGAACTGATGACCAATCTCGGCGGCCACTGCCTTGAGACGCTGGTCGACACCTTCAATGCGGTGGATCATGACCGGCCGACCGTCTTCGTCACCTATACCATCAAGGGGCACGGTACGCCGCTGGCCGGCCACAAGGACAATCATGCCGGACTTATGACACCGCAGCAGATGGACGGTTTCCGCAAGGCCATGGGGGTTCGGGAGGGGCATGAGTGGGACCGGTTCGAGGCGACGGGCCACGACGAAGACGAGTTGCAGGCATTTCTCGACCGTGTACCGTTCTTTGCCAGCGGCCGCCGCCGTCTGGAAGCCGGCCGCATTCCGGTGGGTGAGGCGGTACGTCTCGACGATGCCGAGATTTCGACGCAGACCGGTTTCGGCAAGATCCTCGATGGGCTGGCCAGGTCGGACAGCATTCTTGCGCAGAGGATCGTCACCACCTCGCCGGATGTGACCGTTTCCACCAATCTCGGTCCGTGGGTGAACCGGCGCGGCCTGTTCTCGCGCGAGGAAATCGCCGACACCTTCCGAATCGAGCGCGTGCCATCGACGCAGAAGTGGAGATTTTCCCCCGAAGGGCAACATGTCGAACTGGGTATCGCCGAGATGAACCTGTTCCTTTTCCTCGGCGCGGCAGGGCTCAGTCATTCGCTGTTCGGAGAACGGCTGCTGCCGATCGGCACGTTGTACGATCCCTTCATCGCCCGCGGCCTCGATGCACTGAACTATGCCTGTTATCAGGATGCCCGGTTCATGGTGGTGGCCACACCCTCGGGCGTGACGCTCGCACCGGAAGGTGGCGCACACCAGTCTGTCGGTACCCCCCTCATCGGCATGAGCCAGGATGGAATTGCCAGTTTCGAACCGGCATTCGTCGACGAACTGGGCATCGTCATGAACTGGGCGTTCGACTACATGCAGCGTGATGGCGAGGGAGACCCCGACGAACGTACCTGGCTGCGCGACGAGACCGGCGGTTCGGTCTACTTGCGGCTTTCGACACGGACGATCGAGCAGCCGCACCGACGAAACGACGAGATGTTTGAGCGCAGTGTCATCGACGGGGCCTACTGGCTGCGCGAACCGGGGCCGAATGCCGATCTCGTCATCGCCTATCAGGGCTGCGTGGCTCCCGAGGCAATCGCCGCCGCGGGACGCATCGCGGAAGACCGGCGGGATGTCGGTGTGCTGGCGGTTACATCCGCCGACCGGCTCAATGCCGGTTGGCATGCTGCAATGCGGCAGAAAAAACGCGGGCATGCCTCGGCGCGCAGCCATGTCGAGCGACTGCTGGAAAGGCTGCCAAGGCATACCATGCTGGTCACGGTCATTGATGGGCACCCGGCGACACTCGCTTGGCTGGGCGGGGTGGTGGGGCATCGCACCGCTGCGCTCGGCGTGGAACATTTCGGCCAGACCGGGACCATCGAGGACCTTTACGGTCATTACGGCATCGATGCGGATGCCATCGTTTCGGCGGCTGCCAACATGGTCGAAGGGCGGCCACTGCGGCACCTTCGCGCCATCGAGTAAACCTGCAACGGGCATAAGTCGCCAAATTGGTAAGAACGGCGAAACGTGTATAACCGGAGATGCCCGATAAAACAGTGCGATCCTTGTCGAAACTTTTACGAAATCCTGACGTAAAGAAGGCCGGAGCGTGCCACTCCGGTCCTTTCTTCACGCATGCAACGGGACGACGCCCCGTTCGCGATCCGGCATCAGTTGGCGATCCAGGTGTTGAAACGCTCGTTCAACTCGTCCTGATTGTCCGCCCAGAACTCGAAATTGTTCTGCAACGCATTGGTGAAATTCTCGGGTGCAGTGGGCAGATGCGGCAGAACATCGGGCTTGACATCCACCATTGAAGACCTGCGGACCGGACCATAGGAGATCCAGTCGGCCTGACGGGCCAGGCGCTCGGTGTCGGTGGAGAAGACCAGGAAGTCGAGAGCCGTCTGCTTGTGCGGAGCGTCCTCAAGGATCGCCCAGAGATCGAAATCCCAGACCTGGCCATCCCACACGATCTGCATCGGCTGGCCCTCATTGACAATAGCCGAGTAAAGACGGCCGTTGTAGGCCGATGTCATCACGACCTCGCCATCGGCAAGCAGTTGCGGCGGCTGGGCGCCGGCTTCCCACCAGATGACCTCCGGCTTGATCGAGTCGAGCTTGGCGAAGGCGCGGTCGACGCCCTCGGGGGTCGACAGGACATCGTAGACCTGATCGGCTGGCACGCCGTCGGCCATCAGCGCGAATTCGAGATTGACCTTGGGCGACCGGCGCAGTCCGCGCTTGCCGGGAAATTTCTCCAGATCGAAGAAATCAGCAATTGTCGATGGAGCGTCGCTTCCCACCTGATCGGTACGATAGGCATAGACGGTCGACCAGACGATCGTGCCGATCGCGCAGTCATTGACCGCACCGTCAATGAAGTCTTCCTCGGCGGGGGTGCCGTCGTCGCCCGGCGGCAGGACCGCCGGGTCGATCTGTGCGAACAGTCCCTCGTCGCAGCCGCGGACGGCGTCGGACAGCTCGACGTCGACCATGTCCCACGTGACGTTGCCGGCCTCGCTCTGCGCCCGCACTTCGGCCAGGCCGCCATTATAGTCCACCGAATT
Source organism: Geminicoccaceae bacterium (assembly GCA_020638465.1). NCBI lineage: Bacteria > Pseudomonadati > Pseudomonadota > Alphaproteobacteria > Geminicoccales > Geminicoccaceae > Geminicoccaceae bacterium. Next base: position 751,894 of record JACKIM010000002.1, read on the forward strand.
GACGGCGATGCCGGTCTTTTCGGTGAATGGCTTGTGATAGGCCTCGATCTGGCTCTTGGTGTAGGCTCCGCCCCACGAAACGACCGTCAGCGAATCGTCGGCTGCCTGGACCGGCGAGTCCGTTCCGATCGAAAGGCCGAGGACCGAGGCTCCAACGACCGCGACAAAGACTGAATGACGCAACATTTGTCTCCCTGTTGCTGGTAGCTGCATGAGAGTGATGTGGCTTGGGGAAATGTGTCAAGTTGTTCGAATATGGGGACAAGGCCACGGCGCACGACCTTCGCGGCATGGTTTCAAGGTAAAATAAAAGAATCAATTTTGGGATTGGCTCGTCAACTCGCCAAAGCCCATGGCATGGGCCCCGGTCGGGCTGAAGGAAGCCATCCGGCATATCATGTCACAAAATGAAACGAGTCTGACGCGAATTTGCGTCGGCAGGGCTCGCACGTTATGCCGGAATGCTGCCCGCACATGACATGCCGGCATGCTTGTCTGTACATCTTGTCAATAATTCCAACGATCTCGCGAAATTCCCAATCCAGTGATTGATGCGTAAAGTGAAAGTTATCGAAAGGCCAGCAAGGGGCCTTGCACGTGACGATCTGGCAAAGGGTATTCCGCAGACGCTCGCAACCCCGCCATGACGGGCAATTCCACGAAACGCGACCTTCTCCGGCGAACGGCACACGGGCGCGCGGCCACGGTGACCACGAGCTCCCCGTACTTGCCAGGCTCACCTATCAGATCTTCGGTTTTGCCGCTGCAGGACTTGCATTCGTCGCTGCTGTCATGCTGTGGGTCCAGTTCCACTTCCTCGATGACTGGGCGTTGCAGGTTGCCCGCGCGGCGATGCGCTCTGCCGCAACGCCTGCGCGAATGGCCATCGAACTGCTCGACAATGCCCAGGCCGAGAAGATCGTCACGGGTCTGCTGAATTCCGGTAATTTCGTCGAGGTGGTCCTGACCAACGACTATGACGAGGTCATGGCGCGGGCCAGCACGGAGTCCGGGGTCGAGAGCCGGATGGAAAAGCTCCTGTCGCTTGTCACGGACCGCAGGAGAGCCGAGCTGGAACTGCCGATCGAACTGGCTTCGGGCCAGAGCGGCCTCCTTCGGGGGACGATCAGCATCGGCCCCTATGCCAGTGAATTGATGGGCAAGCTCATGGTGGGCACGCTGGTATCGCTGGTCGCCATGATTCTGGTCATTGTTTTCATCCATCGTCGAGGAACTGCCCGGCTGCTGGCCGGCATCGAACAGTTGCGCAGGTGGGCAACGGAACGTCGTCAGCGCGAAACGCTTCGGCTGGCTTCCAGGGATTGTTACCAATTCGAAGAAATTCTCGAACTAGGAATTGAATTCGACGAGACTGTCAGCCTGCTGGAGAAGGGCATGCGCAGCCTTGCCGAACAGCAGGAAAGCTTCGAGCGCCTGTCCATCACCGATCCCATGACCCGTCTCTACAACCGTCGCCAGCTCGACCGGATCCCTCCGATGCTCGAGGGCAACACGCACCTGCTGGTGGTCTTCCTCGACGTCGACGATTTCAAGCGTTTCAACGAGCGCTATGGTCATACTGTCGGCGACCGTGTGCTGCGCTTTGTCGCCGATGAAATCATGCGCGCGCTCGGGCCCATGCGGGAGCTGGGCGGCTCCGTGTTCCCGATCCGCTACGGGGGCGATGAATTCCTTGTCGTCGCCGGTGCCGGGGACCTGCCGCCGGACCGTCTGCGGCAGGCTGTCGAACGGTTTCACGAGGTTGCGAGCGCCAGCCTGATGAACGGCATCTCCCTGTTCGGCCAGCAGATCCGGATCGGGATCACGGCGGGGTTTGCGATCGAGCGGCTGGGGTCGCGGCGCATCACGGCGATGATCGATGACGCCACTTTCGCCATGCGCTTGTCGAAGGCCCGCATGAAGGGGCAGCTGTGCAATCTGTCGTCTTCGGGCTCGTCCGCCTTCAAGAAGCAGAAGCTCATTCGAAGGGACATCGAATCGGCTCTGGCGTCCACGCAACTGTTCATGGTCTATCAGCCGATTTTCGAGTGCTCGGGGTGCAACCTGAGCGGTTTCGAGGCTCTCGTGCGCTGGAATCACCCCGAAAGCGGGCAGTTCATGCCACTGGACTTCATCGGCTTCTTCGAGCGCGGGCCGCTTGCCGGCCGGGCCGCGTTCAAGACGATCGAACTGGTGACCGGCGACCTCGCCCGCCTGCGGGCATGGAATCTCTGGGGTCCCGGTCTGCGAATGTCATTCAACCTGAGTGCCGAGCAGTTGCTGACGCCGGGACTCATCGAGCATTTCGAGGCATGCTGCCGCCAGCATGTCATTGATGGCCGCAGTCTCCAGCTGGAGATAACCGAGACCGTTGAACATCGCGACGAGGACGAGATGTGTGTCCGCATCCAGCAGTTTCACGACCGCGGAGTGAGCATTGCCCTCGACGATTTCGGCGCGGGCTATTCCGTGCTCAACGTTCTCCTGAAGATGCCCTTCGACAAGCTGAAACTGGATCGTTCGCTCGTCGACCATTCGATCGACATCCGCCGCTCCACCCTGTTGCTCAACCATCTGACCTCGATGTGCCGTGATCTCGGCGTGGCAACGGTGTGCGAAGGGGTGGAGGTCGAGGAGCAGTTCGAGCGGGTGCGCCGGTCCGGCTGCGACGAGGTCCAGGGCTATCTGTTCGGCGGCCCGGCGCCGATCGATATCGTCAGCAGCTACTTCGAGGGATCATTTCAGCGCTTCGTCCAAGTGGCCTGACCCCACAGGCCCATCATCGCAAGCCATCAGGAGTGACCATGATGCTCATGACCCGACGTGCATTCTCGCTGACCTCCGTTGTCTGCGCCGTTCCCCTCGGTCGCAAGGCGGTCGCTGCCGGCGGAAAGACCCTGCGCATGCGCACGGTCAACCGGCTGCCGAGAATGTCACGGCTCGGCAACGGGATCTGGACCGGCTATGAGATCGAGATGGCCCGGGCGCTGTGCGAGGGGGCCGGCTTCACGCTGGAGGAAGTACCGGTTCCCAACTGGACCCGTTCCATCAAGATGATGCAGGAGGGCGATCTCGACCTGCTGACGACGGTGTCCTATCGCGAGGAGCGTACCGCCTTTCTCGACTATGTCGGCCCGTTCGACATCGAGGAACTGGTCGTGCTTGTGCGGGCGGAGAACGGCGATGCCACGTTCGGCTCGCTGGATGCATTCATGGTGCCCGGCCGTGTCTTCCAGGTGGTCGCCGGAGCGGCCATCGAGCCGGAATTCGACCGCAGGATGAAAGAGGATCCCGAGTTTGCCCGGCATTTCATCACCGCCACTGCCGCCTCGCGGCCGGATCGCTGGGACATGATGCGCTCCACCGTCCTGCGGGTCCAGCGCAAGCGGATCTTCGGTGCCATCACCGACTGGTACAACTATAACGACATCAAGTACGATCCCGACCGTGTGAAATATCTGGGAAGCGATCCTGTGGACATCGTGGGTGTGACGGCGACCTTTGCCGGAAAGCCGCCCACCTATCTTGCGGCTTCATTGCATGTCGATGCCGCAACGCGCGAAGCTCTGCACGAGTCCTACGAGCGTCTCCGTTCCAGCGGCGAGTTCGACCGGATATGGAAAAAATGGTTTCCCGATCGTGAGCTTCCGCCGGCCAAATGAACGCGAGGCGGTCGGTTCGACGAGGGACCGAGGGTCGGTTCATGTCCTGCCGTGAATTCGTTTCCGATTTGTAGAAATAACCCCTTGTGACGCGAATTGACTCGAACAAGGAATAAGGTCATTTGAGACGGCTAGGATTGCTCCGTCCCCGGGTCGCACGGACAGGCGGCTGATCGCAGGGACGGATCGCTCCGGATGACGCGATGGCGGGAGCTCCGGCCCGCATGCCGGGGCTCCCTCGATGTCCCACAGGAACGAGGAAACTGCCCCATGACTGCCCATGCCCTCAAAGGGAAAACCGTCCTGATTGCTGGAGGTGCGAAGAATCTCGGTGGATTGATCGCCCGCGATCTGGCGGCTCATGGCGCTGGTGCGATCGCCATCCACTACAACAGCGACAGCACGAAAGATGCTGCCGAGGAAACCGCAGCGGCCGTGCGCGAGGCCGGCGCCGGGAGCGCGATCTTTCAGGGCGACCTGACTGGCGCCGCAGCCAACGAAAGGCTCTTTGCGGATGTCGAGGCGGCACTGGGCAGGATCGATATCGCGATCAACACCGTCGGCATGGTGCTCAAGAAGCCCATGATCGAGGTTTCGGAGGCCGAATATGACCGGATGGCGGCCGTGAACTCGAAATCGGCGTTCTTCTTCCTGAAGGAAGCGGGCAGGAACCTGAACGACAATGGCAAGATCGTGACGGTGGTCACGTCCCTGCTGGGTGCCTACACGCCATTCTATTCGACCTATGAAGGGATGAAGGCGCCGGTCGAGCATTTCACGCGTGCGGCTTCCAAGGAATTCGGCGTGCGGGGTATTTCTGTCAATGCCATCGGTCCCGGCCCGATGGATACGCCGTTCTTCTATCCCGCCGAGGGTGCGGATGCCGTGCAGTACCACAAGACTGCCGCAGCCCTTTCCGCATTCTCTTCGACGGGGCTGACGGACATCCGGGACATCGTGCCTTGGATCCGTCTCATGGTCTCCGAGGGCTGGTGGATGACCGGGCAGACGATCCTCGTCAACGGCGGTTACGCGGTCAAGTGACGGCGGCGGTCCGGAGACGAGATTTCGTCTGCCGGACCTCGCAGCCCGCCCTTGCGCGCGGCGGTGGCAGACCATAGCTTTCCCGCAGATGACGATGGGCACATTTGTCCGTGTTGCAGACAGCGGGAGCTGCCGAATTGAGCGAGATCACCATTGCCACCGCCCAGATCAATCCGACCGTCGGCGATCTCGACGGCAATGTCAGGCTGATCGGGGAAACCTATCGCCAGGCGGCGGAGCAGGGTGCCGATCTGGTGATATTCTCCGAGATGGTGGTGACCGGCTATCCGCTGGAGGATCTCGTCCTCAAGCCGGCCCTGCTGCGCGCGGCTGCGAAGGCCCTGGAACAGCTGGCCGGACTGACAGGCAACGGCAACCCGGCCATGATCGTCGGGTCGCCCGTGGCCATGCCCCACTCCACCCGGCCCACCAACAATGCGGTGCTGCTTGCCGAGGGACTCATCCGTGCGAGCCATGCCAAGCATGCCCTGCCCAATTACGGCGTCTTCGACGAGCTCCGGGTATTCGCCCAGGGTCCCATGCCCGGACCGATGCCGCTCACCCTGCGCGATGGATCACGCATCCGCCTGGGTGTCATGGTCTGCGAGGACATGTGGATCGAGGATGTCGCCGAGGCACTGGAGGAAAGCGGGGCCGAGATCCTTGTCGTCATCAACGGTTCGCCATTCGAGACCTCCAAGCAGGATGTGCGCATCCAGAAGGCGCTCAACCGGGTCGTCGAGACCGGCCTGCCGCTTGTCTACGTCAACCAGGTGGGGGGGCAGGACGAACTCGTGTTCGATGGCGCCTCCTTCGCGCTCGGTCACGATCGCAGGCTCGTCGCCCAGGCACCATGGTTCGAGCCGGCCCTCCAGTTGACCCGCTGGAGCAACGATGGCGGACAGTGGGTGGGAACGGCCAACGGCCCGCAGGCGGAGCCGCCGAGCGAAATCGAATCGATCTACCGGGCCATGGTCCTGGGGCTTCGCGATTACGTCGCCAAGAACCGTTTCCCGGGCGTCGTTCTGGGCCTGTCGGGTGGTGTCGACTCGGCGCTGTCAGCAGCTGTTGCCGTCGATGCGCTGGGAGCGGACAAGGTTCATGCGGTGATGATGCCTTCACGCTACACGTCGAAGGAGAGCCTTGAAGATGCCACCGGATGTGCCCGATATCTCGACATCCGTCTCGACGAGATTGCCATTGAGCCGGCAGTGGATGCCTTTTCGGGAATGCTGGCTTCCGTATTCGAAAATCGGGCAGCCGACACCACCGAGGAAAATATCCAGTCCCGCATTCGTGGTGTCATCCTGATGGGGATATCCAACAAACTGGGATCGATGCTGCTCACGACCGGCAACAAATCCGAGATGTCGGTGGGTTATGCCACATTGTATGGCGATATGTGCGGCGGATATTCCGTATTGAAGGATGTCTACAAAATGACAGTCTTCGAGCTGTGCCGCTACCGCAACCGGCACCGCCCGCACGGCTGCTTCGGCCCGCAGGGGCCGGTCATGCCGCAACGGGTGATCGACAAGCCGCCTTCGGCGGAACTGCGCGCCGACCAGAAGGACGAGGACTCGCTGCCACCCTACGAAGTGCTCGACGCCATTTTGCAGGGGCTCGTCGAGGACGACCTTTCTCCAGCGGAACTGGTGGAAAAGGGCTTTGCGCCCGAACGCGTCATCCAGGTCTCCAACCTGCTCGATCTGGCCGAATACAAGCGCCGTCAGGCTCCGCCCGGCGTGAAGATCACGCAGAAGGCCTTCGGCCGCGACCGCCGCTATCCGATCACCAACCACTTCCGCCGGATGGGCCTGAAGGCAGCCGAACCGACATGACGGTTGTCGTACCGAAGTGAAGAAGGGTAACCGCGGGGGAAAGAGACGTCAGAGGACGGGATTGGCGAAATCCGCCGCCCGGACGTGGTTGTTGTCGGCCACGACCAGTTCCACCAGCCTGTCGGAGGGGACCGCTGGCGAAAACAGGTAGCCCTGGGCCAGCGTGCAGCGCTCGTGGTGCAGGAATTCCATCTGCTGCTCGTCCTCCACGCCTTCGGCAGTCGTTGTGAGACCCAGACTGGTCGCGAGTGCAAGGATGCCGCGGATGACCGCCCGTGCCCCCGCATCGCTCTCGATGCCGATGACGAAGGAACGGTCGATCTTGAGCTGGTCGAGCCTGAACTTGCGCAGGTAACTCAGGCTCGAATACCCCTTTCCGAAATCGTCGATGGCGAGGCGTACGCCCTGTTCGCGCAACATTCCCAGTTGAAGCAGGGTCTTCTCGGTGTCGCGCATCAGCGCTCCCTCCGTGATCTCCAGGGTCAGGCGGCCGGGGTCGACGGCATGACGGCTGGAGATGTCATTCAGATCCCTGCCGATGGTGTCGAACAGGAACTGAGCCGGGCTCAGGTTGATGGCCACTTTCAGGCTGCTGAGGGCCTGCGGCCAGCTGCTCATCTGCCGGACGACCGCCTCGATCACCCAGCGGTCGAGATCGAAGATCAGGCCGCTTTCCTCGGCCACGGCAATGAACTCGTCCGGAGGCACACGGCCGAGTTCGGGGTCGGTCCACCGGCACAGGGCCTCGACTCCGGTAATGCGCCGGTCTCCCACGCGGACCTGGGGCTGGTAGTGCATCTCCAGACTGTCATCCGCCATGGCCCTGCGCAGGCCGCGTTCGATATCCTTCCGGCGGATGATCTTCCGCCCCATGGCCGCAACGTAGTGCCGGTGGGTTCGCTTGCCCTCGGCCTTGGCGGCATAGAGGGCGACATCGGCCTGACTGAGCAGCGATGCGGCATCGGCGCAATTGTCGGGGTAACGGGCGATACCGATACTGGTCGAGACATGCAGTTCCCGGTTCCTGAGCCGGATCGGCTGTTCCAGCAGGGCGACGACCTTGCAGGCGATGTTGCCTGTCTGGGTCTCGTCGGGTGCATGGGTCATCAGGATGGCGAATTCATCGCCGCCAAGGCGGGCGACCGTGCCCCTGTCTTCCATGACACTGGTGAGGCGTTCGGCCACCACCTGCAACAACTGGTCGCCGGTATCATGACCGAAGGTATCGTTGATGGACTTGAAGCCATCGAGGTCGAGCGCCATCAACACCACGCCGTATCCGCCACGGCAGGCTGCATCGAGCGCCTGGCCCATCTGGATTGCGAGAAGCGAACGATTGGCAAGGCCGGTGAGCGGGTCGTGTTCGGCAAGGTGGCGGGCCTGTTCCTCACGTTCGCGGACCCGGGCTTCTGCCCGTCGCGCCATGCTGGTCTCGAAGCCCAGCATGATCAGGAGGACGGCGGCAAGGAGTGCGATGGCAGGACCCAGGCGGTCGATCTCCTCGACGATACGGGTCAGGTTGGAACGATAGGCCTTGATCCAGCCGAGGCGGGCCGTGGACAGGTTGATCAGGTATTCGGTCAGGCGCCGGTCGAACGGCTCCAGTTCGGCCTGGAGGTTGATCAGTTCGTCGGTGTCGTTGCGCCGCAGATCGAGGAAGCGCTGCTCGTGATCGACCAGGAATGCATGAATGTCGCGGGCGATGACATCCACGTTGAGGTCCTGGCGCATGGTGCGGAAATATGTCCCCTGCTGCATGGTTTCGCATCGCGCCCACAGGATGTCGAAGTGCATCATGAGCGTGTCGTGGTCGACCGCCGGATCGTCGGAGACATAGCGCGCCAGTGACGTGCGCAGCCGCTGGTATTCGAGGACGAACAGTTGCGGGTCGGGACTTTCGAAGCTGACGCCGCGTGCCTGACTGACATCGGTTCGCAATCGCGTCAGGGTATCCAGGCCATGGTAACCGGCGAGCGTCAGTGTGACGATGAGGATGCAATAGGCGAGCGGCCGGCGCAACCGGGCCAGCCTCTTCAGCATGTCATGCGTCCGAAGCCGGCAAGCACGGGCTTGGAGGATGCACCCTGTGGCGTGAGCGCAACGGATTTCACGCCGCTTGCCTGTCTATTGGAAGGTGATGGTCGCAAGCTGCCAGACGCACCGGCCGGCGATCTCCTCGTTGTCGAGCGAGCGGTCGCGGGCAAAGGGATAGAGGATCCAGGCGGGACCCTTGTCGCGGACCCGCAGGGCCTTGCCGTCCTGTTCCAGAGCGATGAACGGGTCGTGCTCGATCACGTCGGAAACGGGCAGCTCGATGGCGTAGAGGTCGAGAGCTGTCGCCCTGATCGTGGTGCCTTTGGCGCCCAGATAGGTCATAAGGTCCTTGAGCCGGACACCGCGCCAGGTCGACTGGCCTTCGGTAAAGGGAGTCCAGGTCTTCACTTCGACCAGGCCGATCCTTTCAAGCAGGGCGCGGTCGAGTTCGGCCCTTCCATCGGCATTGGTGTTGTCGATCCTGCCTTCGACGGTCAGCAGGATGCGACCGGTCGGCGAGGGCAGGGTGCCGGCCCGTGCCGGCAGGGGCGCGAAAGGGCATGCGGAGGCGATCAGTCCCAGCAACGCGATACGGCGGCTCAGGTCAAAAGCCATGGAAATTACTCCTATGGGGAGATTGGCGAAATGAAGAATATGGGCTGAGGTAGCTAAGAAACGCTTAACAATCGGGCGTCATCCTCTTGCCGGTTGACCATCACGGCGCTATCCACCCCGCGTCGCCCCACCCATTTCGGAGCAGTCATGCGCGCCGCGGTCATCACGTTTCCCGGCTCGAACTGTGATCGCGATCTCGCCGTCGCGTTCGAGCGCGTCCTGTCCTGTCCCGTTGAGCGCGTCTGGCACGGCGATTCACATATGCCCGACGTCGATGTGATCGGGGTTCCGGGCGGGTTTTCCTATGGCGACTTTCTGCGCTGCGGTGCAATCGCCGCCCGTTCGGCAATCATGGCCGAGGTCATCCGCAGGGCCGGGGCCGGGGTGCCGGTGATCGGGATCTGCAACGGCTTCCAGGTGCTCACCGAATGCGGATTGCTGCCCGGTGCGCTCATTCGCAATGCCGGGTTGTCCTTTATCTGTCGTTACCTGTCGCTTGAGGTGGTTACCGAACGGTCGGTCTTTACCGGGGGTTATCGCCGAGGCGAGAAAATCTCGCTTCCGGTAGCCCATCACGATGGCAACTATGTGATCGACGGGGATGGTCTCAAGCGCCTTGAGGACGAGGACCGCATCGCCCTGCGCTATCTCGACAACCCCAACGGCTCGACTGCCGGTATCGCCGGGGTGCTCAACGGAGCGCGCAATGTGCTGGGGCTGATGCCCCATCCCGAGCGGGCGATCGAGATGGATCTGGGCGGTACCGATGGACGACGCATGATTGAGGCATTCATGGAGACCGTTGGCTGATGAACGTGCCTGTCGATATCACGACCGAGATGATTGCCGAGCATGGACTTTCCGATGCCGAATACAGGCTCGTGATGGAGATTCTGGGGCGAAAGCCGAATATTCTCGAACTCGGTATTTTCTCCGTCATGTGGTCCGAGCATTGCTCGTACAAGAGCTCGAAGAAGCACCTGGGCAAGTTCCCGACGCAGGCCCCCTGGGTGGTCTGCGGCCCCGGGGAGAACGCCGGTGTGGTCGATATCGGCGAAGGCAAGGTTGCGATCTTCAAGATGGAGAGCCACAACCACCCCAGCTTCATCGAGCCCTGTCAGGGGGCTGCCACGGGCGTGGGCGGCATCCTGCGCGATGTCTTCACCATGGGTGCCCGACCGGTGGCGATGCTCAACGCGCTGCGGTTTGGCGAGCCCCGGCATCCGAAGACCCGGCACCTGGTGTCGGGTGTGGTGTCCGGTATAGGCGGGTATGGCAACTGCGTCGGCGTGCCGACGGTGGCCGGCGAATGTACATTCGATGCGGCGTATAATGGCAATATCCTCGTGAACGCCATGTGCGTCGGTGTCGCCGATGCCGACAAGGTCTTCTATGCAAGCGCCAGTGGTATCGGCAATCCGGTGATCTATGTGGGAGCGAAGACCGGTCGTGACGGCATTCACGGGGCAACGATGGCCTCTGCCGAGTTCAGCGAGGAAAGCGAGGCAAGACGCCCTACGGTCCAGGTCGGCGATCCTTTCACCGAGAAGTTGCTGATCGAAGCCTGTCTCGAACTGATGGAAAAGGACTGCATCGTCGCGATCCAGGACATGGGGGCCGCCGGACTGACCTCCTCGTCTTTCGAGATGGCCAGCCGCGGCGCATGCGGCATCGAGATGAACCTCAGTGCGGTACCTTTGCGCGAGGAGAGCATGACCCCCTACGAGATCATGCTCTCCGAGAGCCAGGAGCGGATGCTCATGGTCCTGGAAAAGGGGCGTGAGAGCGAGGCGCATGCGGTGTTCGAGAAGTGGGGGCTGGCCTTTGCGTCGGTGGGGACGGTCACCGACACCGGCCGCATGGTACTGCTCTGGGAAGGCGAGGTGGTGGCCGACGTGCCGATCGCGCCCGTCTCCGGTGCATCACCGGTCTATGACCGGCCGCACGAACCGACCCGGCCGCGCGTTCCTGTCTATGCCGATGACCGGATGATGCACGGGGCCATCCAGAACAGCCTGCTGATGCTGATGGGTTCGCCCGACATGGCCAGCAAGCGATGGATCTGGGAGCAGTATGACCACATGGTCATGGGCGACACGGTTCAGTGTCCCGGCGGCGATGCGGCGGTGATCCGCCTGCATGGCTCCAATCGGGGTCTTGCGGTGACGTGCGACTGTACCCCGCGCTACTGCGAGGCCGATCCCTTCGAAGGCGGCAAGCAGGCCGTGGCCGAAGCATGGCGCAATCTCACCGCCGTCGGCGCCCGTCCGCTTGCCATCACCAACTGCCTCAATTTCGGCAACCCCGAACGTCCGCATATCATGGGGCAGCTCGTGGGCTGCATTGACGGCATGGCCGAAGCCTGCCGCGTGCTCGACTTTCCCGTCGTCTCCGGCAATGTCTCACTCTACAACGAGACCGACGGTGCTGCCATCCTTCCCACACCCGACGTCGGCGGCGTCGGACTCATTGACGATCTCGGCTTCATGACCGGCATCGCTTTCGATGACGAGGGGTTGCAGCTGATCCTCGTGGGTACCGGCGGTCACTGGATCGGCGCTTCCGTGTTCTGGCGGGTGGTTGCCGGCCGCAACAATGGTGCACCGCCACCCCTGCGCCTGGCCGAGGAGCGCCGGCATGGCCATTTCGTCCGCGACATGATCCGCAACCGCCGGGTTCGCGCCTGCCACGACCTGAGCGATGGCGGCCTCGCCGTTGCTGCCGCCGAGATGTGCCTTGCGTCCGGCATCGGTGCGAATATCGCCATACCCACCGATGTACCGTCGATCAATGGCTGGCTGTTCGGCGAGGATCAGGCCCGCTACCTCCTTGCCGTTGATGGCGTGACCCGCGACGAGGTTCTGTGGGCGGCGCGAAAGGCCGGGGTAATCGCCCGCGTCGTCGGAGAGACGGGCGGCGACGGATTGACCCTCGGCCAGACAGACGCCATACCGCTGGACAGGTTGCGCGAGGCCCACGAGGGCTGGATGCCGGCTTTCATGGGACGGCAGCGCCGATGACTCCGACAGAAGGGTAGATCCATCATGGCCATGCATGCGGGCGAGATCGAACAGCTTATCAAGGAGGCCATGCCCGGCGCCGAAGTGACGATCGAGGACCTTGCCGGGGACGGCGACCATTATCGTGCCACGATTGTTGCCGAGGATTTTCGCGGCAAATCCCGGGTCCAGCAGCACCAGCTCGTCTACAGGGCGCTCGGAGGGCGCATGGGCAACGAGCTTCATGCCCTGGCCCTGAATACTTCCGCGCCCGCCTGAACGGTCACGCAGGCTATCGGCATCGCGTCCGTTCACTGCTATAGTCTCCCGCAAATGGCCGAAGTCCCGCCGGCGTCCGGCGGATCAACCCAAGGAAACGTTCGATGAGCGACGCCACCCATGATCGCATCCAGCAGCAGGTCGACCAGGATGATGTGGTCCTCTACATGAAGGGCACTCCCGTATTCCCCATGTGTGGGTTTTCCGCGGGTGCCGTGCAGGTGCTCTCGCACCTGGGTGTGAAGTTCCAGTCCTACAACGTGCTCGAAGACCAGGATCTGCGCGAGGGCATCAAGAGCTTTTCCAACTGGCCGACCATTCCCCAGCTCTATGTCAAGGGCGAATTCATCGGTGGTTTCGACATCATGAAGGAGATGTTCGAGGCTGGCGAGATCCAGCAGCTCATGACCGAGAAGGGGCTGGTGCCGCAAGGGCAGGCCTGATGTTCCGTGGGGCGGATGAACTGGCGCGGGCCCTGGATCACATCCGGGCCGCACCCGCCGACGACGGCAGCATCGAGCTGATGCAGATCCGACCCGGCAAGGGGCGGCGCAGACCCGTGCCCTCCATCCGTCTCACGGCCGCGGAAGGCGCAAGCGGTGATCGCTGGCTGGCCACCGCTCGTCGCGACGCCGAAACCGGCGAGGTCTGGCCCGACATGCAGGTGACCCTGATGAATGCCCGCATGATCGCCGCCATTGCCGGCGAGAAGGAAAACTGGCCGCCGGCCGGTGACCAGTTCTTCGTCGACCTCGACCTCTCCATGGACAACCTGCCTGCCGGCCGGCAACTCGCCATGGGTTCCGCCGTCATCGAAATCACTGCTGAACCCCATCTCGGCTGCGACCAGTTCATCGAACGCTACGGAATCGACTCGTGCCGCTTCGTCAATTCCCGCGAAGGCAGGGCCCTGCGCCTGCGCGGCGTCAATTGCAAGGTCGTGAAGGATGGCGAGGTGACGATGACGGACCGGGTAAGGAAGGTCCGGGAATAGGAACGGAGGGGCGGGATCGTCCGATCGTCGCCATTGTGGTCTGTGCGGTATTGTATCAACCCGAGGGAAAATTCGGGTTTGGAAAAATTGCAGAATATTGCGATGCAATAACGGCATTTGGCGAACATCTTTATCCATCGATTGTCGGATATGGGAAGAATTTGCCTGGCGACTCCTTCAACGCGGGAAAAGGGAAAGAAAATTTCTCGCCATTTGCGTTAATATTTGCCCATCTGGAATATTCGACATGGGTAGTTGTCATGAACCTGTTCGACGCCATCGACTTTGCGGATCATGAGGAAGTCTGCCATTTCCACGATCGGGCCAGTGGATTGCGAGCCATCATCGCCATCCATAGCACGAGACTTGGGCCGGCCGTTGGTGGTTGCCGAATGTGGAACTATGTTGATGAGGAAGCAGCCATCGCCGACGCGTTACGGCTTTCACAGGGCATGACGTGGAAATCCGCCATGGCCGACCTGCCGCTCGGCGGCGGCAAGAGCGTTATCTGGGGCGATCCCGGAAGCATGAAGTCGCCAGCCCTGTTTCGCGCCTTCGGCCGTGCGGTGGAAACCCTCAAGGGGCGTTACTACACCGGTGAGGACGTGGGAACGACACCTGCCGACATGGCCATGGCCGCGCGCGAGACCCGGTTCGTCATGGGCCGCGAGGAAGCCGGCAGCAGCGGCGACCCGTCACCGTTCACCGCCGACGGTGTGGCCATGGCCATGGAAGCTGCCGCTCTCCACAAGTTCGGTGCGACTGATCTGCGCGGACTGCGCATCGCCGTGCAGGGACTCGGCAATGTCGGCATGGCTCTCGCGGAACGGCTGTACCGACGCGGCGCGAAGCTTGTTGTCGCGGACATCGATGCTGCCCGGGTCGCTCGTGCGGTCGAAACCTTGCGGGCGACTCCGGTCGGCGTCGACCGGATCTTGTCCATCGAATGCGATATTCTCGCACCGTGTGCGCTGGGTGCGGTCATCAACGATGAGACGGTCGACAGCCTGCGTTGCCGGATTGTGGCCGGATCGGCCAACAACCAGTTGCACCGGCCCGAGCACGGCGACCGCCTGCATCAACGGGGCATTCTGTATGTCCCGGATTTCGTTGCCAATGCCGGCGGGCTCATCAACATCGCGCAGGAGGTCCTTTCACCAGCCTACGATGCCGGACGTACCCGTACCCACCTGTCGATCATCCCGCGAAGGCTGAAACAGGTCTTCGAGCGCGCGGCGGCGACCGCCACGGGTACTCACCGTGTCGCCGATCGGATGGCGCATGAAATCGTCGAGGGGCGTCGCGTGGCTGCCTGACCCGACTGCGAGATCCCGTATCGGCAACCGGCAAGAAGTGATCGGTTGCAGCAAAATGTCGCAAACTGGGCTAAACTCTTCCCGTTCAGGTGCACCGGTAAGACACGGATTCGCCTCAGGGGGAAGTGACGACAATGCTGGCAAACAGGCAGGAAGAGATACGCGACGGTCTTGCAGACAGTGACCTTTTCGGTTCGCTTTACGACGAGGAACTGGACCAGCTGATTGCTTTCGGCAGCATTGTCGAGGTGCCGTCCGGCAAGGTGATCTTTCAGCGCGGCGATCCCGGCGACTGCCTGATGATCGTGCTGAGTGGCCGGGTCAAGATTTCGAATCTCTCCGTAGACGGCAAGGAGGCCGTGCTCAATTTCATCGAGCCCGGGCATTGCTTTGGCGAGGTGGCGATGCTCGACGGCCGGGAACGCAGCGCCGATGCCACCTGCCTTCAGGCATGCCAGCTGTTCGTTCTCAAGAAAAAGGACATGATGGCGTTCATCGAGAGCCATCCGGGCATCGCCTGGCGCATACTGGGCGTTCTCTGCGCCAAGGTGCGGCGGGCTTCGGAGATGGTCGAGGACAGCGTGCTGCTGGCCATGGAGCCACGCATCGCCCGCGGGCTGCTTCGGCTTGCCCGCGATTACGGACGCAAGGAAGGCAGCGACGTCCACATCGAACTGCGCCTCTCGCAACGCGAGCTTGGAGCCTATGTCGGACTGGCGCGCGAGAACATCAACCGGCAGCTCAGCAGCTGGCGCGCCGATGGCCTCATCGCCATGGGACAGGGAACGATCGTCATCAGGCAACTGGCGGAACTGGAACGGATTGCCCATGGCGATCCCTGACCGGGCGGGATGAACAGAATGTGGCGGATATCGTCACTTGCTGTCGAGTCGGATCAGCACGCCATGTCCGCCTTTCCCGATCCGCTCCAGATGCATGGCGACAAGGCCGTCATCGGGATGTTGGGCTGCAAGCCGCTCCAGGATCGACCGGGCTTCGTCCATCTTGTCGCGTTCCATGCATTCGTAGGCGCGCATGTAGTCGTGCAGGGCGGCGTTGTTCTCTTGTACAGGCTCGAAGACCGCCACGGGAATGGCCTTGCCCACGGGGAGCAGGTCGGCCGACGGGCGTACGAGAGCCTGATTGCAGCCGTCGATGGTCGTCCCGCTTATGCATACTCGGGTCCTGAGATATTTGTTGGCTCCCTCGAGTCGGGCGGCGGTGTTGACCGCATCGCCGTGGGCCGTGTAGTTGAAGCGCAACTGGCCGCCGAAATTGCCGACCAGAACCATGCCGCTGTGCACGCCGATCCGCGTCACTCCCCAGACCCCGCCCCGCGCCTCGATCCGTCGCCTCAGCTCCTCGCTGGTCCGGTCGAGGGCAAGCGCGCAGTCGAAAGCCCGCTGTGCATGATCGCTCTGCTCGCCCGGAGCGCCGAAGAAGCAGTGCAGCGCGTCGCCCACGACCTTGTCGATGGTGCCGTCATGATCGAGGATCACCTGCAGCATGGCGTCGAGATAGTCGTTGAGCAGGGCATTCATCCGTTCCGGTTCGAGGCGCTCGGTAAGTGAGGTGAAACCGGCAATGTCGGTAAAGATGGTGGAAATCTCGCGACGTTCGCCACCAAGCTTGAGACGGCCGGGGTCCTCGATGAGCTGGCGGACCACGGCGGGGGCGACGAAGTGCTGGAAGGCGTCGCGGATGAATCGCCGCTCGCGCCGGGCAGTACCTCCTTCCAGGGCCTCGTGAAGGGCGTTGGCAGCGGCCATGGCGAAGCTGGGAACCACGATGGCCAGCAAGGGACCGCCCAGGGCAAAGATCCAGAAGGCCATGACCCAGTAACCGGCCATGGTGCCGAGCAGCAATACGGCCTTGGCGACAAGCGGGATCGACAGGCTGGCAATGCCGATACCCGCCATCGCCGCGAGGCCGGTGACGATGACCGTTCCCCAGCGGCCCGAGTCCGGCAGCGAGCGATGGTCGAGCAGTTGCGCCAGCATGTGCGCCTGAACGACCATGCCGGCGGTGGCGTTCCCGTTATCGGCGCGGGAAAGTGGCGTCAGGTAACGGTCGATATCGGGCAGGTTGCCGCCGATGAGGACGATCTTGTCCCTGAACCAGTCGTCGGGAAGATAGGTTACCTGATGTGCCGGATAACTGCGAAATGCGGACATTCCCGGTTTGGCGACACGATAGGCAATGGTGATTTCGCCTTCCGGCAGCTGCCTTCCGACAGCGCGGGCTAGCGCACCCGAAAAGGTCAACAGGCCGCTATCGTCATCGGGGTGAGGAATGTGCCGACGGACATATCCGTCGATCGGATCGCGGATCATCACCGCATCGCCCTGGATCGAGTGGGCGGCGAAGGCACGCTGCACCGCCTCGTCGTTTTCGCCGATATCGGCGACCTTCGGTGTGGCTGTGGCGATGATCACAGGCATGGATGCCTGCTCAAGGCTATCCTTCAGTTGCTTGTCGAGGACCGGCTCGGTCGGTCGGTTCAGGATGATATCGATGCCCAGGATGCGCGCACCCGCCGTGCCCATCCGGTCG
Organism: Geminicoccaceae bacterium; assembly: GCA_020638465.1. Classification (NCBI taxonomy): domain Bacteria; kingdom Pseudomonadati; phylum Pseudomonadota; class Alphaproteobacteria; order Geminicoccales; family Geminicoccaceae; species Geminicoccaceae bacterium. Next base: position 769,231 of record JACKIM010000002.1, read on the forward strand.
ACGAGACCCGCGATGAAGGCACGGTCGGGGGGCGATCGGCAGACGAAGGTATCCAGAGTGTCCTCCGTGAGCTCGACAAGCACGATGTCGGGGTGTTGCGGCAGTGGCGGGGTGAGATAGGCTATTCGCAGGTCGCGGAGGAAGTTCTCGATGGTGGTGATGAATGGCAACTGCGTTGCTGCCAGTGCAATCAGGCCGGCAAGGCCCATGGAGAGCACAGTGATGACCGCTCGTCTGTGTCGCTGTAACCTGGGCGGAAGGCCGGACATGGCCTTCATAGTGCCGACGCGCGGCGACCGTGCCAAGCGTTGTACAATGCTGCGGGGGAAAACATGGCATCGGGGGAAAAGATGAACATGCGAGTTGCCGGACTGCTGGCGATGGCAACGGTCATCATCGGGCAATATCCCCGTTGGGCGGAAGCTGACATGGTGGTTATCGCGACCACGGCACCGAACATCGATCTCAGCATGGTGGTCGAACCCGGTGCGAAGCTCGACCTGCCCGAGGGTGCGCAGGTCACCCTGCTGTCGATCGATGGCAGCATGCAGACCATCGTGGGTCCGGGCGGCATGGCTGGTGTCGATGCGGCTGCCGGGGAAGAGGGGGATGGACGGATGGTCGATGCACTCAGCCAGATTGTCCGGCAAACGCGGAACAATCACGGGCTGGGGGCCATCCGTGGCGACGGGGGTCGCTGTGATGGCATACACGATCTCGCCCAGTTGCTGGACCTAGGATGCCGACGTGATGCCGCCATCCGCATTGGCGAGCTTGCCGAACAGGTGCCGCCCGCACTCTTCATCGGTACGCAGAAGCCAGGGAGCGAGCCGGTCTTTACCTTGGGTGAGACCATCGACATCACGTTGCAAAGCAATTTCGACGGTTATGTCTACTGCTTCCATGAAGGCAGCGACGGGACAACCACGCGTCTGGTACCGTTGTCCGGTGCGGCGCCCATGCTTCGATCCGGCAATGCCGCGGACCTGGCCGGCGAACTGGGGGGCTACGGTCCGCTGGTTGCCAGTGAACCGGTGGGGGTCGACCGCCTTGCGTGTTTCGCCACTGACCGGGATCTTGCCCCGGAGGAGAGTGATCTCGTTTCGGGACCTCCGGCTCTGGGCACCCATCAACTCGATGGCAGGGTGCGCCAGAGCTTCGAGGCGCAGGGCGTCGAGCGCACCGCCCATGCCATCGTTCGGCTGGAGATCATCCGCTGACGCCTGTTGCGGAGCGCTACTCGGTCGCCTTGATTTCGCCCAGGGCCTGCGCGAGATATTGCTGAGGATCGCAGGCCAGTTTCGTTCGGGCGCAATATCGATGCGCCAGCATGTCGTTCACGGGAACGAACACGATGCCGCGGCTTGCGGCCTCGGGCATCCATTTCTCGAGCGCGTCCAGGGTGGCGCGACCGGGATGGCCGATGGCGAGCGCCGTGCCGACCTGTCGGGCGAGCTTCTCGGTACGGGCGAGCTGGGCGTCGATCGAGCGCCGGGTCGGTACATGGTCGATGAACACGTCACGCGCGGTGTTGGGCAGGGCCAGCCCGTCGGCAACCTTTTCACTGACGGTCTGTGCCGTCGTCACACTGTCCAGGAAGAACAGCTGTCGGTCCTTGAGGTGTTCGAGGACTACGCCCATGGCAGTCGCATCCGACGTGAAACGGCTGCCCATGTGGTTGTTGACGCCGTCGGCGCCCGGGACCCGCCCTACCGCCCAGTCCACCCTGTCGAGCATCTGCTGTGCGGGAAGATCGACCAGCAATGCGTGCGGCCCCGGATTGGCGTCACCCATAGGCTCCATCGGCAGGTGGACGATGACCTCGTGCCCGGCCCTTTCCGCTTCCTGTGCCAGCGCCGGGGTGTTTTCGGGATAGGGCAGGAACGCCAGCGTGACGGGGTGCGGCAGGTCGATGACCCGACGGGCCAGGCTCGCATTGTGCCCCAGATCGTCGATGACGATGGCAACCAGCGGCCCCGACAGGGGAGCGTGGGGCGACGGAACCCGCGCTGCCGGAGGAACCCGGACGGGTATGGCGACGACATTCTTGCCCGTGATGTCGGGCTCGGGGGAGGCGATCTCCGGTTCGCTGCGCGCTGACGCCTCCCAGATCGTGCCGCCGGCAGCTTCCCAACCCTGCATGTCCGACGGAATATCGGGCTTGATCGCCACCGGAAATCCGAAAGGTGACGCTCCCCCGTCGAAAAGAGCCGGTCCGGCGGCCGGCTCGATGATGCTGCCATCATCCTGCAGGACCATGGCAACCTGCGGAGACGGGGCGGGCAGGGATTCCTGCGGCAACCTGTCGTGGGCGATCTCGAATTTCCAGACGGCGTCGGGGGCAATCGCACCGAAGCGCGGCAAAGGCGGTGCGACCGGATCGTGCACGGTCGCCAGCCGCCAGTTGCGCTGTCCCTTGTCGACCAGATCGCCCAATGCCCAGGCCACGCCCGAGACGAGGATCACGAGTGCAGCCAGCCGCATCATCGTGCGCCTGAGATGGCGCCGCTGTCGGCGGTTCATCGCTCGAACTTTCGATAGGAACGTATCAGGGCCAATTCCTGCAGCTGGTCATTGAGGTACGCAAATCCAACGGCTTCAACATAGTTCGGAGTGTACGACAATGCCATGGTCAAACAGCACCCCTTGGTGCAGACTTGACGTCGGGACGTCCGTTTGTTTGTAGGACGGGGCAAATTCGTAACAGGAAACGCCGCACTCCGCACCGGATGCCTTTCGAGACGATGGGCGAGGGACTTGGAGCGGCCTGACGCGGGATCCGTTCCATGCTGCTGCTGATCGATAATTACGACAGTTTTACGTACAACCTGTTCCACTACCTCGGAGAACTGGGGGCGACGGCGGTCGTGCATCGCAATGACGCGATCAGTGTCGACGAGGCCATGGCGCTCGATCCGAGCGGCATCGTGATCTCGCCGGGGCCGTGCGACCCCGACCGTGCGGGCATTTCGCTAGCACTCATCGCGGCCGCCGAACGGCGCTGTCCGATTCTGGGCGTCTGTCTTGGCCATCAGTCCATCGCCCAGCATTTCGGTGCGGTCATCGACCGTGCACCGAAGGTGATGCACGGCAAGCTCAGCGTCATCCATCACGATGGCAGCGGCCTCATGGCCGGCTTGCCCGAACCGTTCAGGGCCACCCGTTATCACTCGCTCGTGGCCGTGCCCGCGACCATGCCGGACTGCCTGCATGTCAACGCCCGAACCGAAGAGGGGGTGGTCATGGGCATTCGCCACCGGCATCTGCCGATCCATGGCGTGCAGTTCCACCCCGAAAGCATCGCCAGTGAACACGGGCATCGGCTGCTTGCCAACTTCCTTGAACAGTGCCGCCAGCGGAGAGCTGCATGACTGCCGAACTGCAACGCTTCAAGTCGCTGATCGACAAGGCGGCCGGGGGTTCCAGTCTCGATTTCGACGAGGCTCGCGACGCCTTCTCGATCATGATGTCAGGCGATGCCACGCCCGCCCAGATGGCCGGTCTGCTCATGGCGCTGCGCGTGCGTGGCGAGACGGTGGAAGAGATAACGGCCGGTGCGTCGATCCTGCGTGAACGGATGACGGCGATCCGCGCACCTGCCGACGCCATCGACATTGTCGGCACGGGCGGCGATGGCAGTGGCACGCTCAATATCTCCACGGCATCCGCCATCGTGGTTGCCGGATGTGGCCTCACGGTTGCCAAGCATGGTAACCGTAACCTGTCTTCCCGTTCGGGGGCGGCTGACGCCCTTACAAGTCTGGGCGTGAATATCGATGCGCCGATGGAACTGATCGAGAGGGCGATTGCCGAGGCGGGGATCGGCTTCATGATGGCGCCGCGCCACCATGGTGCCATGCGACACGTGGCCGGCCCGCGCGTCGAGCTCGGCACGCGGACCATCTTCAATCTCCTGGGGCCGCTTTCCAATCCGGCCCGTGTCGACCGCCAGCTTACCGGCGTGTTCTCGCCGGAATGGCTGGAACCTGTGGCTGCCACGCTGGGCAAGCTCGGCAGCCGGCGCGCGTGGATCGTTCACGGTCACAGTGGTCTCGACGAGTTGAGTACCACCGGTCCCACGGAGGTTGCCGAATGGACTGGCAGTGGTATTCGACGGTTCACCATCGAGCCCGAGGAAATCGGTGTCCAGCGGACCACGCTGGACCGGCTCAAGGGCGGAACGCCGGAGGAGAATGCCCAAGCCATCCTGCGTCTGCTGGATGGAGAGAAGGGGCCGTTCCGCGACATTGTCCTGCTCGCCGCCGCTGCCGCGCTTGTCATGAGCGACCGTGCGGATTCGCTGAAGGACGGTGCCTTCCTCGCTGCCGGTGCCATCGACAGTGGCAAGGCCGGTGCGGCTCTGGAAAAACTGGTCGCCATCACCAACGGGGTTGCGGGCCCATGAGCGACGTGCTGGAGCGGATCTGTGCAAGAAAGCGCGAGCATGTCGCGGAGCGGAAGACCGAAACGGCCCTGTCGTCGCTTGAGGCGCGGATCCGCGATGTCGAGCGTCCGCGCGGTTTCAAGCATGCGCTGCGTCAGTGTGCGGGGTCGGGCCGGCCGGCCCTCATTGCCGAGATCAAGAAGGCGTCGCCGAGCAAGGGGCTGATCCGCAGCGATTTCGACCCGCCGTTCCTTGCGCGCGCCTATCGCGATGGTGGTGCGACCTGTCTTTCCGTGCTCACCGACGAGCCTTTCTTCCAGGGGCACGATCTCTATCTGGGAGCGGCCCGCGAAGCCTCGGGGCTGCCGGTTCTGCGCAAGGACTTCATGATCGACCCGTATCAGGTCGCCGAGGCGCGGGCGATCGGTGCGGATTGCATCCTCCTCATCATGGCCTGTCTCGATGACGGGCTTGCAGCCGAGCTCAATGGGGCCGCCGGGCATTACGGAATGGATGTGCTCGTCGAGGTTCACGACCGTGCCGAACTCGATCGCGCGCTCGCGCTCGACAATGACCTGATCGGCGTCAACAACCGCAACCTGAAGACCCTTTCCATCGATCTCGCCACCACCGAGCAACTCGCGCCGCATATCCCCGCAACACATTTGATGGTCGCCGAAAGCGGGCTTTACTCGAACGTCGACCTCAAGCGGATGCAGAAGGTCGGCGCCAGTTGCTTCCTCGTCGGGGAAAGTCTCATGCGTCAGAAAGATGTCACAGCGGCAACGAAGAAGCTGCTGGGCATCCGGTAGGTCCAGCGAGGCGAGCCAACAAACGGTCGCGACCGCTGCGGGTTCGATATCCGGCTCGCTTCACCCGTGGATTGTTACGGCTGGGGGACGAAAGGTCCAACCGAGGTCAGGTCCGCGCCTTCGGGCGTGCCTGCTCCCATGTCGTTCCGGGTGACGACGAACTGACGCATCATGTCATGGTCTTCATGTTCCAGAAGGTGGCAATGGTACAGGGCCGAACCCCTTTTTCGAGCGGGTCGCCTGTAGTGGAATCGAGATTTCGAATCCCGAAAGCGACCTTGCCTTTCAGGCTCCTGGCGACGTTTGCGGAGAGTGGAATGGAAATGGCGTCCCCAAGGGGAATCGAACCCCTGTTTCCGGCGTGAGAGGCCGGCGTCCTGGACCGCTAGACGATGGGGACACGGTCACTGTGACGAGCTCGTATCTAGTGGGCTGCGAGGCGGGAATCAAGCCCCGAAATCATCATCGCACGAGATAGGCGGCAAGTTCGATCGCCGGGGCATGGGTGAACTGGTCGATCGGCCGGAGGCGCTCGATCCTGAAACCGTGCCTGACAAGGATGGCGGCGTCCCGGGCGAAACTGGCCGGGTGACAGGACACATAGACCAGTCTTTGCAGTGTGGATCGGGCAATGGTCTCGCATTGCACCATGGCACCGGCACGGGGCGGATCGATGATCGCGGCGTCGAGCCGGCGCAGGTCGCGGGCGGACAATGGCCGGGTCTGCAGATCCTGCACCCGCGCATCGACGGCCGGAACCGTCACCTGCAGGGCACGGATCGCGGAACGGTTGTCGTCGACGGCCGTCAGGCGGTCGAGGCGATCGAGCAGCGGCAGCGACAGGCTGCCCAGTCCGCAGAACAGATCGGCCAGCGATGTCGCTCCCGCGAGCACCTCGACGGCGAAGTCCTGCAGGCTGCGAAGTCCGTCCCCGGTGGCCTGGAGAAATGCGGCCGGCGGCAGGGGCAGGTCATATTCGCCGATGCGGATGACAGGCTCGCCGACCTGCCAAAGGGTCTCGACAATATCCGCTGTGCCATCCGCCCAGCTGATTCGCAGAAGCCCGTGCGGTGCCAGGGTATCGGCAAGCCTCTCGACATCGGCCACTGAAGGTCGCAGGGGCGACTGCCCGTGCATGTCCACGCCGTTGTCCGTTCGTGTGAGCTGGATCTCGCCGCCTTTGGCGAGCCAGCCGAGCCGCGGTGCCAACTCGTTCAGCGCGGGCAACAGCATGTCGAGCGCCGGTTCGGCGACAATGCAATGGCCGATGGCGACCAGGCTGCGGCTCCATCTCTCGCGGAACCCGACCCGCCCGTTGCGGTCGACGGCAAGGCGGATCCGCCGTCGCGACGCTTCGGGGCTCACCGCCGGTGGATCGAAGGGGGGATGCGCCAGGCCCCGGTTGCTGAGTGCCCCTTCGATCATCGCGACCTTCAGACCGAGCGCTTGCGATACCGGGATATGCTGCAGGGCGCAGCCGCCGCAGCGCTCGAAATGCGGGCATGGCGCATCGATGCGGCCGGGCGAGCGTTCGACAAGCCGGACCGGACGACCCCTGAGGCGCTTGCGGTCGCGACCCTCGACGGCCACGATCCAGCGCTCGCCGGGGAGAGCCGTCGGTACGACCAGCTCGCGGATATCCTTGCCATTGTCATGGCGGGCGATACCGTCGCCGAGAAAGCCCATGCGGTCGATGACGACTTCGAGCGTGTCCCGCAACGGTCAGGATTCCGGCACGAGGTCGATGCGCCTGATGATCGTGTCGGACCTGGCGTCCACGAGGAGCAGGAATTTCCCACCGCTGCCGTCGTCGAAGGTCAGCAGCAGTCGGTCGTCGCCGAGTGCCGTATCCACCAGCGTTGCGCCAGCCGGTATGGCGAGCGTCGCATCGTCGGTCCTTTGCGCGTCTCCGCTCCCCATGGCACGCACGACGACCGTGCCGATCAGGAAGGCGGTACCGCCGACCAGCAGGATGCCGGCGACCAGATTGAATATCTTGACGTAGCGCTCAAAGGAAACGAGACGGTCTCCAGCCATGCAGAATTCACCCAATCCATTGTCATTCGAGATCGAGCCCGGCGCAGCCGGCGAGCGGATCGACCGGTTCCTGACCGGACAGCTCGACGACCATTCGCGTTCGCGCATCCAGGAGCTGATCAGGAGCGGTCATGCCCGTATCGACGGTGCGGTGGTAACCGAGCCCGGCCGACGGGTCAAATGTGCCGAGCGGCTTGAGATCGATCTTCCCCGACCGGTGCCCATGGCCCTCGTCGCCGAGCCCCGGGCGCTGGATATCCGCTACGAGGATGAACATCTGCTCGTGCTGAACAAGCCGGCCGGTATCGTTGTCCATCCGGCTCCCGGCCATGCCAGCGGTACCTTGGTGCATGCCTTGCTGGCCCATTGCGCCGGTGGCCTGTCGGGGATCGGCGGGGTGCAACGGCCGGGCATCGTCCATCGTCTCGACAAGGATGTCAGCGGCCTGCTGATGGTTGCGAAGGATGATCGCACGCACATGGGACTTGCCGGACAGCTGAGCGTCCATTCGGTCGACCGTGCGTATGAGGCCGTCGTCTTCGGCGTCCCAAGCCCGTCGAGCGGGCGGATCGAGAAGCCCGTGGGGCGCCATGCCGTGGATCGCAAGCGGATGGCCGTGACATCGAAGGGCAAGCACGCGATCACGGATTACCGCCTGCTGGAGGCCGCGGCGCCTCATGTGTCGCGAGTGCAACTGGTGTTGCATACAGGACGCACCCACCAGATCCGCGTGCATTTGTCGAGCCTCGGCCACTCGATCCTGGGAGATACCGTCTACCGCCCGCGCCGGGCACGATCGCTGCCACAATCCCTGCAGCAGGCCATTTCAACCCTGGATCGTATCGCGCTGCACGCGACTACGCTGGGTTTCGATCATCCCATCACTGGTGAACATTTGCGGTTTGATTGCCAACCGCCGGGGTTTTTCTCGGACCTGCTCAATATTTCGATGACATGAGAGCATTATGAAAACTTTGTCATTTTGAATTCTGGCTCTCGCATAAAAGTAGAAAAGCTGGCATAGTCATCCCAGTTGCTGAGACCCTGTCCTGTTGCGCCGTACCGTCGTTTTGTCGGTGCCGGTGGGCTCGGGAAGGGCGATTGATTGTCATGGAACCCAGGGAGCCGTTGCTCGATGGCCTATCTTCCGACAGTCCCCACCGAAGGAACGGGGCTTTCTCGTTATCTCGACGAGATCCGCCGGTTCCCGATGCTGGAGCCGGACGAGGAGTACATGCTTGCCAAGCGCTGGAGGGAAGACGACGACGTCGACTCGGCGCACAGGCTGGTAACCAGCCACCTGCGGCTGGTGGCGAAGATCGCCATGGGCTATCGGGGCTATGGCCTGCCGATGAACGAGATCATCTCCGAAGGCAATGTCGGGTTGATGCAGGCGGTGAAGCGCTTCGATCCTGACCGCGGGTTCCGTCTGGCGACCTATGCCATGTGGTGGATTCGTGCCGCCATACAGGAGTACATCCTTCACAGCTGGTCGCTGGTCAAGCTCGGTACCACGGCTGCGCAGAAGAAGTTGTTCTTCAATCTGCGGCGGCTCAAGGGCCAGATGCAGGCGATCGAGGAAGGGGATCTGCATCCCGAGACCGTCAAGGAGATTGCCGAGACGCTGGCCGTCACCGAGCAGGATGTCATCGACATGAACCGGCGCCTCGAAGGGCCCGATCATTCGCTCAATGCCTCGCTGCGCACCGAGGGCGACTCCGAATGGCAGGACTGGCTGGTCGATGACAGCGCCAGTCAGGAAACGGTGATCGCCGAAGAGGACGAGTTTAGCCACCGCCGCGACATGCTCGACCGGGCGATGGAGGTTCTCAACGACCGCGAGAAGCATATCCTCACCGAGAGGCGGTTGAAGGAGCAGCCCAGCACGCTGGAAGACCTTTCCACGGTGTACAACATCAGCCGCGAGCGGGTTCGCCAGATCGAGGTGCGAGCTTTCGAAAAGTTGCAGAAGGCGATTCGTGGTATGGAAGCCGAACAGGTCGCCCAGGCCGAGGAAAGGGTAATTCCCGACCGGCCCTGACAGTTTTCTCCGGTGGCCCGTTCGGATGGACGGACCGCCCGCACTCCCGTTGACCGTTCGATCATCCCATCGGGAAGCGCCGTATCCGGTCCCAAAACCGGGTGCGGCGTTTTCTCTTCCGCATTGGGGAAATATCGAGGTCGAGGTGATTGTCCTAGCTTCGCGTTGCTGTATGCCGGAAGACTGCAATCATGTGGAGAATGTAGCCAAAAATTGGCGTTCGACATATGACACATGAATTGGAAATCGGACTGACAGTCTGGGCCACAAGCTGGCACGGCGACGAATAAGCGCTACATCGTTCAGGCAAGCCCATTCTCCAGAGGAAAAAGGGGAGATTGCCTCGATGCAGCAGCCTGTCGATGTCCATTTCAGCCGGGCCACCAGACTGGTCCATGCCGGTCTCGCGATCGCCATCATCCTGCAACTGGCCACCGCCCAGTTCATGCAATCGCCAAGGCGTGACCGGCCCGGCGATTCGATTTTCGAACTGCATGAGATCTTCGGTCTGCTGGCAATGGCACTGGCCCTGGCATTCTGGGTCGTGCTCATCATGCGTCACAGGGGAACCGAACCCGGCAGGCTGGTCCCCTGGTTTTCAGCGGAGCGGCGCAGCGCCATGTTCAGGGATCTGGGCCGGTTCCTGTCCAGTCTCCGCTCCATGCGGCTACCGCGATATGATCCCGGGGATGCCTTCATCCCGGCCATTCAGGGGCTTGGCCTCCTGCTCATGACGTTCATGGCCGCCAGCGGCACGCTCTATGTCCTGGCGGAATGGAGCGGGATGGGGACGGGCGGCGCGATCCATGAGCTGATGGAAGTACACAGCTTCTTCGGCAATCTTGTCTGGGCCTATGTGATCGGCCATGCGGGAATGGCCATGGTCCATGAGTTCATTGGCGATCTGAGAATTTCACAGATGTGGTCGCTCCGGCGCGGGGACTGACCGGGACGGGAGTGCCTCGCAGCGACATGCCCACTTCAACCATGGTACACCGGCCGCACCAACGGGATGCGGCCGGTGCCGGATAGCGTGACGCTTCAGCCCTTCACCTTGCGGACCGCTTCAATGTCCGCACGTGCAGCACCGGCCAGCAGCATGCTGTCGACCGCTCCGGCGACCATCTGGTAGCCGGCCTCGAACAACTCCGCGGTATTGCGCATCGCCGAGGGGACAGTGGCCATGGGCTTGCCGCCGGCACGAATGCCGGCCTCGGCCTCGTGCACGACCTTCGCCACCTCGGCGTGAGCCAGTCCTTCCTCAAGATGACCAATGGAACCGCCCATGTCGTTGATGCCGATGAGCACGATGTCGATGCCATCGATCTCGGCGATCGATTTCGCATTGCGTGCCGCCGTTGCGCTCTCGATCTGGCCGATGACCAGCAATTCGTCGCTCCAGCGGTCGAGATAGTCCGGCCACATGCCCCAGCGGGTGCAGCGTTGCGCCTTCGCGGCATAGCCGCGCTTCCCCTGCGGAGGGTAACGGCATGCGTCGATGGCCGCGCGGGCCTCGTCGGCGTTCTCCAGCATCGGAATCATCAGCGAGGTCGCACCGGCGTCGAGAATCCGCTTGATATAGACATGGTCATTCCAGGGAACCCTGATCACCAGGGGGCAGCCGGTTGCGTCGCATGCGCGCATCACGTCGACGGCCGTCTCCAGGCTGGCGGCTCCATGTTCGTTGTCGAGGACAAGGAAATCGTATCCGGCATGGGCCATGAGTTCGGCGACGCCCGCATCCGGGAACGCCAGCCATGCCCCATACAATTTGTCCCCGGCTTTGATCCTTTTTTTCAATGAGTTGACGTGCAAGACCGAATATCTCCCCGTGATGCGGCATGACCAGAACGGCATGTCTCAAGTGAACGCGTGGCATTTTAGAAAAAAATCCGCGAATTTCTACTCGACTTATCCAAACATTCGCGAAAAGTGAAAACATTATTCAACTGCGGAGAAATCGCGCCATACGTGAGTTTTCTCTGTTGACCTGAAGTCTCAAGTATCTAAACTTCAAATATCATCTTTGTTTTTGCTATTCAACGGATGGTTGTGATCATTATCCAGCTGCAGGCTGTATATTGATCAGGCCCGCAGCCGTCCGGTCACATGAGGAAGCTTCCTGGCCCGAGGGCCGGATCACCGCGATTGCCGAAGAGTCTGAAAGGACTTTGTTCCCGATCGCTATGGGCGTCCAAAAACAAATGTCTGCTGTCTTCGGGGAACGCCGGTCTCGATGCAACCAGCTGGGATCCGCGCACAATGTCATCACCGACCATCGATTTTGCCGAATTGATCGAAAAGGATCGTACCGAGCGAGCGAAAGATCGCTGGAAAGGAACATTCCTCGACTATCTGGAACTGGTGAAGGAGGACCCGGGGCTCGCCGACCTCGCCCACAAGCGCCTCTACGACATGCTCACCGAGCCAGGCGAACTGGTGCTCGACAGCGAGGCCGACGGGCGGATCAAGCGGGTCTTCGGCGACCGTCCGGTCAAGGTCTACAACTTCTTCAAGGAGGAATTCTTCGGCATGGAGAAGACGCTCGACAAGATCGTGCGCTATTTCCATGCGGCGGCCATGGGCGGAGAGGAAGCCCGGCAGGTGCTCTATCTCATGGGTCCGGTCGGGTCGGGCAAGAGCTCGCTGGTCGAGCGGCTGAAGCGGGGACTGGAGCAGCTGCCGCCCATCCATGTCATCGACGGGTGCCCGATCTTCGAGCAGCCGCTGCATCTGATCCCGCGCCATCTGCGTCAGGCGTTCGAGGAGATGCTCGATGTCAAGATCGACGGTGACCTGTGTCCGATCTGCCGCCATCGGTTGATGAATGAATATGATGGCAAGTACGAGACCATGCCGGTGCGCACGGTCACGTTGTCCAAGCGGGCAAGGCGTGGCGTCGGAGTGGTCCCGCCGGTCGACCCCAACAACCAGGACACCTCGGTCCTCATCGGTTCGGAGGATATCTCCAAACTCGATCGTTACAGCGAGGGCGATCCGAGGGTGCTGGAACTGAATGGCGCGTTCAACGTCGGCAATCGCGGCATGGTCGAGTTCATCGAGGTCTTCAAGAACGAGACCGAATACCTGCACACCATGATCACCGCCACCCAGGAACGCTTCGTTCCGGCACCCGGGCGGCATGGGACCATTCACGTCGACACCTGCATCATCGCGCATTCGAACGAGGCGGAATGGCAGAAGTTCAAGGCCGACCACACCAACGAGGCGATCCTCGACCGGATCGTCGTCGTCAAGGTCCCCTACAACCTTCGCCTCTCCGAAGAGAGCAAGATCTATCGCAAGTTCCTCGACCGGTCGAAATTCAAGGTGCGCATGGCTCCGCACACGCTCGAAATCGCCGCGATGTTCGCGATCCTCTCCCGGCTGGAACCGAACGCCAAGTGCGACCTTGTCACGAAGTTGAAGATCTACAATGGCGAAGAGGTGCTGGAAAAGGGACGGCCGAAGAAGCTCACGGCTCACGAGCTGCGCGAGGATACCAAGCGCGAGGGGTTGTTCGGCATCTCCACCCGCTTCATCATGAAGGCCCTTGATACGGCACTCGCCCAGAACGACGGGATCATCCATCCGATCAATGTGCGCGAATCGCTGATCAGCATGGTGAAGGAGGTCGACATGGCCGACGACACCAAGAAGCTTTATCTCGAATTCCTCCAGGATACCTTGCACAAGGCTTATCTGGACTATCTGGAAAAGGACATCACCAAGGCGTTCGTCTATTCGTTCAAGGACCAGGCCGATACCCTGTTCCAGAATTATCTCGATCACGCCGAGGCGCATGTCACCCGGTCGAAGGTCAAGGATCCTGTCACCCGCGACGAGATCCAGCCCGACGAGGCTTTCCTGAAGTCGATCGAGGAGCAGATCGCGATCATCGGTCCGGCCGCCGACGGCTTCCGCCAGGAAGTGATCGCCTATCTCTGGTCTGCCAGCAGGCGCGGCGAGAAGATCGACTACTCGGCCTACGAACCTCTCAAGGAGGCCATCGAAAAGAAGCTCATGTCATCGGTGCGCGATATCAGCCGGATCATCACCAAGGCCCGGACACGCGACAGCGAGCAGCGCGAGAAGTATGACAGCATGGTCGAGAACCTGATCAGCCAGGGCTATGACGAGAGTTCGATCGACACGATCCTCAAATATGCCGCCAATCATCTGTGGAAGGACTGAGAGGGAAGGACAGGACGGATCATGACCGTATTCCGGCCCTATAGCGAAGGCGACGCACTGCGGTCCGACCGCAGTGCGGGCGACCGCAAGCGGCACCGCGACAAGTTGCGCCGCTCGATACGCGACAACATCGCCGACATCATTTCCGAGGAGGCGATCATCGGCCGCGACCGCGACCGGCTTATCAAGGTGCCGATCAAGGGGGTGAAGGAGTATCGCTTCACCTTCGGCGACAATCAGGGCGGTGTCGGCACCGGCAATGGCGAAACCGAGCAGGGGCAGATTGTCGGTCAGAGCGGCAAGAACGGCAAGAAGCCGGGCGAGGCCGGCGATCAGCCCGGCGAGGATGTCTACGAGACCGAGATCAGCCTCGAAGAACTGGTCGACATCATGTTCGAGGACCTCGAACTTCCCGACATGGAGCGCAAGATCCTCAAGGAGGCGCTCAGCGAGAGGGTGGCCAAAAGGCTGGGCTACCGCAAGCAGGGGGTGCGTGCGCATCTCGACCGCAAGCGCACGGCAAAGCAGAGGCTGAAGCGGCAGATCGCGGGCGGCCGCGCCACGGCTGCAGCAAGCAGTGACGCCGCCTTGCGCGAGCATTCCGACGGCCGTTTCCCCTTTCACAAGGAAGACCTGACTTATCGGCGCCTGCGGCTCGACACCCGCGAGGAGAGCAATGCGGTGGTCGTGTGCATCATGGATACATCGGGTTCCATGGACCGGATGAAGAAATACCTCGCGCGGTCATTTTTCTTTTTGTTGTACCAGTTTGTATGCACCAAATATCAAAAGACAGAGATTGTCTTTATTGGGCATCATTCGCAGGCAAAGGAAGTGACCGAAGACGAGTTTTTCCACAAGGGCGAGTCCGGGGGGACGATGATTTCGTCCGGATACAACAAGGCTCTGGAAATTATTCAAACTCGATACCATCCCGCACATTGGAATATCTACGCTTTCCACTGTTCGGACGGTGACAATTTTTCCAGCGACAATGAGGCGACGCTGCGCGCCGCCACCGAACTCTGCCAGATCTGCAACCTTTTCGGCTATGGCGAGATCAAGCCGATGGGGCATCACTTCTACGAGAGTTCGATGCTCGACCAGTTCGAGAAGCTGGGGCAGCCCAACTTCCAGAGCGTGCTGATCGAGTCGCGCGAAGACATCTGGCCGGCGTTCAAGTCCTTCATGTCCAAGGACAGGGAGCCTATGGCGGCCTGACCCTCCACCGACTCCCGATAGCGGGATATATCCCACCCTGTGCCGACCGGCGTTTTCGCCGGTCGGCACGATGTGCCTCAGCGGCTGCCGAGCCTTGCCAGTTCCTCGTCGACCGAGGTTTCGCAGTCGCTGGCGGCCTTGGCGTACTTGTCATACCAGTCTGCGCCAAACTGCTTTTCATACCATTCCTTCATCGGCTCGCGGACCGCGCGGAATGTCTCCATCTCCTCCTCGGTGGGGACATAGATCTCACCGCCGCCGGCAACGAATGCCGCACTCTGGCGGGCGTCGGCGCCCTTGTTGAATTCGAGCTGGACATCGGCCATCTGGCGCACTCCCGACACGACCAGTTCGCGCAGGTCATCGGGCAGGCCGTCGAGGAAATCCTGACTTACCGCCATGAAACCGAAGAGATAGGCATGCTCGTCGATGGTGGCGTATTTGAGGACCTCATTCATCTTGTTGGGCACGATATCGGTAACCGCGTTCTTGGTCCCCTCGACCACGCCCGTCGCGAGCGATGTGTAGAGTTCTCCCCAGGCAATCGGCGTCGGGTTGGCCTTGAAATAGGTCATCATCTCGACCGGCAACTGCGAATTGATCACCCGCATCTTGATGCCTTCGAGATCGGCTGCCGATTTCACCAGCTTGTCCGCTGTGAAGAAATTGCGGAACCGGCCGGTGTTGCCGATGCCGATCAGATTGACGTTGCCGGACTTCAGCAGGAAGGTTTCACGGACATCCTCGAAGAACGGGCCGCGGATCATGCATTCCGCCACGTCGTCGTCGCGGATCATGTAGGGCAGTTCGATGACCTGCAACTCGGGCATGAAGCCGACGAGCCCGCCCAGGGCCGTATGGGCGACCTCAAGCGTCCCGGCATTCACCTGCTCGACCATCTCGCGGAACGAGCCCAGCTGCGAGCCGGGGAAGATCTGGACCTCGATGCGGCCATTGGAGCGGCTTTCGAGGAAGAACTTGAGGAATTCACCGGCCACGTGATCGTCGCTGTCCGGACCGACCGGTCCCGGATGGCCGTACTTGACGACATAGTCGGCAGCATGTCCGGCAGTGCCCAGCCCTGCCGCCGTCACGGCCGCAAGGGCCGCGACGCCGGTCTTGAGAATCTTCAACATGATCTTGCCTCCCCGTTGATCGGGTTTTGTACTGCCGTCATCAGCCTGCGAGACCCAGAAGACGCGGCAGCGTCATCGTCAGGGCCGGGATGTACGTGATCAGGAGGATCACGACGAGGTGGACGAAGAGAAACGGCCACATGTCCTTGGCGATCTCGACGATCGACAGGCGCGTCAGCGTCGAGGCAACGAACAGCACCAGTCCCATGGGCGGAGTGGCAAGGCCGATGGTGAGATTCACGCACATGACGATGGCGAAATGCAGCGGATCGACGCCCAGTCCGATGACGGTCGGTCCGATCAGCGGGCCCAGGATGAGGATCGCCGGCCCCGCATCGAAGAACATGCCGACAATCAGCAGCAGCAGGTTGACGCACAGAAGGACGACCCACGGATTGTCGCTGATGCCGAGCAGCAGGCCGCTCACCGCCGTCGGCATGCCCGAGAGCGATGTCACCCAGCCGAACACCGTGGCCGCACCGATCACGAGCAGGATCGACGACGAGGCGATGCCGGAACGGTAGAGCATGTCCGGCAGCTGCCGGACCGACGGCGTGCGGGTGACGAACAGGCTGAGGAGCAGGGCATAGGCCACGGCGGCAGCCGCAGCCTCGGTCGGGGTGAACACGCCGGAGAGAATGCCGCCCAGGATGATGACCGGGGTCAGCAGGGGCAGGAATGCGCTGGTGAAGGCCGTCCTGACTTCGGCAGCCGTGGCCCGGCGTTCGGCCTTCGGGTAATTGCGCTTTTTGGCCAGGTGTCCGGTCATCAGCATCAGTCCGCCGCCCATCAGGATCCCGGGAATGAAGCCGGCGGCAAACAGGCCGGCCACCGAGACGCCCATGATATAGGCATAGACGACCATGATGATGGATGGCGGGATGACCGGGCCGATGACCGAGGATGCCGCCGTTATGGCCGCACTGAAACGACGCGTGTAACCATCCTTCTCCATGGCCGGGATGAGGATCGAGCCCAGCGCCGAGGTGTCGGCAACGGCCGAGCCCGAGAGCCCGGCAAACAGCATCGAGGATACCACGTTGACCTGGGCAAGGCCGCCGCGCAGGTGGCCGACGATGGAATTGGCGAAGTTGACCAGCCGTATGGTGATGCCGCCATGGTTCATGATCTCGCCGGCGAGGATGAACATCGGAATGGCCAGCAACGGGAACTGGTTGATGCCCGAGAAGATCCGCTGGGGCATCATCGACAGGAACACCAGCTTGTCCTGCAGCATGATGCCGACCATGGGCGCGAAGATGAGCGCGAACACGATCGGCACGCCGAGCACCATGACAAGGACGAGAATATAGAAGAAAGCGAGAGCCATCGCACCTATTCCCTCACTTCTTCGGCATAGCTGTCATGGGATTCGACCAGCCCCCTGTCGGGATCGCCGATGCCGATGAGGGTGCGCAGGGCATGTCCGAGCGAGACGAGCAGCAGCAGGAACCCGCCCAGGGGCACCGCCAGGTAGACCCAGAACATGGACAGCTGGAAGCTGGAAGCGACCTGTCGCGCTCCCAGTTTGGCGAAGAGTCCGCCCTGCCAGATAAGCATGACACAGACGAGGATGATCACCACGTTGATGAGGAAAAGCGCGACCTGCCGCGCGCGTCCCGACAGTGCCGCGGGCAGGACGTCGATGCTGACATGGGCACCGTCGCGCAGGGCGACCGGCGCGCCGACGAAGGTCAGCCAGACCATGAGGTACTTGGCGGCTTCCTCCGACCAGGGGATGGCGTTGTTGAGGGCGTATCGCCAGAACACCGCGCAACTCAGGAGGACGGCGAGCCCGCCGACAATGAGAATCACGGCAAGGCGACAGATGCCGAGCACCGAATTGTTGATGCCCTGCAAGGCGCCGGCTGCGCGCTCCAGGGCGTTCAAGACCCTTGCTGTCCTGATTGATCCTGCCAGAAATTCAATGGTTTCCTCCCCGATAACCATTGTGCCGAATTCCCGATCGGTCGCGACCGATCGAACTCGACAGTTGTGAATTTCCTCATCTGTCGAGCTTGATAACGTGAGACTTGTCGCCATGGCAATACCGATTGCCCGGCCGCGGACCAGTGTCGGAACGATGCCCGGGGTCAGCCCTTTTGTGTCGCGGCACCCGTCGTGAACCCGCCACCGGCGACATCGAGGCGTGTTCCCGACACGAATGACGCCTCGTCTCCCAGAAGCCAGGCGACGGCCGCGGCCACTTCCTCCGCGCGGCCCAGGCGGCCCATGGGAATGGTCGCCTCCACGGCAGCGCGCTGTTCGCGGTCGGTGCGCAGGGATCCGACCATGTCCGTCTCGGTGACGCCGGGACGGACCGCATTGACCCGGATGCCTTCGCCCGCGACTTCCTTGGCCAGGGCCAGCGTGAACAGGTCCACGGCTCCCTTGCTGGCGGCATAGTGGGTGGCGCCGGGCCGGCCGCCGGCAAAGGCTGCCATCGACGAGATGTTGACGATCACACCGCCCTTACCGCCAACTTCGGCACGCGTGGACATGCGCCGGACCGCCTCGCGGCAGCAGATCATCAGCCCCACCACATTCACGTTGAAGAGGCGGGCAAGGGTGGCCGCATCGGCATCCTGAGCACGCATGTGTGAACTTATCCCGGCATTGTTCACCAGACCGTGAATGCTGCCAAAGTGCTTGTCGACGGCGTCAAACAGTCCGACGACGTCGTTCTCGACGCCGACATCGGCGCGAAAGCAGGCAGCACGGCCGCCCTCATCGGCGATCTGCCGTTCCACCTGCCGTGCCGCGGCCTCGTCGTCGCGATAGGCGATGGCGACCTGAAATCCGGCCTGTGCGGCCTTGCGGCACGTGGCGGCTCCGATTCCCCGGGACCCACCGGTGACGATGACGGTTCGTGCGGGCATGCCTGTTCCTCCCCATTTCCGATGTTTGCGCTGCAAGCCGGGAAGGATTGCAGCGGGCGTCATTCCCTTCGAGGCGTTAACCTGGGCTTTACCTTACTGCTTCATAGAAAGGAGCATTGCAGTTTCCGGCACGATGGATGCCGGATTGAACCGAAGCCTCATACCGCACCCCTCTCGGGATAGCAGCAGGGTCAGCATGAAAAAGTCAAACGGACATGTCGGCGAAGTCAAGGGCCATGTCAGCCCGAGATTGGCCATGGCGGGCATGGCCGTGGCTGTCATGTTGACCTGGCTCGCCGATCCGGGCGGTCCGGCGCAAACGACAGGCAAACCGTCGGTTGTGGACCGGAACCTCGCGGAGGATGCCCCGGAGATCGACACCCGACAGGCGCTTTCCGTCGTCGGAAGAACGCTTGCTCTGCTCGAAGACGAAATGTCGGGCAGGGAAGCCGTCTTGCGCAGGGTCGAGGTCGACCGTGCGCTGACGGTTGATCGCTATCGTCGATTGACCAGCAAATATGAGCGCATCGCGGGTGAGTTGCGAGCCGCGCGGGGAAGGGGCATCGGCGAAGCGTGGAGGATCGACCGTCTTCAGCAGGAACTCGATCGGGTCGGGGAGGTGCAGGAACGCGAACTGGGCGGCATCCGCCAGTGGCTCGACGACCGTACGGCGCAGGTGACATCGCTCATCGCCCAGTTGGGAATGGACCACAAACTACCGGGCGAAGTCGTGGAACCCGCGGCCGGGCCCGATCGCCGCGGTGGAAGCGGCGGACCCTTGCAGCTCGTCGAGGATGGTTTCGTCGAGCTGCCTTCCGCGCAGGACGACGCCCGCCCGATGGCAACCGCGGTGGCTGTCGACTTCCGGCGGCTGGAATCCGCGGAACGGCTGCTGGCGGGGCTGCCGCTCGCGGCACCGCTCGATTATTTTTACATCACCAGTCCGTATGGCCGGCGGGAAGATCCTCTCACGCATGGCCGTGCCATTCATGGCGGGCTGGATCTGGGTGCCGCGCGGGGGTCCAGGGTCCGTGCGACGGCCCGGGGAAGGGTTGTTCGCGCGGGTCGGGCCGGGGCCTATGGCATTCTTGTCGAAATTGAGCACGAGCATGGTGTCATCACCCGTTACGGTCATCTTTCCAAGGCCCTGGTGTCGGCCGGGGATGAGGTCGGCCTGCTCGATCCCATCGGCATCATCGGCAGTACGGGACGTAGCACCGGCATTCATCTCCACTATGAGATTCGTGTCGATGGTATGACACGCAACCCCGGACGCTTCATCGAAGCCGGCCGCAGCATGATGGCACTGTTCCAGAGCTGACTTGTGGCGGGTTTGAGCGATCGTGCGATTGCTCTATGAGCGTTGGCGACGAGCATGGCGATGTCCTTCGGGCATGAGCCCTGTTCACCAATCGCGGAAGGGGAGCGCGGGCGATGGAAGGGGGAAGCGGTCTGCTCGGCCCGGTGGCGGCGGGGCTTGGCATCGGCATGGCCGTCGGCGTCATGCTGGAGCGCAGCCGTTATTGCACCATGGGCGCGCTGACGGACCTGTTCCTGTTCGGCAGCTGGCGGCGGTTGCGGGTCTGGCTCGTGGCCGCGGCCATGGCCATTGCCGGCACCTCGGCATTTTCGCTCCTGGGTATCGTCGATCTCGACCGTTCGCCGGTCGTCGATGCGGCAAGGGCATGGCCGGCGATGGGGGTCGGGGGATTGCTGTTCGGCATCGGCATGGTGCTGGCCGGCGGCTGTGCCAGCCGCTCCCTGGTACGATTCGCCACCGGTAGCATGAAGTCTCTCGTTGTTCTTCTCCTTATGTCAATATTCGCCATTTCGGTTACACAAGGTCCTCTATCCCGCCTGGTCGCCCCGCTGCTGCATCCGGGCTTGCCGGAATGGACCGGGTCCCATCCGTTGGTGATGACGACGCTGGGTGCCGTCGGCGCCATTGCGCTGGGCATTGCCTGCATCAGCCGCCAGCGGGTTCGCGGCGAACGTGCCGGGATGTGGCTCGGGATCGGCCTGGGGGCTGCATGCCTTGCCGGCTGGCTCCTGACCGGTCCCGGGTTTGCCGGCGAAGCGCCGCGCTCGCTGGATTTCGCCGCGCCAACGGGCTTCCTGCTGCTCTCGTTCATCGACGGTACGCTGCCGCCGAGTCCGCTGCTGGCCGGTGCTGCCGCGGGCGTGCTGGCCGGTGCCGCCATCTCGGCCGTGGCGAGCGGGTCGTTTGCCATCGAAACGTTCTCCGACCGCGGCGACATGCTTCGCCATGCGTCGGGGGGTGTCCTCATGGGAATTGGCGGCGGCCTTGCCTTCGGCTGCACGGTGGGGCAGGGGATCACCGGCCTTTCCACCCTCGCACCGGGCTCGTTCCTCGCCGTGGCCGCGATGGTCGCCGGCTGCAGGCTGGGACTGCTCCACCTCGAAGGGCGCATTCGCTGGCCGGCGCGATCCCGGAATCCGGCAGATTGACCCGCCACCCGATGCATCAGTCGGCCGCGAAAGGATCCACGGTGACAATTCTGACGTTTTCATAACAGCTCCGCGACCATAGAATAGGGACACGCACATGAGGGAATGAATGACGTTGCGAAGGCTCGTCCTCCTTTTGCCCTGCCTGCTCGCGGTCGCGGCCATCGTGCCGAGGCCGGTGGCGGCACAGGGCGTGGTTGCCGATCTCTCCGATCACCTGATCGCGATCACCACCGCCTTTTCGGGCACCGACGTGCTGCTGTTCGGCGCGCTCGACGAGGCCGGTACCGATGTCGCGGTCGTCGTGCGCGGACCGGAAACCGACGAGATCGTGCGCCACAAGACCCGTGTGGGCCCGATCTGGCTCAACACCGGGGAAATGACCTTCGCCAAAGCCCCGTCCTACTACGCCGTCGCTTCGAGCAAGCCGCTCGAGGAACTGGCCGATCCGGGCGAACTGCGGCGGCACGGCATCGGCACGCACAATCTCGGCTTCGAGCGCATGGCCAGCCCCAGGGCATCACCCGGGGAGGTCCGCCCCTTCGTCGATGCCCTGATCCGCAACAAGCAGCGGGAGGCCCTCTATACCTCCCACGCCGTGCCGATCCGCTTCATAGGCCCGAGGCTTTTCCGCACGACCCTGTCCTTCCCCGCCAATGTGCGGCCGGGCCAGTACGAGGTCCAGGTCTTCGAAGTGCGTGATCGTGCGGTGGTCAGCGCCCAGCACAACGCGCTCCTCGTCTCCAAGATCGGCGTCGAGGCCGATATCTACGACGCCGCCCACCGGCATCCCGCCCTCTACGGCCTCGCTTCGGTTGTCCTCGCCATCGTCGCCGGCTGGGCGGCCAGCGTCATGTTCAAGAAATAGGTGCGCCATGTCCGAAGAAGCATCCAGTTCGCAGAATGCCGAGAACGGGCGCATCTTTCTCGTCGTCGTCGACGATACCGACGAGATGCGCAACGCCCTGCGCTTCGCCTGTCGTCGCGCCGAACATACCAAGGGACGCGTGGCGCTGCTCTACGTCATCGAGCCCGTCGAGTTCCAGCACTGGATCGGCATCGGCCGGATGATGGAGGAGGAAGCCCGCCAGGACGCCGAACAGCGGCTGCAATCGCTGGCCGACGACGTCTTCCGCCTCACCGGAACGCTGCCCGCCGTCTACCTGCGCGAAGGCTCGCGGGCCGAGGAACTGCTCAGCCTGCTGCATGAGGATCCGACCATCTCCCTGCTGGTCCTCGGCATGGCCAGCGACAAGAACGATCCCGGCCCGCTGGTCACCTACCTGACCAGCAACATGGGCCGCAACAACCTCTCCGTCCCCATGACCCTCGTTCCGGGACAGCTCACCGAGGAGCAGATCGACTATCTGAGCTGAGGAGAGGCAGGGAAAAGCGGGGAACAGGCCAAATTCCACCATTTTTACTGTAGAATAACCCCGTGCGAAGGCGTCAGGGGATGCCGGAGAGCGATTTTCCGAACACGGGGTGGGGTTTGCAGACCGGCAGCGGCCGCCTCGCCGGCACGGGCTGCACGGGCGGCGGCGGCAGGTCGGGGAAATCACCGGGCGGAAGCGCACGGATGAGGCGCAACTCGTCCGGCGCGAAGATCGCGAAGGCACCCGCCTGCGGGGTCGTCATCATCGCGTCGAGGATATGCTCGTGGAGACTTTTCAACAGGCGGGACCGTCCCCTGGCGCGGAGCCTTTCCTCCTCGCCGCGGGATTTCCTCGCCCTTGCGGGTTTCGCCGCTCCGGGAGTGTCCTCCGTGAGCGACCATGGCACCGGGCAGACATCCGGCACGTCGATCCCTCTGGCCACCGACTTCAGCAGCGAGGTGATGATATTCCCCATTCCCCTGCGTCCGGCACGATCCAGCCATGCCCTTTCGGCACCATCCGCCGATGCGACGGATTGCGCCAGGGAGTTGTCCTGCAACCGGCGGAACCAGTCGCGGGAGTGGAACAGCAGCAGGCGGTGGAGGATCGCCCGGAGGCCATGACCGCCATGTGGGGATAGTCCCGCCCGCATCGCCGACAGGACACCCGCCACATGCGGCAGATGTTCCAGCCCGTCGACCTCCGCCACATCAAGCCGGACCTGCGGCCCCGCCAGCACCCCGCGCCGCCCGGTCGCCACCAGCCAGCACACCTTGAGAAACCGAGGCGCGCCCCAGCGAAAGACCCGGCCGGCGAGTTTGCGCGGCAATATGGGGGGTGTGGGAGAGGTGGAGGACATGGGGGGAGGTTATGATGCAAGGGCAGTGTGAGAGTCAAGGAATATTTTCTTATATCCATTGACCCGACCCGGTTATCGGTCCAGCACCGGCATCCCGGCGAGGAAACGGGCGATCAGGCCGGCGACGTGTGCCGTGGCTTCACGATGGGGAACGTGGCCGATGCCGCCGAGGATTTCGACATGACCGGCCCTGCCCGCGATGCGTCGCGGATGCTCGCTTGAGCCGTACTGGTCGAGTTCGCCGTGAATGACCAGAGCGGGGCAGGCACGGTGCCCGATGGCCGCATCGAGCGTCCAGTCCGCGAAGTCGGGCGAAAGCCATGTCGTCGTCCAGGCATCGAGGACCCAGCCGGCCTTGCTTCCGTGATATCGTTCCAGCCTGGCCATGTTTTCGGGCCTTTCGAACTCCTTTCTGGCGAGAATGATGCCGTTGCGGGTGACATCCTCGACGAAGGCCTGCGCTCCCATGGTCACGAGTGCGATGCAGTTCTCCCGGTGATGTGCCGCCGCCTCGACGGCCATGCCGCCGCCGATGCTGTGACCGCAGGCGATGAAGCGGGCAAAGCCCAACTCCCGTTGCAAGAGCGGGATCGTCCTGCGGCTCTCCAGCTCGACGAAGTCGCGCTCCAGCCGGCCGGGATGCGGATCGGAGCGGCCGAAGCCGGGGCGGTCATACGCCACGATGGTCCGTCCCGTCTTCTCCGCCAGCACCTGCGGGAAATCGCGCCAGAGTTCGACACATCCCAGGGAGTCGTGGAACAGGAGGACAGGTGCATGGCAGGGATCGTCCGACGGGTGCCACGAACGTGCGAAGAGATGCCGGCCGTCCGCTGCAAGCCGCCAGTCATGGATACGCATTGCGGTCGGGGTCATGTCGTCGACGTCGCCAATGCCCGCTCAGTGGATCAGCGATCCGCCGTTGACGTCGACCTCGCTGCCGGTGACATAGGCCGAGAGGGACGATGCAAGGAACAGGCAGCAGCCGGCGACATCGCCGGCTTCACCGGCCCGTCCCATGGGAATGCCGGACAGGATGCCTTCGAGCATCTGCGGGGTCAGCCTGCCGGCCGTGATGTCGGTGGCGATGAAGCCCGGACAGACGGCGTTGACGCGGATCCCGTCGGGGGCGAGTTCCCGGGCCATGGCCTTGGTCAGCCCGAGAATGCCGGCCTTTGCCGCGGCATAGTGCGGGCCGCCGAAAATGCCGCCGCCACGCTGGGCCGAGACCGACGAGATATTGACGATCGAGCCCGACTTGCGCTGGCGCATCGCGGGAATGACGGCCTGGCTCATGTAGAGTGTGCCGCGCAGGTTGACGTCGAGCACCGCGTCGTAGTGGGCGGGTTCGATGTCCATCAGCTTCAGGGGCTGGGTGATGCCGGCATTGTTGACAAGGATGTCGACCTGACCGAATGCGTCCAGGACGGATCGTGCGGCGTCGTTGCATGCCGTCCGGTCGGTGACGTCGCAGGCGAGCCCCAGATGCCCCGCACCGAGATCGGCAGCGGCGGATCGGGCGGCACCCTCGTCGAGGTCGAGCACGGCCACACGGGCCCCGTGGTCGGCGAACATCCGGGCCGTGGCCCTGCCGAGGCCCCTTGGCGAGGCGGCACCGGTGACGATGGCGACGCGATTTTCCAGCAGCATGACGGTCATGTCCAGGCCTTGATCTGCTCGACGACGGCAGCGGTCGAGATGCGGTACTGATCGTGCAGGGTTGGTAATGCCCCGGCATCGAGAAATTCGTCCGGCAGGGCAATCTGGCGGAACGGCACGTGAATGCCGCGGCGCATCAGGGCAGCCGCCACCGCCTCGCCGAGGCCGCCGGTGACCGAGTGGTTCTCGGCGGTCACCACCAGCCGTCCGCCACGGCCGGCCTCGGCGGCGATGGTCGCTTCATCGAGCGGCTTGATGGTGGACGAGTGCAGGACCGCACAGTCGATCCCGTCCCGGGCAAGTCGCGTTGCCGCATCCAGTGCGCGCATCGTCATCAGGCCCGAGGACACGAACAGCACGTCCCTGCCATCGCGGACCAGCCTGGCCCTGCCGATCTCGAACCGGTAGCCGGATGAACCGAGCACGTCGGGAACCTGGCCGCGCAGCAGGCGCATGTAGACCGGTCCCGGATGATCGGCGATGGCATGTGTCGCCTGCGCGATCTCGGTGGCATCGCAGGGGTCGATGACCGTGAGCCCCGGCATGCCGCGCATGATCGCCAGATCCTCCGTCGCCTGATGGCTGGGGCCGTAGCCGGTGGTCAGTCCCGGCAGTGCGCAGACGATCTTCACCGGCAGGGCCTCTTCGGCGATCGCCATGGCGATGAAGTCG
The DNA here is from genome assembly GCA_020638465.1 of Geminicoccaceae bacterium. Lineage (NCBI taxonomy): Bacteria > Pseudomonadati > Pseudomonadota > Alphaproteobacteria > Geminicoccales > Geminicoccaceae > Geminicoccaceae bacterium. The sequence goes on from JACKIM010000002.1 coordinate 794,967, forward strand.
TAGGCACGGCGCGAGGCGAAGACCGCATAGGTCGTGGCGAACGGGATGAAGCCCTCGCGGGCGAGACCCGCGGCCGCCGAAATCATCACCTGTTCGGCCATGCCCATCTGGTAGAACCGGTCGGGGAAGGCCTTCGCGAAGACATGGAGGTCGGTGTATTTCGACAGGTCGGCGGTCAGGCCGACGATCTGCGGACGCTGCCGGGCAAGTTCGACCAGCGCATGTCCGAAGGGGGCGGCGCGGGTCTCGCGGCCCTCGGCATCGAGCGAGGCGATCATGGCGGAGGTGGTCAGCCTTTCGCCGTCCGCCACGCGAGGGGCGGTACGCGGCGTGTATTTCGACTTCCGCCGCGACAGGGAGCCGGTCGCGCTCATTCGGGCTTCTCCTCGTCCAGTATGGCCCGTGCCTTCGCCCATTCCCCGGGTTCCACGCGGATGAAGTGGGTAATCTCGCGATCTTCCAGGAAGGGCACGCCCTTGCACATTTTCGTCCGGCACACGATCACCCTCGGGCGCGGTTCGTCAAGCATGCGGGCGGTGTCGAAGGCGCGCACGAGGGCCTCGATATCGTTGCCGTCGACCTCCTGCGCATGCCAGCCGAAGGCCGCCCATTTCTCGCCGATGGATCCGGTGCACAAGGCGTCGGTCGTCCTGCCGTCGGCCTGCTGGTCGTTGAAGTCGATGATGGCGATGAGGTTGGAAAGCCCGTGCTGGACGGCCGACATCACGGCCTCCCAGGTCGACCCTTCGCCGAGCTCGCCGTCGGACAGGAGGTTGTAGACGAATGCGGGGTTGTCCTTGCGCCTGAGGCCGAGCGCCATCCCGACGGCGATGCCGAGGCCCTGGCCGAGCGAGCCTCCGGTGATCTCCATGCCGGGCGAGTAGGCGGCCATTCCCGACATCGGCATGCGACTGTCATCCATGCCATAGGTGGCGATCTCGTCCTCGGGCAGGATCCGGGCCTCGATCAGCGCGGCGTAGAGGGCGATGGCATAGTGTCCGATGGACAGGAGGAAGCGGTCGCGCAATTCCCACTGCGGATCGTCGGGGCGATAGTCCAGCGCGTGAAAGTAGGAAACGGCGAGGACATCGGCGATGCCCAGGGCCTGGCCGATATAACCCTGGCCCTGGATTTCCCCCATCGACAGGGCATTGCGCCGGATCTGCCAGGCCCGCCGGGCGAGGCTGACATTGGCAGCCCGGACGGCGGGCTTGCGGCTGGACATGGATCCTCCCTCCTGATCGATCCTGACGACCGGGAGGATCTCATGGGCCCTGTCCGCGAACAATCCTCAAATGTCGAACGCGACGCTCGCGCTCGACATGGTGTTTCGTGCGGCCCAGGGGAAGGACATGGGGCCGGAACGGTGACGGGATACCTCGACCTGATGGGCGGAAGACCGGTCAGCCAAGGAGCTTGAGGAGCTGCTGGGGCATCTGGTTGGCCTGTGCCAGCATCGAGACCGAGGCCTGCATCATGACCTGCTTGGACGAGAAGTTGCTCATCTCGCTGGCCATGTCGACGTCCATCAGCGTGGACCGGGCGGCATCGAGGTTCTCGATCGAGGTCGCCAGATTGGCCGAGGCGAATTCGAAGCGGGAAATGGCGGCGCCGATATTGGCCCGGTCCTCGTTGATCTGGGCAATCGCGTTGTCGAGGATATCGCCCGCCTTGATGGCGCCTTCGCGGGTGCGGATGTTGGCCCGTCCCGTTTCCACGCCGGCACCGTCGGCATCGGCGAGGGTGCCGGTGCTGACATTGCCGAGCCTGGTGATGCGGATGTCATCCAGCCCGACCTCGATCGTGTCGGCCGATGATACGCCGACCTGGAAGGAGACCTCGTTGTTGGTGATGTCGAGATTGGTGGCGGTGACGGCAGTGGTTCCGTCGAACTTGTCCAGGGCCAGGGTGATGCCCGTGCCCTCGAATACCACCGCACCGCTGTAGGCTGTCTTGTCATCCGCGGATGCGGTGACGGTCGCGGTGAAGGCCGTGCCGGCCTGATCGGTATAGGTGAACGTCATCGCCTGCTTGGCGTCGGCCGTCGTGGTGGTGGCCGCCGTCGTCATGCTTAGGGTGGCGGTGCCGTCGCCGGTCACGACGTCGGCGGTGCCGCTGATGTGCACCCCGGCAATATCCGTGGCGCCAGCGACGGTCACGCCGGTGTCGCCGTTCAACAGCGTCATGCCGTTGAACTTGGTCTGGCTCGCGATGTTGTCGATCTGCGAACTGAGCGCGGTGAATTCCTTGTCGAGGAAGTTCCGTTCATTGTCGGAGATCGAGCCCGACTGGGACTGCACCGAAAGGGCCTTCATGCGCAGCAGGATGTCCGATACCTGCGACAGCCCGCCATCGGCGACCTGCAGCATGCTCGAAGCCTGCCCGGCATTGACCTTCGCCTGCTTGAGTGCCGTGACGTCGGCCTTGACCTTGGTTCCGACAGCCAGCGAAGCCGCGTCATCGGAAGCCTTCACGATCCGCGATCCGCTCGACAGCTTGGCAAGAGAACTCGAAGCCATGGAGTTGTTGCGGTCGAGATATCGAAGTGCGGTGCTGGCGCTGGTGTTGGTCGTCGCTGTCAAGGCCATGAATGTGCTCCTGCTGCCGAGGCGGAATCATTGCTCCGGACTGTTAAATGCCACTTGCGGATGTTCTTGTCCGGGTGACCTAATCCTTCTAGCGGCAAGTTATTAATGATTCGTTGTCGTTAATGGAAATGTCACCACGAGCCCGCCGGTCGTCCGGGTCATCGGCAACCCTCAGGCCGGCTGGGGTGACAGGGGTTCCTGAATGACGGGCCGTGCCGGCTGGGTCAGGGCGCAGCGCAGGCGCTCTTCCTGGAAGGTGACGATCAGCAGCAGGCCATAGATGGTCGAGATCTTTTCACCGATGAAGACACTGGTCCAGCCACCGAGGATACAGAAGACTGCAAGAGCGAGACTGTAGGAAAGGGCGCCGGTGGCGCGCTGGTACTTCAGTCCCTGGCGGATGACCGCCAGAAGGAACAGGGTGTATATGATGCAACCGATCATTCCGCTCTCGAATGTCGTCTGCAGCCACAGATTGTGCGCATGCCCGGGCGCCCAGTTGTTCCACAGGCTGTAGAAGTGCTTTTGATAGGTACCGAAGCCGAATCCGCCGAGTGGTCGCTTGTGTATCTCCTCGATCGTGAGCTGCCACACGATGAGCCGCCCCGACAATGTGTCCTCGCCGCCGCGGCTGACCAGCGGCAGGATGACGTCGACGGCGACATACAGGCCGCCTCCGACGACGAAGGCCGCGATGATGGCCCACGTCTTGGCCGCGCCTTCGAGGTGGAAGAAGGCGACGATGAACATCGTTATCACGAAGAATACCGCCAGCGATCTCCCCTTGGTCGCCAGAAGCGTGCCCAGCAGGAGCAGGGCGAGCAAGACGATCAGCCCGCGGGCCGGTGTCGCGTCGGCGCGCTTGCGGTTGAGATACCAGATGGTCATGAGCAGAAGGCCGGCAATACACACGAGCGCCATGGTCTGCTGATGGCGCATCACGCCCTTCATCCGCCAGGTGTCCTCCGTCCCCTTGACCCAGCTCATTCCCAGTGCCGCACCGATCCAGCTCACCACCACGGCGAGGACCAGCCAGCCGATGAAGACGAATGCCGTACGCTGCGGATGCTCGTCGCTGAGTGAAAGGGCCGCGAGCATGGCAATCCACAAGGCGAAGATGTGATTGCGCCCCTCGACGGGGCCGATGGACCAGAACTGGGTGATACCCACCCAAAGCAGGTAGGACAGGAACAGCACGAAGGGCGGGCTGACCAGCACGGATTGACGGATGCGCAGCAGCAGCGGGACCCTGGCCAGCATGACCACGGTGAAGATGCCCAGGGCCACCGGCATCCAGATCCGCCGTTCGTCCTCGCCGACCCGCACCGAATGACCGTCGACGAGAAAGATCGCCAGGACGAACAGGATGATTGTCATCAATCGCATGTCTGAAACACCGTCATGTCATGAGATCCAGCCCGGAAACAGCGATATCCGGTGCCGCAGGGCTGTCCCGTTGCACAAGCTCGTGGCCCCATATTCCGCCATGCTGTACGATCATGTGTTAACGTCGCGTTGACGGTTGTCGGTTTATATCCTTTCGCGAGAGAGACGGCCTTGTCTTTTCCCGGCCTGTGGCTCTTCGACAAGGGTATGTGAAAACACTTGAAATGGCCCGTACCGCCCCGGTTGCAGCCGTGCACGACCATTCTTATATGAGCCTAAGACCGGGCATGAATTCAGGCGAGGCCGCTGAACGGCCCTTCGCGCGATGGTCGCAAGGCATGTCCGAAGAGTTTTTCACGACAGACGTTTTTCGCGTCTCACGCGAGGTTGAGGAATGAGCAAGATCATCGGGGTTGACCTGGGCACGACCAATTCCTGTGTCGCCGTCATGGATGGCAAGGATGCGCGGGTTATCGAGAACGAGGAAGGCATGCGGACGACACCGTCCATGGTTGCCTTCACCGAGGACGGAGAAGTGCTGGTCGGCATGCCGGCCAAGCGTCAGGCCGTCACCAATCCGGAAAACACGCTTTTCGCCGTCAAGCGGCTGATCGGGCGCCGGTTCGACGATCCTGTCGTCGCCAAGGACAAGGACATGGTGTCCTACAAGATCGTCAAGGCGGACAATGGCGATGCATGGGTGGAGACGCGCGGCGAGAAGAAGGCGCCGTCGCAGATTTCCGCCGAAGTCCTCAAGAAGATGAAGCAGACCGCCGAGCGCCATCTGGGCACGACGGTGGACAAGGCCGTCATCACCGTTCCGGCCTATTTCAACGACAGCCAGCGCCAGGCCACCAAGGATGCGGGCCGGATCGCCGGTCTTGAGGTGCTGCGCATCATCAACGAGCCGACGGCCGCCGCTCTCGCCTATGGCATGGACAAGGGCGAGAACCAGACGATCGCGGTCTTCGACCTTGGCGGCGGCACCTTCGACATCTCGATCCTCGAGATCGGCGATGGCGTGTTCGAGGTGAAGTCGACCAATGGCGACACCTTTCTCGGTGGCGAGGACTTCGACCTTCGTCTCATCGACTACATGGCCGATGAGTTCAAGAAGGAGAACGGCATCGACATCCGTGGCGACCGCCTGGCCCTCCAGCGTCTCAAGGAGGCCGCCGAAAAGGCCAAGGTCGAGTTGTCGTCCACGCAGCAGACCGAGGTGAACCTGCCGTTCATCACGGCCGACCAGACCGGCCCCAAGCACCTGACGATGAAGATCACCCGCGCCAAGCTGGAAATGCTTGTCGACGATCTCATCGAGCGGACGATCGCCCCGTGCAAGCAGGCGCTCAAGGACGCAGGTCTCACGGCGGGTGACATCCACGAGGTGATCCTTGTCGGCGGCATGACCCGCATGCCCAAGGTCGTCGAGAAGGTTAAGCAGTTCTTCGGCAAGGAGCCGCACAAGGGCGTCAATCCCGACGAGGTGGTGGCGGTCGGTGCGGCCATTCAGGCCGCTGTCCTGTCGGGCGAGGTCAAGGACGTCCTGCTCCTCGACGTCACTCCGTTGTCGCTGGGTATCGAGACGCTCGGTGGCGTGTTCACCCGCATCATCGACCGGAACACGACGATCCCGACCAAGAAGAGCCAGGTATTCTCCACGGCCGAGGACAATCAATCGGCAGTGACCATCCGGGTCTTCCAGGGCGAGCGCGAGATGGCGGCCCAGAACAAGCTGCTGGGGCAGTTCGATCTGGTTGGTATTCCCTCCGCACCCCGCGGCGTTCCGCAGATCGAGGTCACCTTCGACATCGACGCCAACGGCATCGTCAACGTGTCTGCCAAGGACAAGGCCACCGGCAAGGAACAGCAGATCCGTATCCAGGCATCCGGCGGCCTTTCCGAGGACGAGGTCGAGAAGATGGTCCGCGAGGCGGCCGAGCACGCCGAGGAGGACAAGAAGCGCCGTTCGCTGATCGAGGCCCGCAATCAGGCGGACGGGCTTGTCTATTCGACCGAGAAGAGCCTGCGCGAGCATGGCGACAAGGTCGACCAGCAGACACGTTCCTCGATCGAGGCGGCGGTGGCCTCGCTCAAGGAGGCTGTCGAGGGTGAGGATGCCGACGCGATCAATACCCGCGTGCAGGAGCTGGCCCAGGTGGCGATGAAGCTGGGCGAGGCGATGTACGCCGACCAGAAGGACGATGGCGACGGCGATGCGAAGCCCGATTCCGCCTCTGCCGGCGACGGCGTCGTCGATGCGGAGTTCGAGGAGGTCGATGACGACAAGAAGCGTTCGGCCTGATCCGGGTCGATGAAGGTTGGCGCCGGTAACCGGATGACATGGTGGGCAGGCCGCTCACCATGTCATGGTTGCCGGCGTTTGTTGTTCTCCTTGCAGGGGATGTTTTCGCGTGGCGAAATCTGACTATTACGAAATTCTAGGTGTCGCCCGTGGTGTCTCCGACGGTGACCTGAAGCGGGCCTATCGCAAGCAGGCGATGCGCTTTCATCCGGATCGCAATCCGGGTGACAGCGAGGCCGAAGCCCGGTTCAAGGAGGTCAATGAAGCATACGAGATTCTCAAGGATCCACAAAAGCGGGCCGCCTATGACCAGTATGGCCACCAGGCATTCGAGCAGGGGGGCATGGGCGGTGGCGGCGGCTTCGATTTTTCCAGTTTCGCCGATGTGTTCGACGATCTCTTCGGCGATTTTGTCGGTGGCGGTGGTGGAAATGGCCGGCGTCGCGGCGGCAATCGCGGCGCGGATCTCCGCTACAACCTGACGATCACGCTCGATGAGGCGTTTGCCGGCAAGAAGGCCCAGATCAAGGTTCCCACCTCGGTCGGGTGCGATGCCTGCGACGGAAGCGGCAGCGAAGGCGGAGCCGAGCCCGTGACTTGCGCCACCTGTCGCGGAGCGGGACGGGTGCGCAGCCAGCAGGGCTTCTTCACGGTCGAGCGCACCTGCCCGAGCTGTCAGGGGGCCGGCAGGATGATCACCGATCCCTGTCAGGAATGCGGCGGTTCCGGGCGGGTGCACCGGGAAAAGTCCCTGGCTGTCACCATTCCCCAAGGGGTGGAGGATGGCACCCGCATTCGTCTTTCGGGTGAGGGCGAGGCGGGGTTGCGCGGCGGGCAGCCGGGCGATCTCTACATCTTCGTCAGTGTGGCGCCGCACAGGATCTTCCGCCGTGAAGGGGCGAACATCTTTTGCCGCGTCCCCATCCCGATGACACGTGCAGCACTCGGTGGCGATATCGAGGTGCCGACCATCGACGGCAAGCGTGTGCGCATGCAGGTTCCCGAAGGGACGCAGACGGGCAAGCAGATCCGCCTGCGCGGCAAGGGCATGACGGAACTGCACGGGCATGCCCGCGGCGACATGTTCGTCGAACTGGTCGTCGAGACACCCGTCAATCTGACCCGGCGCCAGATCGAACTGCTGCGCGAGTTCGAGGATGGTGGAAAGGACAAGACCGACCAGCATCCCGAGTCGAACGGTTTCTTTTCCCGGGTTCGCGAGCTCTGGGACGACCTGACCGACTGAGTCCCGGCCATGGGTCGATGCCGCCGCCGTGGGTCAACACGGGGCGAACGCGAATGGTGGTGATATGACGGCAGGAGAATGATTTCAGCTGGCGGTTTGTGCCGATCTGAGAAGCTCGATGACCGTGGCGGCTGTCCAGGTGAAGCGGTCTCCGCCGCAAGGTTCGCCCGTGTGCGGATTGTAGTATTCGGCAAAGCCGCTTTCGCGGATCAGTTCGAGACTGTGCCGTCGGATGAGGTCGGCTGACGATCTTTCGCCGCCCCTGGCCAATCCGTCGGCGATCATCGCATTGACGATCAGCCACACCGGGCCGCGCCAGTAGCGCCGGGCATCGAAGCGCGGGTCGGCAGGGTCGTGCGATGGCACGAGGAATTTCGCCGAACTGCAAAGGTGTCCAATACGGTTGGAAAGCGCGGTGATCCGCCGGGCCGGAATATCGGCGAAGGCCGGCAGGATGCCGCCGGACGAGGCGCTGTCGACGAGCGTGCCGGAGACCCGGTCGAGGCTGACATATTGACCGTGCCTGTCGCTCCATAATCCTTCCAGGGCATTCAGTCCCCGATGGGCGAAATTCCTGTTTCGGGTTGCGATCTCGCTTTCCCCCAATGTTTCCGCCAGGTCCGCGACATCGGCGCAGGCGCGCAGCAGGATCGCGTTGAAGCCCGGATCGACGACCCTGAACGGTGAGGCTTCATGCAGCCTGGAATTGTCCCAGCCGAGCCCGCGAAAATGTTCGACCAGCCAGACGAAGCGGTCGTACTGCTCCTGCGTCGGCCGATGGGCCGCGTCGGCGTGATCGAGGTCGCGGCGGCGATAGGGCGCGATACCTTCCGTCGGTACCCTCCCGAAGGCCTCGTCCCAGTCGACGGAGTTGTCGCGGCCGGATTCCCACGGGTGAAGAATGGCCACAAGTCCCTGATTGTCGGGATCGCGGTGGGTGAAGAACCACTGATGCCAACGGTCTACAGCATGCAGAAGCCGCCTCGCGCGGGGTTCCACCGCGTGGCGATCGGACGAACGTTCGAACAGTCGCGCGATGGCGAAACCTGCCACGGCGGGTTGGGTAATGCCCGAAGTCGGAACGGGCCTTGCGCAGTCCCACACTTCCGGACCCGGGAAATAGCCGTCATCCGCAACATGGAAAATGATGTGCGGGACCATCCCGTCGGGCCATTGATGGGCGAACAGTGTCTCGATCTCGCGCCATGCACGATCCTCGTCGATATGGGCGAGGCCCAGTGCGGTGAGGCAGGAATCCCAGTTCCACTGAAAGGGATAAAGCCCCCTGGTGGGGACCGTGTAATCGCCGCGATCATTTTCCCTCAGAACCGCCGCGGCCCTTTCGAACAGCGCCGCATCGTCGCTACCCGTCATCGCCATCCCCGCGGGATTGCCGGCCCGGCATTCCCGATCCTGTCCAGTGGAAGATGGGGCAGACCTAGCCACTGCCGTCCGGGTTGTCCACGGCTTGCGTTGCGCCCCCGCCCGGCACCGGTCCGGCCGGCCGCGGGCGTTATTCCCCTCTTGTGGCGGATCATGGCGGACTTTCCGGGAGTGTGGACATGCCAACACATTTCCAACGGCAGCTGCGTGGAGGATGCGGCTTTACCTTGACCCGGAGGTCGACGCCTCTAGTTTTTCGCCGTCAAGCGCGGTCGCTGGTTCCGACCGGGTCATGTGCTTCCCGTGAGGTATGTTCCGTGTTCCATCGCATCCTTGTGTCGAACGTCATGCTTGCAGCGCTGCTGCTGTGGCCATTCGCGTCATCGGCGCAACAGGCCGTGTCGAATGAGCAGCAACGCGTGATCGACCGGGCACGGATCGTTGTCGAGGACTTCCTCGACGATCCCGATCTCGAACATATCGATGTCTACGTGAAGAATGCCTATGCCGTGTTCATCGTGCCGGACATGCTTCAGGCGGGGTTCATCATCGGTGCCGAATACGGGCTGGGCGTCCTGCTCGTCCGCAACTTGCAGACCGGCGACTGGAGCGACCCGGCATTCTACGACATCTATAGCGGCAGTCTCGGCCTGCAACTCGGCGGCCAGGCCTCCGATGCGATTTTCACCATCATGAACCTCGATGCGATCAACAAGCTGCTGACCTCGAAATTCAAGCTCGGTGCGGATGCCAGCATCGCCGTCGGCCGTGTGGGTGCGAGTGTCGGCGCGGGTACGACAGTCCGGTTCGGCGAAGACGTCTACCTGTTCTCGCGCAACAAGGGGCTGTTCGGCGGACTGGCGCTCGACGGGTCCGTCGTGCTCCCGCGGCAGGACTGGAACGATGCCTATTACGGGGCCGGCACGACACCGAAATCCATCCTCAACCAGATCAAGCCGGTGACGCCGCAGACCCAGGGATTGCGCGACGCCCTGGGCCAGTTCTGAGTGCCGCGGCTCCTGCCGCATTCTGCCGCCATTGCAGCTGTCGTCATCCTCCTCATACGCTGCTAGGTTCGGCACATGAGCGAATCACGCAAGAAACTCGTCCTGATCGATGGATCGGGATACATCTTTCGCGCCTTCTTCGGCCTGCCGCCGATGACGCGGCCGGACGGAACGCCGGTAAATGCCGTCTTCGGCTTCTCCTCCATGATTTTCAAGCTCATGCAGGACTGGCCCGACGATGACATGATCGTCGTGTTCGATGCCAGCCGACGCAGCTTCCGCACTGAACTCTATGCCGAATACAAGGCCAATCGTACCGATCCGCCGCCGGAACTGGTGCCGCAATTCCCGCTGGTGCGCGATGCCGGGCGGGCCTTCGGGCTTCCCGTGGTGCAACTGGAGGGATTCGAGGCCGACGATCTGATCGCCACCTATGCGCGGGCCGCCCGCGAACGCGGTCAGGAGGTCGTGGTCATTTCCTCGGACAAGGACCTGATGCAGCTGGTTGGCGACGGTATCGCCATGTTCGATCCGATGAAGGGCAAGGCCATCGGCCCCGAAGAGGTCGTCGAGCGGTTCGGCGTCGGTCCCGAACTGGTCCGCGACTGTCTGGCCCTGGCCGGTGACACGTCGGACAATGTACCCGGTGTGCCTGGTATCGGCGTGAAGACCGCAGCCCAGTTGCTCGGCGAATATGGGTCGCTCGAAAGCCTGCTGGAGCGTGCCGGCGAGATCAGGCAGCCCAAACGGCGGCAGAACCTGATCGAGCATGCGGACATGGCGAGGCTGTCGCGCGATCTGGTCTCGTTGCGCGAGGATGTGCCGTTGCCGGTCGGGCTCGATGAGATCGGCCGGGCCGATCCCGACCCGTCGACATTGCTCGCCTTCTTCCAGGAGAACGGCTTCCGCAGCCTGATCGGCCGGATCGAGCAGGTGGCGGACCAGGCGGAGAGCGACCGCAGGGAGCAGGCCGGCCGTGCGGTGTATTCGGCCATGACGGACATGGCCGAACTCGATGCACTCATCGAGAAGGCTTGCGAGGCAGGTCATCTGGCCTTCGATACCGAAACCACGTCGTTGCGCATCGTCGAGGCCGAGCTTGCGGGAATTTCCCTTAGTGTGGAGGAAGGGCGCGGATACTACCTGCCGCTCGGGCATGTGGACGAGTTCGGCCAGAAGGTCGGCGGCCAGCCCGAACTGGAGGCTGTCCTCGACCGGCTGCGCCCGGTGATGGCCGATCCGTCGGTCCTGAAGATCGCCCACAACGCCAAGTACGACGCCGGCGTGCTCGACAAGTACGGTATCGCCATCGCGCCGGTCGATGACACCATGCTGCTGTCCTACGTTCTCGATGGCGCCAGCCACGGTCATGGGCTGGACGAACTGGCCGAACGTCATCTCCAACACCACACGATCACGTACGAGTCGGTCTGCGGCAAGGGCGCGAAGCAGATCCTTTTCACGGAAGCGCCGCTGGAAAAGGCCGCCCCCTATGCCGCCGAGGACGCCGAAGTGGCTCTCCGTTTGTGGAAAATCCTCAAACGGAGACTGGTGGAAGAACGCATGGTCACGCTCTACGAGCGTTTCGAACGGCCGCTGGTCCCGATCCTGACGCGCATGGAGCTTGCCGGGATCAAGGTCGACCGGGCCCATCTGCAGCAGCTGTCCTCGCTGTTCGGCCAGCGCATGGCCGAGCTGGAAGAGCGGGCGATGGCGCTTGTCGGCCATACCTTCAACATCGGATCGCCCAAGCAGCTGGGCGAGGTGCTGTTCGACGAGATGGGCATCGAGGGCGGCAAGAAGACCAAGACCGGGGCCTATGCGACGGGGGCGGAGGTGCTGGAGGCGCTGGCGGCAGGCGGTCACGAACTGCCGCAGGTCGTGCTCGACTGGCGGCAGCTGCAGAAGCTCACCCGTACCTACAGCGAAGCCCTCGTCGCCGATATCTCGCCGGCAACCGGCCGGATCCACACTTCCTACGCCATGGCATCGACCTCCACGGGCAGACTGTCCTCAACTGAACCCAATCTCCAGAACATACCCATCCGTACCGAGGAAGGGCGCAAGATCCGCGAGGCGTTCGTGCCTGAGGAGGGTTTTACACTGGTTTCCGCGGATTATTCCCAGATCGAGCTGCGGGTGCTGGCCCACATGGCCGATATCGACGCCCTCAAGGATGCGTTTGCGAAGGATACCGACATTCACCGGGTGACGGCGGCACGCATGTTCAGGAAGCCGCTGGACGAAGTGGGTAGCGATCTTCGCCGTTCGGCGAAAATGATCAATTACGGGATCATCTACGGTATCGGAGCGTTCGGTCTCGCACAGCGGCTGGGGATCCCGCAAAAGGAGGCGAAGGCCTTCATTGATGCCTATTTTGAAGAATATCCCGGAGTGCAGGATTATATGGAGCGGGCCAAGGCGACGGCGCGCGAGCAGGGATATGTGACCACCCTGTTCGGCCGACGCTGCCATGTCCCCGAGATCAACGCCAAGTTGCCGACACGGCGCAACTATGCCGAACGGCAGGCGATCAACGCGCCGATACAGGGATCGGCTGCCGACATCATGAAACGGGCGATGATCCACGTGGCGCATGCGCTCGAACGCGAGAAGATGGACACCCGGCTGCTGTTGCAGGTCCATGACGAACTGGTGCTTGAGGTGCCGCACGATGAACTGACGGCGCTGGAAGACCTCGTGCGTTCGGTGATGGAAGGGGCGGCATCGCTGAGCGTTCCGCTGGTGGTCGATGTCGGCCACGGTCCGAGCTGGGATGCCGCTCACTGAGGACGGCCCGGACAGGGGTGAAAGAGGGGGCAAGCATTACCTTCCTGCCCCGACCGGCTGCTCCGTGGGTGTGGATGCCGATTCTGGCATGGTGCCGGCCAGCATCGGCGCGAGCAGCATGGCCAGCCGTGTGCATTCGGCGACCGCGCGGCTGATGGCAAAGGCTTCGAGCAGACCGCTGCGGCCGGCCAGTGGCAGCGCCAGTGCCAGCATTCCCAGCATGGCGATATTGGCCCACAGTACGGTTTTCTGCCTGCGTATCGCTATGAGCGCGCCCTGCGTGACGCTGGTCAGGCTGGCCAGGACGAGCCATGGAAGCAGGTACAGCATCGGTCCGGCCGCCGGTGCAAAGGCGTTGCCGAAGATCATCGGCAGCAGGAAGGGGCCGAGGAGGGCGAGGGCGGCCGCTCCCGACAGGGCAAGGCAGGCTGCCAGTCCCAGCTCGCGGGCGAGGCGGCGGCGGAACACGTCCATCTGTCCCCGCAGCGGGGCCAGCCTGGCCATGGCGAGCTGGCCCATCGCATTGGCCGGGACAAGAGCGGCGGTGACGATGGCCGTCGCCAGATAGTAGTATCCGGCCTCCCGGGTGCCGAAGGCATAGCCGACGAACAGCAGGTCGAGATTGGCCTGTGCCTGCGAGATCAGGGTGGACGCCATCAATGGCAGCCCGAGATGCAGCAGGGTCGGGGCGCGCAACAGTTCGGCGGCGGCCGGCGGCGGAGCGCGTAGCGTGATCGAGGAAACCAATGCGGAGAGAGACCAGCTCGCCGTGAAGATCATCGCTACCGAGCTGGCATGTTCGAGACCGGAGACCAGCATGGTGAGGGTGAGCATCGCCAGCGGTCGTACCAGCAGCAGCAGGCCCGCCTCGATGGCGTGGTTGCGTGCGAGTGCGATCCAGTCGAGTTGCAGCGACACCGCAAACAGGCTCGCTGCCATGACGACGGCGGCAAGGCGCATGTCGGGCGGCATGAACGCCGAGGCGACGATCGCCATGACGAACACGATGCCGCTGATCGACAGTCTCAGCGACAGGTAGTTCGCGATGAGGTGACGACAGGCCCCTCCGACGTAGCCCGCTTCGGCCGTCACGACCGATCGCAGGCCGAATTCGCCCAGATGCACGCCATAGGCATGCAGGGCGAGCATGATCGACCATATGCCGAGCTCGTGCGGACCGAGACTGCGGGCAATCACGGTCATGGCGACGAGATTGAGCATCATCGCCATGACCCGGCTGCCTGTCAGCGTGGCGACCGACCAGAGGTGGGGAAGGTTCACACCGCTTGAAGGCGACGATAGAGTTGCATGACCCTCGTCATGATCGCATCCTCGCTGAGATCGTCGATGCGGTCGGTGCTCCTGTAGGTACCGTTCCCGATCATGGCGGCGGCCCGCAGGCAGCCTTCGGCGAGCGAGATCGGGTCGGCATCGCAGATAAAGCCGGTCTGCCCTTCCTCGATCCAGTCCGGCACATCGCCGACATCGGTGCTGACCACCGGCCGCATGCAGCGCAGGGCTTCCTTGACGACCGTCGGAGATGCCTCGTAGCGGCTGGTGAGCAGCAGCATGCCATGGTGGTGGATGATCGCCGGCACCTCATCGTGCGGCACGCAGCCGACCCACTTGATGTGGGCGCTGGCCGGGCTCTCGGCGATGCGGCGGATGAGCTGCCGGCTGTCCTCGCCGTCTCCGGCGATCGTCAGGCGGAAATCATGACCGAGCGCCCGCAGCCGCTCGACCACCGAGATGGCCAGGGGAACGTTCTTTTGATGGCTGATGCGGCCCAGCAGCAGGATGTCGTGGGCAAGCCCTGGCGATGGGGGCCTGTTCTCGTCATGGCCGAACAGGGCCTCGTCATAGGTGGCGGGGATCACCCCGGCACGCTCGAAGGGCTCGTGGACCACGATATTCGCGAGCGTCTCGCGGTCGCGGTCGCTGACGCAGACGATGGCATCGGCCAGCGACGTGACGCGTCGCTCGAACATCAGCATGAACTTGCGGATCGGCGAGGCGAGGCTGCCGAGCCAGCCCTGCAGCACCTGGCCCGTGACATTGTGGTAGCTGATCAGGACCCGGCCGGTGCCGGGACAGAAGGTCAGCTTCGGCCAGGCGGCGTAGTTGCGGTGGAAGTGGAACACATCGCCCGCGCGAAAGTCGCGGCGGCGGGTCCAGAACCATCGCCACAGTGCGAGATAGTAGCGAAGGAAGTTCGATCCGCGCGAGATGTAGTGGATGTTCGGAGCGTCGCGGACGTCCTGCATGCGCGCGGCGACAAGCTGGAATTCCAGCCCCGATTTCAACAAGGCTCGATGCAGACCGCGGAAATGCTCGGCTCCGCCGCCAAGATCCTGCGCCAACGGGTCATTGTTGTAGAAAACGTAGATCACGGACCTTGCCCCTGGAAGATGACCCGCCGCCCAACCCGGCGAGTCTCAGAATTTCGGCCACCGATTGGTCCGGCGTGCCGTCGTTGTCGATGATCGCCAGGCCGAAGAAGGCGGCCAGTCGATCGTAGAGTTCGCGCCGCCGTTCATGATTGCGATCGGCCAGCGCATCCGGCCTGTCGCGGCGGACAGCTTCCGGGTCGCGTCGAACGAGAATGGTGATGTTCGGTCGTGGCAGGTGACGCACCAGACGCGGCCCGATCCGCTCGATCACGAACCGGTCCAGGCCGGTGTCGATGGCGAGATCGACCAATGTGTCGAAGATGCAGCGATCAGCGAGGACCATCCGCTCACCCCGCCGGCGGTAGCGCATGGCCAGATCGAGCCGGCTGTCGATGACCTGAAGGACCAGGAAGGGAAGTGCCAGCCATGCCCGCCCGGCGAAGTCGTGATAGCCGGTCACCGTGTCGCCGATGGTTTCCCTGCGGTTGTGTCCGGTAAGTCTCGCCAATGCCAGGAGCGGCTTGGAAAGATAATTGCGAAATCGGCTCCAGACATGCACGGTCGGGACGCCTTCGGCACCCAGGTGGATTTCAAGGTGCCGCAAAAGACAGGTCTTGCCACAGCCATCGGCACCGCAAAGGGCGATCATGGCCAGATCGCCGATGGACCGGGGACGTGGTGCGGGGAGGCTTTCGACCTCGGACTTCCAGCCGCGCCATTTGTCCGGATCGATGCAGGGGCGGCTGCGGCTCCGTGTTGCATGGATCAGCGCGTCGGGCAGCCGGTCCGGACTGCCGACGACAATGCCGCCCAGCTCGTTCGCATATTCGCTCACACCGGGAGTGTCGAGCGTCACCACGGTCCTCCCGCCCAGACCCGCTTCGAGAATGACGAGAGGCACATCCGAGACCGGAGCGAGAAATGGCAGCAACAGGACATCGACCTGCCGCACGGCGTTGCGCAGTGCCGTATCGTCGAGCATGCCGACCCGACAGTCGATCAACCGGCGCACCGGGCTCCTTTCCACGCGGGCGAGATAGGCGGCCATGACCTCCCGATCGCAATCAGGTCGCAACAGCAGGAGGAATCCTGCTTCGAGGCCGCGGCCGACCGCGCGCTCGAACGTTTCGAGGGCGAGCACCGCGCCGCGGAGGGCCAGCGGCGGACCCAGATAGCAGATCGTCTGCGGGCGGTAGCCGCCGGGGTCGGGAGAAACCGGAGGGAAGGGGTGAACCTGCGGACGCAGATGGCGCCCGAACGGCAGTCCTGCCCGGGTGAAGCGGCTCTGGGCGGCCCTGCTCAGATAGAGCAGCGCCCGCGCGCCCGAACGCCG
This sequence comes from Geminicoccaceae bacterium, assembly GCA_020638465.1. Taxonomy (NCBI): domain Bacteria; kingdom Pseudomonadati; phylum Pseudomonadota; class Alphaproteobacteria; order Geminicoccales; family Geminicoccaceae; species Geminicoccaceae bacterium. Next base: position 811,395 of record JACKIM010000002.1, read on the forward strand.
GTAGCCGGCAGCCAGCAGAAATCCCGGAACCAGGCTGTTCAACAGAGGGCGCAGCACCAGCCTGCGTTCACGCCACAGGAACGCGATACCGGGAGAGAGAACTTCCCTGGGGTGGAGGCGCGGACTCGCCATGAGCATCGTCGTGTCATGGGTCCAGGGAAAGCGGCGTGTCATCATCAGGGCCATGACCCCGGTGATGATGATGACCCTGCGGGGGTCCAGCTTCTGTATGGTGAAATCGAGTTCCATCGTGGCCCTGCCGCGACGGAACAGCCGGTCGAGCCGGTGGACGGTGAACGGCCGCCCCTCGGCCATGGCGGTCGCGTCGGTGAGGACGACCACGCTTTCGCCGAGGGCGGCGAGCCCGCTGGCCATGCCATCGGCAGTGAACCATGGCTGGCGACGCAGCCGGTCGGCAGTGAAGCCGAAGATGACGATGACCGTGTCGGCCCTGTCGGGAAGACTGGCACGCCTGTGCCTCATGCCGCGCGCAGCTCGTTGCAGCGATACAGGCCGAGGAGCCGGTCGGTCACCCGTTCCCAGTCGAAACGCTGGTCAATCAGGCGTCTTGCTGCGAGTGCGCGGTCTCGCGCCTCGGCCGGATGGACAAGGATCCGTTCCACCGCCTGGGCGAGGCTGAGAGCGGTCATGTCCGTCAGCAGCACGGGGGCGTGCGGCCCCATCTCGCCCACCAGCCCGGTGGCGGTGGAGAGGACCGGCGTGCCGGCCGACATGGCTTCGAGCACGGTCAGGGGCCCGGTTTCGTAGTCGGCCGGGTTGACGAGACAGGCCACGCGCTTGAGCTTCTCGCGCAACTGGTTGCGGTCGAGAAAGCCGATGAAGTTGACCCGTTCGGCGATGCCGAGTTGTCTCGCATGATTGCGCAGCCTGCCTTCCAGCGGCCCCTCGCCGGCGATTTCGAGGCGGATGCGCGGATCCTTCAGCAGGGCCAGCGCATCCAGCAGGCGGAACAGCCCCTTGCGGTAACCGATGCGACCGGCATAGAGCAGGTGACGACTGCGGCGGTCGCAGGGGCTGAAGCCGAAGAAGCGGCTGTCCACACCGTTGGTGATGACTTCGACCGATGCCCGCGGGCAGCGGTAATGACGGTCGAGCTCGCTGGCCACGCCGTCGGAGACGGCGATGATCCGGCTTGCACGGTCGATGTGCTGTTGTTCATATCCCGCCGATACCAGTCGGGCATTCAGCCGGACCAGTCTGGCACGGACATCCCTTTCGGGAATGGCCGCCGTGTCGCTCAGCAGCGGGCTGTGGAACGTGACAAATAACGGCTTGTCGGTGTCGATGGGCGGAATGAGCGGCAGATGCGCGTGAATGATATCGGCATCACCTGCACCCTCGTCGATCCAGCGTTGCAGCATCCGCCGGATCATGGCGTGGTGAAACGGCCGCAGCTTCCAGTAGGGATAGCGCAGGTGCGCGGTGCTGCCGTCCCTGTCCTGCTGCCATCGGCCGAAGCGGCTGCCCGGCGACAGGACGATGCACTCGACACCGCGCCGGTCGAGCCGCGTGGTGATCTCCGTCAGATGGCGGGCGATACCCTCGCGCGCCGGGAACCGGTTGTTGGTGACAAAGGCGATGCGCATGGTCAGGCGTTCTCACCCCGGGCCTCGGGGGCGATCTCGCGGTTCTGCCAGAAGAAATCCTGACTGCTCAGCCAGGCATTGAGCCGGTGCGGCAGGCGATGGCCGGCCATGCCCATCCGGTAGCCGAGATAACGAACGAGCGTATGAAGGGTAGCGTAGGGTATGAGCGTCGGCCTTTCGATGGCCAGGTGCTCGATCAGTTGCCGCAGGAACTCCATTCCGCGGCTCTCATCCTTGCCGCGTGCGAGGAGCAGGTCGCTGAACTGGGCGCGGCTGTAGCCGACGTCGAACTGCCGGCGGAAATCGTTCCACAGGCCGGTGGGATGCGAATGGACCACGATGGCTTCGGGAACGTAGGCGATGCTGCGCCCGGCTTCGAGCAGTTCGCAGGCCGCGACCGTTTCCTCGCTGACCAGCGTCGGCTTGAAGCCACCGATGGCGTCGAGTGCGCGTTGTCGCCATGCAGCACAGCTGTTGGAGCAGAAATGGTTGTAATTGCCGTGCTGCTCCCGGCTCGCCAGCGAGCGCACGCCACCAAATTCGGGATAGTTGAAGTCGCGGATGAAGCGTTCGATCGGATCGGCCTCGGCCCGCGCAAGCTGGCGGGCATAGGCCATGTCGGCCTTGCCTTCGGCCAGTGGTCGCAGGAGCTTGGCGAGAAAATGATGGGTGAGGGGATGAGCGTCGGGCGTCATCATGACGACGAGGTCGGTACCCAGGCGCTTGCGCGCAGCTTCGCGGGTTGCACCGTGATTGAACGTGCCGCGCGGGATCACCCATGTTTCCGCGCCAAGCTCAAGGGCACGCTCCACCGTCCCGTCGTTGGAGGTCGAATTGACCACCAGGATGCGCGGGTTGAGCGGGGATTGGCGCAACGGCGTGATGCACCCCTCAAGGAGATCACGCGCGCGATATGTTATGATGCAGACACCAATGGTCGGCGAGATCACGGGCATGATCCAGTCCCTTTTTTTCGGCCCCGAAGGATAAGATGCCTGACCGCGATGAAAACCCACCTCCAACCTGATCGGTTCTTGTACTAAATTCAACTTTTAATTGATAAAATGCCGTCCATCGAAGCTTGTTGCAACCTGGTGTAGAATTCGACGATGGACGCCCAGATCGCGGGCATTTCCGGTGCACCGGGATCGACCAGCCCATCGCCGTTGATCCGCTCTGCTGGCTCGTCGTCATCGGCATGGGCGGCTGAAGGGCAGGGCGCGCATTCGAGTGCGCAGGCGCTGCCCACAAGCGGCCGAACCGCATCGCCAAGGCGCGTCGCGAAACTGCCGACAGTTTCCGCAAAGCCGCTGGGCGCCAGTCGGAACATCCCCTGAAGGTCCGGCAGGGTCAGGGCGAAGTTCGCTTGGGCGCTGGCGAGGATCTGCACCGGGATGAAATCGCGAACCCGGGACATGTGTCGGACCGGTGCGGGAGCGCCCCGCATCCAGTGACGCATGAGTTCGCTGACCAGCCCGGGTTTTTCCAGAGGCCCGAAGGGATGGGGGATGATCACCTTGCCAACGGCGAAGCCGCGGCGTTCGCCGGCAAAGCGCATGGCCTGCCAGCTCAGTGTCTTGGCGAGGCCATAGGCACCGATGGCCGGGCGCGGACCGTCGCCGCGCCCCTCGTCGGCCTCGAACAGGCTGCCCGTGACGACCATCCGGCGACAGCCCTGCCGTGCCAGCGCGTCGAGCAGCGCATCGATTCCGGCCGTGTTGCGGCGGGCCATCTCCAGTGGGTCATAGTCAATCGATCGGAAATTTCCCACTTCGGCACCATGCAGGAAAACGAGATCGAAAGGTCCCTCCCGTTCGACGATCCCGAGGAGGCGATGACTGCCCAGGGGAGCGGATTCGACCAGCCTTGCATGTCGTGCCGCCTTCTCGATTCTCCAGCTTCGAAGTCTGTCGCCATCGGTCAGGGTTCCACGAAGGGGCCCCACGACGGATGCACCGCGACGCGCCAGCGCCTCGGCCAGCCAGCAACCGGTGAACGAACTTGCTCCGGTGAGCAGGATCCGGCTCATGCCGGGCAAGTCTCTCCCATGGGGGAGACCCGCTCATCGAACAGCGGGTGCGACGCATCGCGCGCCGAAATCGCACGCGGCGCCATCGGCCATCGTATGGCAAAGGCCGGATCGTCATGGCGCACGCCGGCTTCATGCTGCGGTGCATGGGGTGCCGTGACGAAATATTGCACCGCGCAATCTTCTTCCAGTGTCATGAATCCGTGCGCACAACCCTCGGGTATCACCATGATCCATCCATTCCGGTCATCAAGTCCGGCCGCGTACCACTTGCGGAAGGTCGCCGAGCGGGGACGAAGGTCGAGCACCACGTCGTGTATGCGACCGGATACACATTGCACGTACTTGGTCTCGGCGAACGGGGGGTGCTGGTAGTGCAGGCCGCGCAGTGTTCCACATCGATGACTGTGGGAAATATTGGCCTGCACGATACCGGTATTGGCATCGAGCCGGTCCAGTTCCTCCACGCAGAAGCACCGGGAAAAGCGCCCCCGCTCATCGTGGTGCGCTTCCGGTTCCAGCAGGTAGACGCCTGCCATGGGCTGTTCGAGCACGCGCATCTCAGCGGGCTCCGAGCCAGGGGCGGGCACCGCCTTCGCAAAGGGCGTTCATGCGTTCATGATCGTTCGGCGTGTCCATGCTCGACCAGAAACCCTCGTGGTGGAACAGGGCGAGTTCACCCTGTTCCGACAGGCGTTGCAGCGGCTCGCGTTCGAGGACGCAGTCCGGATCGCAGCTCAGATAGTCGAGGAACTGCCGACGGAAGAAGAAGAACCCGCCATTGATCCAGCGGTCATCCAGCCGGGGCTTTTCCATGAAGTGCGACATGCCATTGGTGGCGACGCGAAATTCACCGTAGCTCGACGTGGGATTGACGGCGAGAACGGTGCCGATCCGTCGATGAACCAAATGGAAGATCATCTCCGCACCGAGATCGGCGTCGGTGAGGCCGTCGCCATAGGTCACGGCGAAGGTCTCCTCCGCGTCGAGATAGCGTGCCGCCGCGCGCGCGACCCTGGCACCGGTCATGCTGTCGCTGCCCGTGTGGGCAATCGTCACCTGCCAGTCGGGCAATCGGTCCGTCTGGTGGAAGGATATGCTCCGATTGCCCAGATCCACGGTAAAATCCTGTGAAGCCACGGGATAGTTCATGAAATAGCTGGAAATCACGTCGCCGCGATGACCGGTGCACAGGATGAACCGCCTGAAGCCGAAGCGCGCATAGGCCTGCATCAGGTGGCACAGCAGCGGTTCGCCATCGATCTCCACCATGGGTTTGGGACGCCCTGCGGCAAGCTCTCCCATCCGGGTGCCGCGTCCGCCGCACAAAATGAAAACGGGTATGCGCTCAGGAAGGCTTGATGGCATAGCTTGCCCCCGTTCCCGAAATGTCGGCGACAGAACTGGCGGCGATGCTGGCCGCGGGCAGGTCGACCAGCGTTCCGTCCAGCGATTCGTAATGGCGGATCTGCTCGATCAGCCAATCGCTCTGCGGTTCGTCGAGCAACCGGCGATAACCATCGATGGCGAGCCTGATCGCACTTCCGGTATCCAGTCTCGGCGTCCAGTCCAGTTGTCGCCTCGCCTTTTCGCCATTGAGCCGGACAACCGGCGATTCCAGGCTGTCCTGTCGTGGCCGGATATCGACACTGCCGCCAAGGACCGCGGTCACATATTCGGCGACCTGACGCACCGGCCAGCATTCGTTTCGTTCCGATGGCCCGAAATTCCATGGGCCTGAATATGACGCGGGGTCGGTCGCTGCCGCCTCGGCCAGCATCAGGTACCCCTGAAGCGCATCGAGGACATGCTGCCACGGGCGTACCGCGTCCGGATTGCGCAGGATGACGGGCTGGCCGCTGCGTGCCGCCCGGACGAGGTCGGGCAGGAGCCGGTTGTGACTGAAATCGCCGCCACCGATCACATTGCCGGCACGGGCGGTGGCGAGGCCGATGCCGTCCTCGGGTGTCAGGAAGCAGCGCCGGTAGCTTGAGGCAATGATGTCGGCGCAGGCCTTGCTGGCGCTGTAGGGATCGATGCCGCCCAACTGGTGACCTTCCCGGCAGGCCTCCTTGCGCGGTTCGTAGCATTTGTCGCTGGTGACGACGACGATTGCCCTCAACCGGCGCGATCGCCGGGCAGCCTGCAACAGGTTGAGCGTGCCGATGGTGTTGATGTCGAACGTGTCGACGGGGTTCTTCAACGCGGCCAGCACGAGGGGCTGGCCGGCGAGATGGAAGATGATTTCCGGCTCGCGACTGGCAATCGCCTGTTCCAGGGTGTCGCGGTCGCGAATATCGGCCTCGATCGTATCCATCCGGCCCTGCAGGCCCGCCGAACGGTGCAGTGTTCCCTGAACGGTGGGGCGCAGACCGAACCCGATGAGATCGGCTCCGAGATCGGCGAGCCAAGCGGAAAGCCATGTCCCCTTGAAGCCCGTATGCCCGGTGACGAGCACGCGCCGGTTCAGCCAGAATGTCCGGTTGACATCGATCATCAGTCCGTTGGTCCCTTTGAAGCATCTATCCCGAAAGAAGACGAGCTATTGTCAATTTCAACTTATACGCGATTTTTTAACGGATTCAAAACGAATCCGTCGCCCATTGGACAAGGCTTGTGTGTCGTGGAGGTTTCACATCGGCTGCGGTGGCGGTAGCGTTCGTCCACCGCACCAGACCATCGCCATGCGAGGCCGACCTTGCGCCCACCGCTCGTCTACCACCCGGCCTATGCACCCCGTCTGCCCCGCGGGCACAGGTTTCCCATGCCGAAGTTCGAGAGGTTGCTGGCCCTGCTGATCCGCAAGGGGCTGGCCGATCCATGCTGCCGCTACCGGCCGGTACCAGCCCCGCGCGGCTGGCTGGAGCTCGCCCATACGCAGGACTATGTCACGGCCGTACTGGAACAGCGGCTGGACCCCGCAGCCGAACGGCGGCTCGGCCTGCCGATGAACGAAGAGGTGGCGCTGAGGGCCCGCGCGGCGGTGGCCGGCACGGTGCTCGCCTCACGCCTGGCGCTTGAACACGGCATGGCCTGCAATCTCGCCGGTGGCAGTCATCATGCCTTTGCCGATGCCGGCAGCGGGTTTTGCGTCTTCAACGACGTCGCCGTCGCCAGCCGGGTCCTGCTGAGCGAGGGGCAGGTGCGCCGGGTGCTGGTGATCGATCTCGACGTTCACCAGGGCGATGGGACCGCCTCGATCATGCGGGGCGATCCGTCGGTCTTCACCTTTTCGATGCACTGCCGCACCAACTTCCCGGCGCGCAAGGAGCGCTCGCATCTCGATCTGGCGCTGGATCCGGGCTGTGGCGACGACGACTATCTCGCCGTCCTGGACCGGCTGCTGCGACCGCTCATCGCCGGGTTGCGTCCGGACATCGTCTTCTACAATGCCGGCGTCGATCCGCATGAGCGCGACAGGCTCGGCCGTCTGGCGCTCACCGATGCCGGACTGCGCGCACGCGAGGAGACGGTGCTGCGTACGGTCCGCGGTGCGGGTATCCCGCTGGTCTGCGTGGTCGGTGGAGGCTATGGCGAGGACATCGAGGAGGTCGTCGCCCGCCATGCCGTGCTCCACGAGGTCGCCCGCGATCTCGGATGAGGCCGGTTCGCCGCTGCCTGCATGCCGATGGATACGGTTGCATGCCGCCGCATCAGCCGATGATCTTGCCCGGATTCATGATGCCGTTCGGGTCGAGTGCCCGCTTGATCGTCGCCATCACCTGAACGGCGTCGCCATGTTCCTCGGCGAGGCTGTCGATCTTGCCATGGCCGATGCCGTGCTCGCCGGTACAGGTGCCCCCCATCGCCAGCGCCCGTCGCACCAGCCGCTTGTTGAGGAAACGCGCTTTTTCGAGCTCGGCGGGGTCGCCAGGATCGATGAGGAACTGCACGTGGAAATTGCCGTCGCCGACATGGCCGACGATGGGAGCGAGCAGGCCGCTTTCCTCGATGTCGGTACGGGTCTCGTGGATGCACCGGGCAAGCCGCGAGATCGGCACGCAGACGTCGGTGGGCCAGGCCATGCAGCCCTTGCGCAGGGCAAGACCCGCGTAATAGGCGTCGTGGCGGGCCTGCCACAGGCGGTTGCGATCCTCCGGGCGCACGGCCCATTCGAAATTCCTGCCGCCGAAGCTCTCCGCGATTTCCTGGGCGGTTTCGGAGTTTTCCCCGACACCCGTTTCACTGCCGTGAAACTCGTAGAACAGGGTCGGGGCGGCGGTCATGTCGTGGAGCTTCGAATATTCGATACAGGCGCGCATCTGCAACGGATCGAGCAACTCGATGCGGGCCACCGGCAGGCCGATCTGGATGGTCTGTATCACCGCTTCGACGGCATTCTCGATGGTGGGAAAGCTGCACACGGCCGCAGCGATCTGCTCGGGGATTCCGAACAGCCGCAGGCGGATCTCGGTGATGATGCCGAGCGTTCCCTCCGAGCCGATAAACAACCGTGTGAGATCGTATCCGGCTGATGACTTTCTTGCCCGGCCACCCGTCTTGATGATGCGGCCGTCGGCCAGCACCACCGTCAGTCCGAGGACACTCTCGCGCATGGTGCCGTAACGCACGGCATTGGTACCGGAAGCACGGGTCGCCGCCATGCCGCCGATACTCGCGTCGGCGCCCGGATCGACCGGGAAGAACAGGCCCATGTCGCGCAGGTGGTTGTTGAGCTGCTTGCGTGTGACGCCGGCACCCACGAGGCAGTCGAGATCGTCGGGGGAAACCTCGACGATCCGGTCGAAGCCGGAGAGGTCGATGCACAGGCCGCCATGCAGGGCCTCGACATGGCCTTCCAGCGAGGTGCCCGTGCCGAACGGAATGATGGGCATCAAGTGCCGGTTGCAGATCTTCGCGATCGCGGAAACTTCCTCGGTCGTGCGAGCGAAGGCCACGGCATCGGGGGGCGGACAGTTGCCGTGGTGCCCTTCGCCATGACCGTGGTGCTCGCGTACCGACAGCGACCGGCTCAACCTTTCGCCGAGGATCCCGTCCAGTTCGGCAAGTGCCGCCGCATGTCGATCTTCGTCCTTGTGCACCGTCCTGCTCATGCCATTCCTCCCACAGATCCGACTATCGAGCGATGTTCGCAGTCTAGGGCGCGGACAGGGCAGGGAAAAGGGGCGTCAGCCGGGCTGGAAGCTCTGCACAAGGCTGCCGACGACGAGAAACCAGCCATCGACAAGGACGAAGAAGACAATCTTGAACGGCAGGGAGATGATCACCGGCGGCAGCATCATCATGCCCATCGACATGAGGATCGAGGCCACGACCATGTCGATGACGAGAAACGGGACGAAGACCAGAAAGCCGATCTCGAAGGCCCGGCGCAGTTCGCTGATCATGAAGGCCGGCACGAGGACGCGAAGGGGCGTGGATTCCGCGTTCTCCACCGGCTGCAGCTTGGCGATGTCATAGAACAGCCCGAGGTCCTTTTCGCGGACCTGCTGGAGCATGAAGGTGCGGAACGGGGCACTGGCCTTCTCGAAGGCTTCCATTTCATCCATCCGATTTTCAATCAGCGGAGAAATTCCCGTATTCCATGCTGTCTCGAATGTGGGTGTCATGATGAACAGGGTGAGGAACAGGGCAAGGCTCACCAGCACGGCGTTGGGCGGGGTCTGCTGCAACCCCAGCGCGGTACGCAGGAACGACAGGACGATCACCACCCTGGTGAAGGACGTCACCATTACCAGGATCGAGGGTGCAAGGCTGAGGACGGTGATGAGCAGGACGAGGCGGATGATCTGCCCGCTGACCGATCCCCCTTCGCCCAGGTCGATGCTGATCGACTGGGCTGCCGCGGGAGCGCTCCAGAAGATGAGCGTCGCCAGCATGGCCAGACCCATGCACAGGCGCGAACCGGGAAGGGTGCGAAGGGTCATGCCGCCGATCCATCGGTCGTGGTCGGCGAGGGCGCCGGGCTGCCTGAAGGGGCTGGCAGCGCGGTGGCTCCGCCGGGGCCCAGCACCAGCAGGTGTTCACGGTCATCGTGCCGTACAAGGACGAGGCGGTGGCGTGTGTCGAGTGCCCGCATCTCGACGATGCCGAGACGCCGCCCTGTCTGCCGCTCCCCGAGATTGGGAAGGAAGCGGCGAGCTGCCCAGGTCAGGAGCAGCAGCAGGCCGAGCACGACGACGAGGGCCGCGACGGACCGCATCAGGTCGAGATTGTCGACGGCCACTCAATCGTGCTCCCGTGCGCCGCGCGGGAAGGCTATGACCCGGCTGCCGTAAGCAGCCGAAGCCTGTCTCCGCGTGGTTGCATTCTCGACCTCGTTGCGGGCCCGGGTGCATTCGCGATCGAGATATTCGACAATCGTGTTGACCTCTTCGAGCAGGGCGAACAGGGGGCGCTGGGCCATCTCGCGCGCCGGGTCGCCGAGTCCGGTGATCTCGGGCATCAGGCGCCTGATGTCTTCGAGAATGCCGTCGAGCTCGATGGTTTCGCCGTTGCGGGTACGGCGGCCAAGCTCGGCCGTGCTGGCGAGGAGAGCTTGCAGCCTTTCGAGGCAATCATCTTCATTCGGAGAAAGTCTCCGATCATTGGTATTCATGCCCTCATGCCTTTGCCGATCGCCTCCGGTTCCGTGATCATGGCCGGTGCTGCCTTTCGCTGGCAGCGGCCGAATTTGTGCGGTAGAGCAGAGCCAGGATTTCAGCCACGGCAGCGAAGGCCGCCACGGGGATGGGGCTCTGCATGTCGAGCTTTTCGAGCAGGGCCGCGAGATCGGCATCCTTGCGAACGGGGATACCCTCCTCGCGGGCGACCGCGAGGATCTGGCGCGCGATCGCTCCGCGTCCCTTGGCCGTGACATAGGGCAGCGTGCCCGACTCGCGGTCATAGCGCAGGGCTATGGCGATTTCGTGCGATGACTCCATGGCCTTACCGTCATGTTGACCTGTCCGTCATGATGACGACGTTAGCGCAACATGCTTAACGAATGCTTAACGGCCATGTTGACGAAAGGCCGGAAGCCGCGGATGGCGATCCGGTGCACGGGTGATGGGGAAGGACGGGCGATGGCATTGGGCGAGAGCGAGCTTCGGCGCTATGCCCGCCAGATCGTCCTGCCGGAGATCGGCGGGATCGGTCAGGAGCGGCTGATGGCGGCAGGCGTGCTGGTGATCGGTGCGGGCGGGCTGGGCTCGCCGCTGCTCCTCTATCTGGCGGCTGCCGGAATTGGCCGTATCGGCGTGGTCGACTTCGACCGGGTCGACGAGAGCAACCTGCAGCGCCAGATCGCGTTTGCGTCCGCAGATCAGGGATGCAGCAAGGTCGAAGCCGTGCGTCGGCGCATCCATGCCCTCAATCCGCTCGTGCAGATCATCGGGCATGACCTGAGGCTGGACGAAACCAACGCTGCCGAACTCATCGGCGCTTACGACATCGTTGCCGACGGCTGCGACGACCTCGCGACGCGATTGTTGGTTCACGATGCGGCCATGGCTGCCGGCAAGCCGCTGGTGAGCGGGGCCGTGCAGGGGCTCGACGGACAACTGACCACCTACAAGGCCTATCTGGGGCCTCCGCATCCGTGCATGCGCTGCCTGATGGACGAACGGCCCGGCGATGACGTGCTGCCGACGTGCGCGCAGGGAGGCATCCTCGGCAGTGCCGCCGGCGTGATCGGTTCCCTGCAGGCCACCGAGGTGATCAAGGAGTTGCTGGGACTGGAGGGGTTGTCCGGCAGAATGATGCATTATGATGCGTTATCGTGCGATTTGATGCCTATGCGGCTTCGTCGCCGGCAGCGTTGCGAAGGCAGCTGCAAGCTGAACGAGACGTTATGACAAAGGCGGCATTATTGAGGAGTGGTCATTCCCGATATGTTGCTCAATAGGATGCCATCCGAAAAAGCGAGGTTGCACGTGGCGTCGCTGTTTTGTAAGGGGGCGACGAGATCACGGTCGTGACCGTGAATGGGCGATGGAACCGTTTCGGCGGCTCGTGTTCAGGGTAGATTGGCGATGTCCGAAGTCTTTGACCAAACGTATACCCCCAGTGAAAACGAACCCTACATGAACCCGCGTCAGGTGGAGTATTTCCGGCGCAAGCTCAACGAATGGCGTGACGAGATCCTCAAGGGTTCGGGTGCCACCCTCAAGCAACTCCAGCAGGAAGAGAATCGCCTTCCGGATGCAAGTGACTGGGCTTCGGCCGATGCCCAGCGAAACTTCGAGTTGCGGACGCGTGATCGTGAACGCAAGCTGCTGAGCAAGATCGAAGCCGCTCTCGAGCGGATCGAGGATGGCAGCTACGGTTATTGCGAGGACACGATGGAGCCCATCGGTGTTCGTCGCCTCCAGGCACGGCCGATTGCGACACTCAGTATCGAGGCTCAGGAAAAGCACGAGAAGCGCGAGCGCGCCTATCGCGACGAATAATTCCACCGGCCGCGTTCGACGATGTCATGTCGGGCGTGGCCGCCACACATCGTGATGTGTTTGAAGACGGGCATCGTTCCCGATGTGTGTCCGGGTGTCGAGTATTGTAGCCCGGCAAGAATGACCGGCAACCCGGCAAAAATTTCCGGTTGAATTGGCGTTCATTGGCACGCCGGTCGCTCCAAGACCCCTGAAACGGGATCTGGCACGCTCCTTGCTGACGGTGCGGGCATGTCAGAAAACGCCATCAGCCAAGTCAGTTCAAGGTCGCTGGCCGGTCGGATGCCTCAAGGGGAGGCGGCCGCGGCCGATCCTCTCCTTGCCATGCTGTTCGCCAACCTGCTCATCAACCCGGGCAGGGTGGCGGATACCAGCGCCAACGCCGATTCGCTCGCGGGTGCGGGCAACCTGTCGGCCGGCCTGCCGCTTGACACCGTGGTTGACACCGATACCCCTGCCGCCGCCGGCCGGCCGCCAATCCTCGACCGTGCCCCCGGTTTGTTCCCGCAGGCGATGGGAGAACTTGCAGCGGATGTCGGGGATGCGATGAATGCGCCCGACACAGGGAGTGCGCATCCGAACGAGATTGTCCCGACGAAACCGCCATTGGTGGCAGGTGTTGTCGGTAACCCGGTGGTTTCGACGGTCGACGCGCTGCGGACCCGCTTTCTGGCGAACTCCGTCTTGCCGGTCGCGGCCCCAGCGACCGTCGCAACGACAGTGGGAACACCGATGGTGCAGGTGCCCGCGGCGGTCGACCAGGCACTGCCTGACGGTCCGCAGCAGTCGTTGACCGAACCGCCGGTATCCTTCGATACCGGAGGAAATCCCGTCGAGACGGCATGGGCCGACACGGCGGGGGATGCCACGTCCGTTACCGACATGGCGATTGTCGCCCGCATGAACATATCGCCGTCAACCACGGCGCGTGGCGGCGATGTTGTGGTTCCGCTGAACGACCTCATCGTCGGTGATCCCGAGGTCGAGATGATTTCCGGGTTGCCGGAGGCGATCAAGGCTTCGTCGCAGCCGTCCGATACCCGCATCGTACAGCAGCCAGTGCCGGCCGCTCCGGCGGTCGACGATTCGGCACCCGTTGCGCTTGCGGCCGGGACATCGCCGACCGTCGTCCCCACGGCCGTGTCTGCCGTCGCACCGTTACGCGACGAGCGTGGCGGCCCGGTACGTCCGATACCGGCAGTGAGCCACGTCGACACAAGACCCGTTCAGATGGCCGAACTGCCGACCCGCAGCGAGCGCATGTCGATGGTCGTGGACAGGTTGCCGCCGGCAAGCGGCGCTGTCGTCTCGACCATGTCCGGTCATTCGGCGGGATCGTCCTATGTGCCCGAGGTGCCGGTCGAGCGTACCGGATGGATGCGGGCATTCTCTCCTGAAGCCAGTGATCCCGTTGCCGGGACCTCCGTCGACGAAACGGCCGACAGTCCCGATGCCGTCGATTTCGACCTGGGGGAATTTCGCCCCGTACGCGAGAGTGGAGCATTGCATGCCGAACGGGTCTACGCCCGGACGCAGTTGCCACTGCCTCCCTCCGTCCAGATCGCCCAGCAACTTGTCCAGGCGACCCAGGACGGTGTCGGCCGCCTGCGGATCCAGCTTCATCCCGAGGAACTCGGCGGCGTCGATATCGATGTCTCCTTCGACCATGAACGCAAGGTCTCGGTGTCGATATCCGTCGAACGCCCGGAGACCCTCGACCTGCTGCAGCGGGAGTCCCGGCATCTCGAAAGGTTGCTCGGTCAGCATGGCCTGGCGGTCGACAACGGTCTCGACCTCGCCATGCAGCAGAACCGTTCCAACGGCCAGCAGGGCGGCCATGGACATCGCGAGCAGCGAGGCGGCTTTGCCGGTCATCTGGACGAGCTGCCCAAGGAGGCCACGCCGGTTTCGGCCGCGGCGGTGGCCATGCCGGTTCTGGTGACCAACGGCTTGTATGACCTAACGATATAGAAAGGCGGGAAACTTGGACGTCAGCACCCTCAATTCGACCTCGACGGCCGGAACCGGCAAGGCTGCAAGGAGCAGCAATACCCTTGCCGGCGATTTCGACACCTTCCTTTCGCTCCTGACCACGCAATTGCAGCAGCAGGACCCGCTCAGTCCGATGGATGCGGAAAAGTTCACCTCCCAGCTGGTCCAGTTCTCCTCGGTCGAGCAGGCCATCGAGACGAACAGTCAACTCGAGAAACTGATCGACTTGATGGGTTCGAACATGACCAACGCCGCCATGTCGTACCTGGGCCGGGAGGTCGAGATCGAAGGGGGCAATGTCGAGCTTGCCGACAGCGGATCGGCCAGCTTTGCCATCGATATCCCCGATGGTACCGGTAACGTGTCGGTGAGTGTCCTCGACGAATCCGGCAACGTTGTCCGCAAGCTTGCCGGACCCGCGGAATCGGGACTGCAGACCGTCACCTGGGATGGCCTTTCCGAGCGCAACGAGCGGTTACCCTCCGGCGCCTATCGCATCGAGGCATCCGGAATCGATGCCAATGGCGATCCACTCACCATCGCCACACGCGGTCACGGCATCGTCGATGCCATCGAGACCATCGATGGTGAACCCAAGCTTCTGGTCAACGGAGCTCCGTTCAGCATCGACAGCGTCCTTGCCGTTCGCACATCGGCCGCTGCCTGAGGCGGGGGTGCTTCAATAACACAAGACCGTCCGGACAGCGGGCGGGCCTCAATCGGTTGATAAAGTTGGAGAATGAGAAATGAGTCTGTTCGGATCGCTGTTTGCGGGTGTTTCCGGGCTCTCGGCGCAGAGCAAGTCGATGGGGATGATTTCCGATAACATCGCCAATGTGAATACGACTGCCTACAAGGGAACGGCCGCGCATTTTTCAAGCCTGGTCACCGGGAGCCAGTCTCCGACATCCTATTCGCCCGGCGGCGTGCGTTCATTCGCGCAGGCGGATGTCACTCGCCAGGGACTGATCCAGTCCTCGTCCTCGGCGACCGATGCGGCCATCTCCGGTGGCGGCTTCTTCGTCGTCAATTCCGAACCGACCGCCGACGCCATCAGCGGCGAGCAGCTCTACACGCGGGCAGGCGCCTTCAATCCCGACTACCTCGGCAATCTCGTGACGCCCAGCGGTTTCTACCTGCAGGGCTGGGCGCTTGATGCCAATGAGGACATCATCGACATCAACAAGCTCGAAACGGTTAATGTGGCGATCGTCAACGGTCTCGCCACGTCGACCACGAATGTCGAGATCGGTGCCAATCTCGATGCCGATCAGACCGAGTACGGCAATGTTCCGCCCTATGATGCCACGCTGGCCACCGCCGGCTCCGTCAACATGGCCAGTGGCGGTGTGGAGCCGCAATTTTCGCGCAAGATCCAGGTCTGGGACAGCCTGGGCCGGCCGCAGAACCTGACCATGGGGTTCCTCAAGACGGCTCCCAATGTCTGGGAGGTCGAGATCTATGCCACCGATCCGGCCGATGTCGTCGCCCCCGATGGCCTGGTGACTTCCGGGCAGATCACGTTCGATGGCAGTGGCACGCCGCTGGCCAACACGATCACTGATGCCAACATCACCTGGTCGGTTGCATCGGGTGCCGATCCCAGCACGATTTCCTTCGACTTCGGTAGCATCGGCGAGGTCGATGGCCTCACCCAGTTTGCCAGCCCCACCAATGTTGCTTTCGTGCTGCAGAATGGTGCCGAGGTGGGTGAACTCAACGGCGTCAGCATCAACGAGGAAGGTTATGTGGTCGCCTCGTTCACCAATGGCGAGGAACGCCGTCTCTATCGACTGCCGATCGCCACCTTCGCCAATCCGTCAGCGCTCGATCCACGATCGGGCAATGTATTTTCCCAGACCGATGCATCGGGTGAATACAACCTCCGGTTTGCTGGATCGGGTGGCGCCGGTCGTCTGGCGACGAGTGCCCTCGAAGCCGCAAATGTCGATCTCGCCGATGAATTCACCAAGATGATCATCACCCAGAGAGCTTATTCCGCAAGTGCCCGTGTCATTACGACGACGAATGACATGTTGGATGAGCTTATCCAGATCAGTCGTTGATGAATAAAGGAAGGGACGAGTTATGGATAAATTCTTTTTACCATGCCCGTTAGTGCCGATTTAAAAGTTACAGGGTCAAAATGGCTCGATGAAAGAATCGACAGTAATCGATCTGTTATTGATGGAGAACCCTGATGTCGGACACTGAGTGTGACCGCCCGACTTCGGTCGTCGGACCCAATGGAACGCTGCTCAGCCTCGAAACCTTGCCCCCTCCCGACACCCGTCGTTGGGTGGCGCGCCGCAAGGCCGAGGTCGTGGCGGCCGTCCGGGCTGGATTGTTGACCTTCGAGGAGGCCTGCGAGAGATACAATATATCGGCGGAGGAATATTCCTCCTGGGAGCGGGCGATCGACCGCCATGGAATGGGTGGGCTGCGCGTGACCAGGTTGCAGGAGTTTCGCGAATGAGGCTTTCGTCCGGCAATGGCTGCATGGGAGGCCAGCGACCGCGACAATGGTGATGAACGCTGATGCGTCGTCTCTTCCTGCCTGAAATGTCATTCAAAGGGGCCGGTTCGGGCCGAACCCGGCGAGGGAGTGGTTCCAGCGGGTTGCGGCTGTTAACGTTTTGTTCAGTAGCGCTGCACTAGTCTCCCGAAACAGCCGGTTTTTGCCGGAGTGTTTTCGAGGAGCAACCGGGCGGCGATGGCAGAAGAGCTTCAAGCATTGGCCGATGGCGGGCAGGAGGTGGCGCCCCTGCTTGCCGACGCCCCGCCGACGCTGGTCGAGCAGCTGCGCATGCTCGGCCCGTCCCGCATTGTCGCGATCGGTCTCGTCTTCCTCGCCTTTTTCGCCTTCCTTGCCTTCCTCGGGAGCCGGGCGCTCGAACCGCGCATGACCTTGCTCTATTCGGGGCTGGAGATTGGCGACAGCCAGGCCATCGTGCAGAAGCTCGAGGCGCTCGGCGTCAGCTACGAGCTGACGCCCAACGGCGATGCGATCATGGTGCCCGAGGACCAGGCGCTGCGTCTGCGCATGTCCCTGGCCGAGGAAGGGCTGCCGGGCGGGGCGGTCGTCGGCTACGAGATCTTCGACGAGAGCTCCGGTTTCGGAACCACCGATTTTCTATCCAATGTCAACCTCAAGCGCGCGCTCGAAGGAGAGCTCGCAAGGACCATCGGCAGCCTGAAGCCCGTCCGCGCGGCGCGTGTCCATATCGTCATGCCGAAGCGCCAGCTGTTCCAGCGCGATGCCGACAAGCCCACGGCTTCGGTCTTCGTGTCGATGCGTGGCGGGCATGTCCTCGAGGGACGCGAGATCGATGCAATCCGCAATCTGGTTGCGGCGGCCGTTCCGGGGCTTAGCGCCAGTCAGGTCACGGTACTCGATGATTCGGGCAACCTTCTCGCGCGCAGCGATGAAGAAGGCTCGCAATCCTATGCCCTCGATGAAGAGGATGCCTATCGCCGCTCGCAGGAACAGCGGATCAAGCAGAAGATTGTCCAGTTGCTCGAACGCAGTGTCGGTGTCGGCCGGGTCGATGCCGAAGTCGCGATGGAGCTGACGTTCGACGAGATTTCGACGACGGAAGAAACCTTCGACCCCAACAGCCAGGTGGCGCGCAGCACCCAGACGGTCGATGAACAGAGTGATTCCACCGATCAAAGACCCAACCGGACCGTGAGCGTCGCCGGCAATCTGCCGACCGCGCAGGCTCAGGGCGATGCGGCCACATCGTCCGAAAATTCCAATCGCACCGAAGAGACAGTCAATTACGAGATCTCGCGCACGGTGCGTAGCCAGACACGCCGAGGCGGGCAGATCAAGCGGATATCGGTCGCTGTCCAGGTTGACGGCATCTACCAGGCGGGTCCGGACGGGACACAGGTCTACCAGCCACGTTCGCAGCAGGAACTCGACGAGCTCGAGACGCTGGTGCGCTCGGCTGCCGGTCTCGATGACGAACGCGGCGACAGCGTATCGGTGATCAGCCGGCGCTTCGTGGTTCCCGAGGTCGAGCCGATCGAGGACGAGGGCTTCCTGTCGCTCGACAAGGCTGACTACATGCGCTTCGGCGAACTCGGCATGATCGCACTGACCGCCCTGCTGGTCATTCTCCTGGGCATCCGGCCCGCTCTCAAGCGGATCGTGCCGGAGAACCGGATCTCGCCGAACAAGGAGGCGACCTCGGTCATCATGGGCCGTGACGGCAAGCCCCTCCTGGTTCACGCCGCCACCGGCTCGACCATCACCGTCGACGAGCATGGCCGACCGGTGGTCCTGCGCCAGGGAACGCCTATCGAGCCGGAAATGCTCGAACACCACAGCGAGCCCGAAACCGACGATGGCGATCATCCGAGACGCAAGGGTTCAGGCAATCCGGACGAGGAGGTCGACGAGGACGAGGCCGTTCACCTGACCCATGTCCGGGGCAAGGTGAAACTCGCCCTGATCAACGAGGTCGCCGACGTCATCAACAATCGTCCCGAAGATGCCATCCGGGTTATCCGCAGCTGGCTGCAGATGGAGTAGGAGGAGGAACGTTCCATGGCGCAGTCCTTGCAATTCGACAAGCTGAGTGGCGGCGAGAAGGCAGCGATCCTGATGCTGGCGCTCAACGAGGACCAGGCGGCCTCGCTGTTTTCGAGGCTTGAGCTGGACGAGGTGAAGGAGATTTCCCAGACCATGTCGGTCCTTGGCCGGATCGACAATGTCATTGTCGAGAACGTGCTTGCCGATTTCAACGACAGGCTGTCGTCGTCGGGCGGTGTGGTCGGCAGCTTCGATACCACCGAAAAACTGCTGACACGCTTCCTCGACAACGAGCGCGTCGAACTGATCATGGAAGAGATCCGCGGCCCGGCCGGTCGGACCGTCTGGGACAAGCTCGGCAACGTCAACGAGAACGTGCTCGCGTCCTATCTGAAGAACGAATACCCGCAGACCGTCGCCGTGGTCCTGTCGCGGATCGAACCTGCCCACGCTGCCCGCGTGCTGAGCAGTCTTCCCGATGATTTCGCCGTGGAAGTCGTCATGCGCATGTTGCGCATGGAAGTGGTGCAAAAGGACATCCTGGCCGACGTCGAAAAGACCCTCAGGGCCGAGTTCATGAGCAATCTCGCCCGGACCATCCGCCGGGACAACCACGAGGTCATGGCCGAAATCTTCAACTACTTCGATCGCGCCACCGAGAATCGCTTCATTACCACCCTTGAGGAGCGCAGCAAGGAATCGGCCGACCGCATCAAGGCACTCATGTTCACCTTCGAGGATCTCGTCAAACTCGATTCCTCGGGCATCCAGACGCTCTTGCGCAATGCCGGCAATGACCGCATCGGCATCGCGCTCAAGGGCGGGACCGACAAGGTCAAGGAGCTGTTCTTCTCCAACATGTCCGAGCGCGCATCGAAGATCCTGCGCGAGGACATGGAAGCCATGGGACCCGTGCGGATGCGTGACGTCGAGGAGGCACAGCAGTTCCTGGTCAACATGGCCAAGGAACTGGCAGCTTCGGGTGAGATCTTCCTTGCCGACGGCAAGGAAGACGAACTGGTGTACTGACGATGAGCGATCCCTTCGCCAGGAGGCGCGATCTCGGCGGTGCCTCGATCATTTACGAGAACAGCTCGCCGCGTTGGCATCCGCCCGAGCGGCTTGACGAACGGCTGCATCCGAGTTGGCGCGAAATCCGTCGTCAGATGCCCGACGAGCCCGAGGACGTCGTGCCGGAGAGCCAGCAGGTCGAGCCGCCGGCGACCGAGATTGCCTTCAGCGAAGCCGATGTCGCGCGCATGTGCGCCCGGGCCGCTGCCGATGCCCGCCAGAATGCGCTTGAGATCCAGCATAACCTCAATCAGGCGCGGCTTGCCTCGCTTGCCGGCGACTTCACCCGGTCGCTGGCGGGTGCCGAGCAGGCCCGCAACGAACTGCTCGATCACGCACGCGGACAACTGGCGCTCGTCCTCAAGACCGCGATCGATGCCATCGAGGCCGATGAGGCGACACGCCCTCGTGACGAGGATGTCGTGCGGTTCGTGCGTCAGTGCGTCGCCCGCCTGGACCACCCCGATGAAGTCCGTGTCGAGGTCGCTCCTGACATCGCGGGGGTGGTGGAACAGGGAATTGAGGGCATGCGCCGGGAACTGTCGCTCGAAACCCGGATCCTGGTCAGACCGTCAGCGGCGTTCGAACCCGGTCAGGTGAGGGTGTCCTGGCGGGACGGTTGGGCGGAAAGCGATCCCGGACAGGTGGAGCGTGTCGTGCGCGAGCATCTGGCGATCCTGATCGGCGAAGGGACGCGAGCTGCCGGCGAGGAGGCCGGTTGTGCGGACGGGAGCGACAAGGCGACGTTTTCGCCGGATGGTTCATCGGCGCCGGAGGTGCCGGGAGAGGTTGACGAGGAAGAGCCATGAGTGAGCATGACGACGATATCGAGGATGTGGTTGAGAGCGAACAGGCGCCGCGGAAAAGCGAACCCGCGAAGGTCACGCCCGCGGAGGCGCTCAGCGCCGTCTACGATATCCCGGTGCAGCTGGCGGCCGTGCTCGGGAAGACATCGATGCCTGTCAACCAGCTTTTGAGGCTGGGGCGAGGCGCCGTTGTCGAACTTGACCGGCGGGTGGGCGAGCCGATCGACATTTACGTCAACAACCGGCTTGTGGCGCGCGGCGAGGTTCTCGTCGTCGATGATCACCTGGGTATCACCATGACCGAGATCATCAAGAGCGAGCAATAATGGCCAAGGCCCCTGCCGGACGTCGGTCCGGCGAGCAACTGTTTGCCGATCCGGCTGCGATCCTGGGGTTGATCGCGGTCATCGGCATGGTTCTCGCCGCCATCCTCCTCGGCGGCCGGCCGGCAGCCTTCGTCGACCTGCCATCGATCTTCATCGTGATTGGCGGCACGGTGGCCCTGACGATCACCAGTTTTCCCTTCGACGATATCAAGCATGCACCGCGCACGATTGTCCGTGCCCTGTCGCCGCGCGGTCAGGGATCGCCGCGCCGTATAGCGCGCGAGGGACTGGCCATTGCCGATCTGGCGCGACGGGGGGATCTCCGCCAGATCGAGACCCGGTCCGGTACGCTGGCGCAGCGGCCGATCCTGCAGCGCGGCCTCGAGATGATCATCGACGGCGCCAGGTTGAACCAGGTCGCACCCGCCTTGCAGCGCGAGGTCGAGATCCTCGACGAGCGGCGTCATCGTGCGGAAAGCATCCTGCGCCGGGCGGCCGACATCGCACCGGCCATGGGGCTCATCGGCACCCTCATCGGCCTCGTGCAGATGCTCGGGCAACTCGATGATCCATCAGCGATCGGGCCGGCCATGGCAGTCGCACTGCTCACGACCTTCTACGGTGCCGTCATCGCGCATGCGATTCTCACGCCGCTGGCCGAACGCCTGTCGAAGATGAGTGAGACCGAGAGATTGCACCATGAAATACAGCTGCTTTGCGTGATGTCGATCGCCGAGCGGGAAAATCCGCGGCGTCTCGAATCGCTGCTCAACGGCCTGTTGCCACCCTCCGAGCAGCTGGAGGAGTTCGGATGAGCGACGGGAGGCGCGCGAGCCGGCGACCGTCAGCAACAGTCTTCAAGAGGGGACGGATATGCGTCTGATCATCATCGGTGAGCATGGCGAGGAGGTCGGCGAAGCCAGCCGCATCGCCGCCGGCCGTGGTGCCGATGTCCGCCACGTGGCCACGCTCGATGCCGCCCTGGCGTCGTTGCGCGGTGGGCAGAGTGCCGACGTGATGCTGATCGAAGTCGGACGCGATATCGCCGGAGCGATCCGTGCGCTTGCCGCCGAGCACATCCACCTGCCGGTGATTGCCTTCGGCATCGACAGCAGGCCCCGCGAGGCGGTCGATGCCATTCGTGCAGGTGCCAGGGAGTTCCTGCCGCTGCCACCTGACCCGGAACTGATTTCGGCCATTCTTGAGGCTGTGTGCGAGACCCGCGATGAACTGATCTTCGAGGATCCGGCGATGGGGCAGGTGATGGCTCTGGCGCGACAGTTCGCCCCGGCCGACGCGAGCGTGCTCATCACCGGCGAGAGCGGGACGGGCAAGGAGGTGATGGCCCGCTTCATCCATCAAAACAGCCGCCGGGCAAGATGCCGTTTCATTTCCGTCAACTGCGCGGCGATTCCCGAAAACCTGCTCGAATCCGAACTTTTCGGCCATGAGAAGGGAGCCTTTACCGGTGCCAGCGCCCGGCGCATCGGCAAGTTCGAGGAGGCCCATGGAGGCACCTTGCTGCTCGACGAGATCACGGAGATGGACGTGCGCCTGCAGGCCAAGCTGTTGCGGGTCATTCAGGAGCGCGAAATCGACCGGGTGGGGGGCAGCAGGCCGGTCAAGGTCGATATCCGCCTGATCGCCACCAGCAATCGCGACCTCGACGAGGCCGTCGCAGAAGGTGTATTCCGCGAGGATCTCCTCTACCGGTTGAATGTCCTCAATCTGCACCTTCCGCCGCTTCGCGCCCGTCCTCGCGACATCGTCACGCTTGCCCGTCACTTCGTGGTCAAGCACTCGGCCACCAATGGCCTGCCGCAGCGCGAATTGTCGACCGCTGCCATCGGACGATTGCTGGGAAACAGCTGGAAGGGCAATGTTCGCGAATTGGAGAATTGCATCCATCGGGCAGTGCTGCTGGCCCAGGGAGCGGAGATCGATGCCGACGCCATCATCCTGAGCGGCCAGCCGCGACCGGATGCCGAAAGCAGTTCGCGCGAGGGGGCACTCGTCGGCCGGACCGTGGCCGATGTCGAGCGGGGTCTGATCCTCGAGACCCTGGATCATACGATGGGCAACCGCACCCACGCCGCGACCATTCTCGGCATTTCGATCCGTACCTTGCGCAACAAGCTCAAACAGTATGGGGCGGAGGGCATGAGCATCCCACCCGCTCCGAACGAGGTCGCGACGCCGTTCGTGGCCGGTAGCAGCAGGCACTAGCAGTCATGGCCACCGATCTGGGAAATCTGCGCAGGGACGTCGTTCCGCAAGTGGTGAACACCCTGCGTCAGAGCGATATTCTCATGGCACTCGGGGTCATCGGTATCCTGGTGGTGCTGATCCTGCCGCTGCCCGGTTTTCTCCTCGACGTTCTGCTCGCCCTGTCGATCACGTTCTCGGTGATGGTCCTGCTGACCTCGCTGTTCATCGAGCGTCCGCTCGATTTCAACTCGTTTCCGACCGTCCTGCTGATCGCCACCATGCTGAGATTGTCCCTCAATCTCGCATCCACCCGTCTCATCCTGGCGCACGGCCATGAGGGGACCGATGCCGCGGGGCAGGTGATCGAGGCCTTTGGCGGCTTCATCATGCAGGGCAATTTCGTCATCGGCATCATCGTCTTTGCGATCCTCGTCATCGTGAATTTCGTCGTGATCACCAAGGGGTCGGGACGAATTGCCGAGGTTGCCGCGCGGTTCTCGCTCGACGCCATGCCCGGCAAGCAGATGGCCATCGACGCGGACCTGTCGGCCGGTCTGATCGACGAGGGCACGGCCCGTCTGCGCCGTCGCGAGCTTGAGGAGGAGAGCGCCTTCTTCGGCGCCATGGACGGTGCCGCGAAGTTCGTGCGCGGCGACGCGATCGCGGGCCTGATGATCACATTCATCAACCTCGTGGCCGGTCTCATCATCGGTGTCGGCCAGATGGGCATCAGTTTTTCCGAGGCCGCCACCAGCTATACCATCCTGACCGTTGGCGACGGCCTTGTCTCGCAGATTCCCGCCCTGATCGTTTCCACGGCAGCGGGTCTCCTCGTCTCCAAGGCCGGTGTTTCCGGGCGCGCGGATGTGGCGCTTGTCAGCCAGCTTGGTGCCTTTCCCCGCGTGCTTGGCGTGACCAGCGGACTGCTGACGCTGCTGGCCGTCCTTCCCGGCCTGCCGGCCCTGCCGTTCCTGGCGCTGGCCGGCGGCACGGGATATCTGGCGTGGCGCATGGCCAGGCAGGCCGCCGATACGGTCGAGACCGGCCAGCAGGCCGAAAAGGAGGCGAAGGCCGTCGAACCGCCGGCGGAAGAGCCCATTGCCAATATCCTGCACATTGATCCGATCCGGCTCGAGTTGGGCTACGGCCTCCTGCCGCTCATCAGCGACAGTGCGGCGGGCCGGCTCACGGACCAGATCAAGGCATTGCGACGCCAGCTCGCTTCCGAACTCGGGTTCGTCATGCCGTCGGTGCGCATCCAGGACAACATCCAGCTTCCGGCCAATACCTATGTGGTCAAGGTCAAGGAGATGGAGGCAGGGCGCGGCGACATCCGTCCGAACATGCTGCTGGTCATGGATCCGCAGGGCGGCGATATCGCCCTGCCGGGCGAACAGACGACGGAGCCCACCTTCGGTCTCGCGGCTGCGTGGGTCGCGCGCTCCATGCGCGAGGAGGCGGGCTTCAAGGGGTATACGGTGGTGGATCCGGCAACGGTCGTCACCACCCACATCACCGAGCTGGTCAAGGACAACCTTGCCGACATGCTCACTTTTGCCGAGACGCAGAAGTTGCTCAAGGAACTTGACGATGACTACCAGAAATTGCTGACCGACCTCGTTCCGGGCCGCATCAGTGCCGCAGGCATCCAGCGCGTGTTGCAGGGGCTGCTGGCCGAGCGGGTCTCGATCCGCGACCTGCCGTTGATCCTTGAGGCCATCGGCGAGGCGCTGAGCCACACCCAGAACGTCGTCTTCATCGTCGAGCATGTCCGCGCGCGGCTTGCCCGCCAGATCAGCAATTCGGCAACAGGTCCCGGTGGCTACATTCCCCTTTTGACGCTTTCCGGCACATGGGAGAGCGGTTTTTCGGATGCGCTGGTCGGCCAGGGGGACGAACGGCAACTGGCCATGGCGCCGGGCAAGCTCCAGGACTTCATCCGCGCCATGCGCGATGCATTCGAAAAACAGGCCATGCGCGGCGAACTGCCGGTGATCGTCACCTCGCCGGCCATCCGCGCCTATGTCCGCTCGATCGTCGAACGGTTCCGCCCGGCAACCGTGGTACTGTCACAGAACGAGATCCATCCCAAGGCCAGGATCCGCACGCTCGGGCAGATCTGACCGATGGCCGGAATGACACCGCTGCCGCCGGGAATGCCCTTGATGACCGGCAATGCCGCGTCGGGTGGCGAGGGGCCGGACGCAATCGATGGTCTGCGACGGGATACGGCCACCACCGCCAATCTGCGCCGCCTCGATCTCACGGTGGCCGATGCCATGGGCAGACAGGTCGTGACCCGTGGCCAGGCCGGGCAGGTGGCCCTCGAACTGTCGCAGCCGGTTCCCGGCGGAACGCGCCTGACCGTCGAACTGCCCGCGGCGGGACGGCCCCGGCCGGGCATGAACCTGCCCATCGTCGAGATGGATGGCAAGCCTACGGCGACAGCCCAATCCGCGCGGGTGATCGACATCCGTACCATCGACACCGTTCCGGCGCGTCCGGGACCGGTGGTGCAGGCCCAGTTGCTCCGGGACGGAAGCCCGGTCCAGGGCGCAAGCATCGACATCCGCATTGCACCGCGACCGCTGCCGGCTGCCAGCCCTCCTGTCATGCCGGCCATGCACCCTCCGGTGGTCCCGTCGCCCGACATGTCCCCGCCATCGGCTGGCCTGCCCCGACCTGCCATGCAGCCGGCGGCAGGCGGCATGGTCGTGGCGGTCGACGGGCGACCTTCGGCATGGCCGGCCGTCAACGCTTCCCATGCGCTGTCGGCGGCGGCGGCATCGCCCCCGATTGCACCGACAGTAACGGCATCGCCCGCGGCGACCGCCCCGGCACCAGCGACAGCGGCCATGCCGGCAACCGTCCAGGCCGGGACTGCGCCATTGGAGGGGACAGCCCGATCCCCCGTGCTTCCGTCATTGTCCCGCAGTGATGCGGTCGCGGATGGGCAGGCCGCAACGGGAAAGCCTGTTGTTGCGCCAGATGGACCCTTGCCTGCCAAGCCGGTATCGCCGTCCGCCGGCACCGTTGCGGCTCGGACACCTTTCCCTCCCGATGGATCCCGAACCGCGCCATCGCAGCCCTCGTATCCCGATGTGCGATCCGACGTGACCTTGCGGGTGCAGGGCCACATGATTGACGGACGTCCGCTGCTGGGGCTGGGGCAGGGGCAGTTGCGGATCGAGGTGCCCATGCCCGACCTTCCGGACGATGCGATCGTCGGTGTCAGCCTCGTCAGTCCCGTTCCGGCCGCAGCGTCCGACGGGGGATCGACGCTTGAGGATGGCGTGGAGATGCTGATGCGCGCGCTCATGATCCGCGCCGGTGCGGACCGGCCGACGCAGGGGCAAAGGCTGCCGGTGGACGAACGGCTGGCCCAACGGCTGATCAGTCGGGACGATGCCCTGCGCCGTTCCGCCGAAACGAGTGACCGGGCCGATGCCCCGACCCGGCACGGCCATGCTCCTGCCGAGCGGCCCCTGCCGGATACCGCCCGTCCGCCCATCCTCGACAGCGGCCCCGAAGGATGGCGCGGGTTCGCCGGAATGCTTGGCGACCAGGATCCGGGCGTCCCGCTGTCGCAATGGCTCAGGCGCGGGTCAGTCGACGATCGTGGACGTTCCGTCGACGACGACCACGATCACATGGCTATGACCCTCGAATTGAGCGAGATCGGCCGCGTACGCATCGATCTCTACCTCGATGGCAGTATCCTGCGTGCCGCGATCAGCACCGAACGCCCCCTTTCACCCGCCATCCGCATGAATATCGCTGACCTGTTCGGCGCTGCCCTCGAATTGACCGGACATGAGGGGCAGATCGTCTTCCGCAACGACCGTCGCCACACCGGCCAACCCGTCCACTCCCATCTCTCCACCCGCAGTTTCGAGGCCTGAAGGGCCGCGGGCATCCGATTCCGTGCGCGACGTTTCGAGTCGATACGGCCGGATGATTGATGATCGGCGGCGTATCGCCGGTGTTCGTCCGGGTCGTTCAGGCTGAAAAACCGGCGAATCGATGAACGTCTAAACGGCGTTGTTGAACGCGAGTCTATTTAACCTATAAAAAGCCAATGGAATCAATGAATTGGCGCGCCCTGCAGGACTCGAACCTGCGACCCTCTGCTTAGAAGGCAGATGCTCTATCCGGCTGAGCTAAGGGCGCTCAAGCAGGTGGGAGGGGTTATAGCAGAGCGATGGCCGGTGGCCTAGTCGGACATTCCCGTCAGATTCGGCGGGCAATCTCCGGTCCCGTCGAGAATGCGTCCGATGGCGTCTCAAGGAGCATGCGGTCGAGCCACCGCAGGGCCTCCGGGATCGAGGTGGCCAGGTCGGGGTCGGGCGGAAGGGACAGGCCGGGGCGCCGGATCATGATGGTGGTGACGCCAAGCTGGTCTGCCGCGTCGAGCCGGGCCAATCCGAACCGGCCGCCGGAATTCTTGCACACGAGATGGGTGACACGATGTTCGCCCATTACCGCTCGCTCGTCTTCGACCGTCGGATTGGCCGGCACATCGAGCCAGACCCCGTTTGTCGACCACCGTCGTGTGTCACAAGGATCGACGACGCGAAGGCCGAGCCATTCCGCCTTCGTACCGGCGAAGGCACGCGCGCTCTTGCGCCCGGTGGCAAGCAGGGCACGGCATCCGGCGGGCAGTGCACGGGCGGCCCCATCGAGGTCGTCCACCATTTGCCAGTGGGGCCGCCTCGGCCATGGCGGACGCAGGAACCGGAGACAGGGAATGCCTGTTTGCTGCGCTGCCCGTGCCACGGTCCGCGGATAGCGGGCGAAGGGGTGCGTGGCATCGACGATGCGTTCGAACCCTCCGTCGACGAGGAACCGTACAAGCCCGGCCTCACCGCCGAACCCGCCGACACGCAGGTTGCAGGGAAAGACCTGCGGCTGCCGGGTCTCGCCGGCCAGGCTCGCCGTCAGGTCATAGCGATCCGGACGGCGGCCGAGGCATCCGGCGAGCTGTCGGGCCTCGGCGGTTCCGGCCAGCATCAGGATCTTCACCGTGAATCTCCGCTGACAGCAATAATCCTGCCTTGTCGATCGACAACCATCGTGTCGATAGTCACCTGCGGATTGTCCAGCCATTCGATGGCCTGTCGGCGGGCACGGTCGGCAATCACCGCGGCCAGCCCGTCGCCACTGACTTCAAGGGCCTGCAGGGCGGTACGGCAATGCGCCAGGCGCCCGTCGCCGGTCATGGCGGCGAGAGCCTCGAAATCGACCTGGCTTCGCGAGGAATGCAGATCGCGCGCGCCCTGCGCGAGCTTGGCCATCTTGCCGATTCCGCCTGCAATGGTGACATGCGGAACGGGGCGGGTACGCAAGTAGCGCAACAGCCCGCCGGCAAAATCGCCCATGTCGAGCATGGCATGGTCGGCCAGTCCATAGTGCCGTTGTACCGCCTTTTCCGTGGTTGCACCCGTACAACCGGCGACATGGCGCAGGCCGGCAGCACGGGCCACGTCGATGCCCCGGTGAATCGACGCGATCCAGGCCGCACAGGAGAAGGGCCGGACGATGCCGGTCGTGCCAAGGATCGACAGGCCGCCTTCGATGCCCAGGCGCGGATTCCATGTCGATCGGGCGAGCTCCTCGCCGCCGGGAATCGAAATCTCGACCTCGACATCGCTCTCCTCGACCGCTGCACGCAGCATGGCCCGCGGTACGGGATTGATCGCCGGTTCGCCGGGCGGGATCGGGAGACCCGGCATCGTTACCATGCCGACACCCTCGCCGGCGCGAAACCGTACCCCGCCGCCATCGTCCATGCGCGTCACCCGGGCCCTCACGAGAGCACCGTGGGTTACGTCAGGATCGTCGCCCGCATCCTTGACGATCCCGGACGTGGCCCAGTTACCGCCGCGATCGCGGCAGGCCAGCATGAAGCGCGCTTCCTCGCCATGCGGCAGGCGGATGGTTACAGGATCGGGAAATTCCCCTTTTGTCAGCGCCACGAACGCGGACCGTGCCGCTGCCGTGGCACAGGCACCCGTGGTGAAACCGGTGCGCAGGGGACCGTCGGGTTTACGTGCCATGTGGAGAGTATAGGGGAGTCCCCGCCGTTCCCGAAGCCTCTCGAAGCGTCCGGCCATGGGGGAAACGGCAAGATCGCATGGCCGCATGCATCCTCGGCGAACCATGGTCTCGCGTCTTCGCGCTGTCCTGTCGTTCCGGTGTTTCCACCGGCCGTGAAAATGCTCTAGAGACGACGTCATGATGAAACTGCCCCCGATCGCAGGCGACCTTGACAGCTGGCCGGAGCTCGAACCCGGCTGGGTGTGGCTGGTTGGCGCGGGACCCGGCGATCCGGGCCTGTTGACCCTGCACGGCCTGAATGCGCTGCAGCAGGCCGACGTGATCGTCCATGACGCCCTTGTCGATGAGCGGATCCTCCTGTTTGCGAGACCTGATGCCGATGTGGAATATGCCGGCAAGCGTGGCGGCAAGCCGTCTTTGTTGCAGCGCGACATATCGCTGCGCCTGATCGAACTGGCGAAGGCGGGCAGGCGGGTCCTGCGGTTGAAGGGAGGGGATCCGTTCGTGTTCGGCCGCGGTGGCGAGGAGGCACAGACGCTCGTCCAGGCCGGTATTCCCGTGCGGGTCGTGCCGGGTATCACCGCCGGTGTCGGCGGGCTTGCCTATGCCGGCATTCCGGTGACCCATCGCGACATCAATCAGGCCGTGACGTTCGTGACAGGCCACGATCGGGACGGCCTGGCACCGTCGCGGGTAGACTGGAACGCCATCGCCAGGGCTTCCCCGGTGATCGTGCTGTACATGGCCATCAAGCATCTGGACGTCATCAGTGGACGGCTGCTGGCGGGCGGGCGCGACCCGGACGAACCCGTTGCCATTGTCACCGATGCCACCCTGCCGTCGATGCGGGTGCACGAGACCAGTCTCGCCCGTGCGGCGGTCGACGTGGTGCGCCACGGTATCGAGCCGCCCGCCATCGTCTGCATCGGCGCTGTGACCCTGATGCGCCAGGCGCTGGACTGGATCGGGCAAGCCCGCGGCGAGGCCCCGCGTTCGCTCGATCCGCTCGGGAGGCGCAACCGGCCGGAGGCAGGATGACGCCCGGCAGCGGCCGGCCGAAGGGGTTCGTGGTCAGCGCGCCGTCATCGGCCTGCGGCAAGACCGTGCTCACGCTGGGGATTCTTCGCGGACTGAAGAACAGAGGCCATCGGGTAAGATCGGCCAAGAGCGGGCCCGACTACATCGACCCGCGATTCCACGAGGCGGCAAGCGGCACGGTGTCGTTCAATCTCGACGGTTTTGCCATGGGCAGGGCGCGCATCGGCCAGCTCGCATCCACGGGTGAGGAAAATCTCGTTGTGGTCGAGGGGGCAATGGGGCTTTTCGACGGGGCGCCGCCAGACGGTCGAGGTTCAACGGCGGATGTCGCGGCCTTCCTCGGATTGCCCGTCGTGCTGGTGGTGAATGCCGGGCACATGAGCCATTCCGTCGCTGCCATCGTCGAGGGATTCCGGCGATTTCGCGAGGATGTCGCCGTCGCGGCGGTGATCCTCAACCGGGTGGGCTCCGCCCGCCATGGGGCGATGTTGCGCAGGGCCCTGGAACCCTTTGGCCTGCCGGTCATCGGTGCGGTGAGGCGCAGTGAAACGCTCGACCTGCCGTCGCGGCATCTGGGATTGGTGCAGGCGGGAGAACACGGCGACATGGAGACGTTCATCGCCCGGGCAGCGGATCATGTGGAGGACCATCTCGATCTCGACCTGTTGCTGTCGCTGGCCCGGCCGCTTCATCGTCATGGCAAGGCGGCCGGGCTGCCGCCGCTGGGGCAGAAGGTTGCCATCGCCTCCGACAGGGCATTCTCCTTCATCTATCAGCACTGGCTCGAAGACTGGCGGTCGGCGGGTTGTGAGTTGACGTTCTTCTCGCCGCTGGCCGATGAAGCGCCGGCGGGCGACAGTGACGCGGTGTTCCTTCCCGGCGGCTATCCCGAGCTGCATGCCGGGCGTCTGGCACGGGCAGGACGGTTCCGGGCGGCGATGCTGCGATTCCGGGGCCTGGTCTATGGCGAATGCGGGGGGTACATGACCCTCGGGCGAACCCTCACCGACGAGAGCGGCGAGGTGCACCCCATGCTGGGAATGCTGCCAGTGGACACAAGCTTTGCCGAGCGGCGCCGGCATCTCGGATATCGCCTGATCGAGGCCGAAGGCGGATTGCCGTGGTCGGTTCCGCTGGTCGGTCACGAATTCCACTATGCGACAACCGTCCGGGCCGGACCGGCGGCACCGCTATTTCGTGCCCGCGATGCCGAGGGCAACGAGCTCGAACCGATGGGCCTGCGTGCGGGACGGGTGATGGGTTCGTTCGCGCATGTGATCGATGCGGCCGACGGTGCCGGGATTGTCGCCAGCAAGCCGGGGCGCGGCCAACAGCCATCGTGACAGGATCAAGACGTTCCCGGTCCGGTGAATGTCACCCCTGCACGAAACGCTGCAGCCACTCCGGCAGCACGCTCGACGGCATCACCGGTCGAGGCGGCGATGGATCGTTGAACAGCGCGCGAACCGCATCCGCGGCCCGTTCGAGGTCGGCGATCGGCGTGACGGCCGTTCGCGGTTCCGGTTCGTCGCTGCCCAGCCAGCGGGCACGCCCGGCCTCGACCTGCCTGCGATGTATGATGCTGACATCGCGGGTGAGCCGCCGTGGCCCGATCGTCATGCCGAGCTTGTAGAAGAACGGTCGAAGGCTGAACTGGCGCAGGCGCTCGATCGGCGTGCGCGGTCTGACGGACCCGTCATCGGGCATCGCCGGGCGATGGGAGCCCGGGCCGCGCAACAGGTCGAAGATCATGACCGGCTTGCCGGTCTCGCAGGCTTCGGCCAGCATCGACATGGAATCGCAGGTGACGATGATCCGGTCGGCCAGCGCGAGAAATCCCATATAGGGATTGTCCGTGGCGTCGGGGGACCAGCGATAGATGACGGCCGGAACGTCGACCATACGCTCCAGCGCATCGACGGCCTCGCGCGGTGTGCGCGCACTGCTGGTGACCATGAGCGAACCGCCGGTCTCCCTTGCCAGGCGGTTGGCATGCCAGCCCAGCAACTCGCCGTTTTCGCGGTCCATGTCATAGGGACCGGCATTGCCGCCCATGATGACGGCAGTCCGCGGTTCGGGCAGGTGTTCGAGGCGCGTTTCCCACTGTCCGCGCGCCTCGACCAGGCGCCCGGCGTCGACCCGGTGCAGCGGGGCCTCGTTGTGCAGGATGTTGGGCTTGTCCGGCAGGCGGTATTGCGGCGTGGTGATGATGAGGTCGAAGCACTCGTGCAGCGCCCACGGGCGGCCGACATGCACAAGCCTCACCCGGTCGGGACCCGCCTGCTGCCGGATCCAGCGTACCAGCGGCTCGTTGCGGCGGCCGGCGGAGATGATGAGGTCGGGCCAGGGCGGCTCCAGCGGGCTGGATTTTTCCGGCACCAGCCCGGCCAGCGTCGGCCCGGCGAACAGGTTGGTCAGCAACTCGGTCTTGCGGTAGACCAGATGCTTTTCGATCACCGGCCAGCCGAGAGCTCCGGCGAGCGCCTTCAGCTGTCCGTTGTCGCCGGCCTTGTGGCCGAGCATCAGCCAAGTCACGGGATGGTCGCTCAAATATCCTGCCCGATCGAACGATAGACGTTGCGCGGCCAGCGTCGCTTGAGACACAGCCAGCTTTCCGGTTGCTCGCGGATCCAGCCCTCGAACAACCCGTAGGCCCGGCGGGTCATGTCTATGGCCTGCTCCATCGGAGTGCCGCAGCCGGGGTCGGGATCGATGGACGGCATGAAGGTGATGCGGAAATGCGCATCCTTCAGGCGCTGGATCCGCACCGGGACATAGTCGAGCTTCATCCGGATGGCAATCTGTGCGGCCGCGATGCCCGATGGCGTATCATGTCCGAAGAACGGTACATCCTGTCCCTCGTCATAGCGCTGGTCGAGCAGCAGGCCGAAATTGCGGCCTTTCTGCAGGGCCTTGATGATGCCCCGGACCGCCTGTTTTCTCGGGACCATCTCCACGCCCAGCCCCTCGCGGTAGTGCTGGACCATGGCATCGACGGCCCCGTTGGCCTGCGGCGAATAGAGGACGCTGAGCGGAAAGCGGGCCTTCCGGCTGCAACCGGCGGCAAGTTCCCAGTTGGCGAAATGTCCCGAAACGAAAATGGCCTGCCGCTCTCGACGGCGTATGGGCTCCATGTCGTAGTGTTCGACGATTTCGAGCCTTTCATCCGCTTCGGCAACGCAGATCTGTTCGAGATTGGGAAATTCTCCCATCACCCGGCCGATTTCCCGCCACGCCAGCCGCACCAGCGAACGCCGGCGGCTGTCCGGAAGACCGGGCAGGGCGACAGCGAGATTAGCGGACAGCATGGACGAACGCGACAGCAGGGGGCCGGTGACTCCGGCAATGCCCGCGGCAAGACGCCCCGCCCGATCGGGGCCGAGCTTCTTCGACAACCACCAGATCATCCGCAACATGCCCGTCTCGGCAGCCGCTATGAATGCTGAAAGACGCGGCTGGGCGCGAGCCTGGGCCTTGCCGCGATGAAATACGAAAGACTGCGCCAAAACAGGTCCACAACAACTCGGATCAACAGTTTTGCACATAATGTATGGGCGCTTCGGTTTCAATCGGTGGCATGGTCAGCGGGACAGGCCGTTTGGGCCGCTTGTGGCATTCCCGTGCCGCCTGCCAGCAGCCTGTTGTCGTCATGGGAGAGGATGAGGGAGTGTGCAGCATGTATGGACAACATCTGATCGACGGCCAATGGGTCGATTCGGAAAATGGCGAGACCGTGGAGGTGCGTTGTCCGAGCGATGGCGCGACCTTCGCGCGGCTGGCCGCGGGCGGTCCGGCGGAGATCGATCGTGCCGTGGCTGCGGCACGCCGGGCCTTCGAGGATGGCCCCTGGTCCGTTTCGACGGCCACCGCGCGCGGCCGGCTGCTGATGCGGCTGGGTGAGCTTGCCGCCGCCCGTATCGGGGAACTGGCGGGGATCGAGAGCCGGGACACCGGCAAGCCGTTGAAACAGGGACGGGCCGACATCATCGCGTTCGCCCGCTACTGCGAATATTACGGTTCGGCCGCCGACAAGGTGCACGGTGACACCATCCCGTTCATCGAGGGGCACGCGGCCATGACCGTGCGCGAGCCGCATGGCGTGGTGGGCAGCATCATTCCCTGGAACTACCCGATCCAGATCCTGGGCCGTGTGCTCGGTGCGGCCATCGCCATGGGCAACACGCTCGTCATCAAGCCGGCCGAGGATGCCTGCCTGTCGATCATCGAGGTGGGCCGGCTGCTCGACGAGGCGGGATTTCCACCCGGTGTGGTCAATATCGTCACCGGTTATGGCGAAACCGCCGGTGCTGCTCTCGCGGCGCATCCGGGTATCGACTTCGTCACCTTCACCGGATCGCCATCCGTCGGCACGTCGGTGCAGACGGCCGCTGCCGCCAACCATGTCGCCTGTACGCTGGAACTGGGAGGAAAATCGCCGCAGATCGTCTTCGACGATGCCGACATCGAAGCGGCACTTCCCGTTCTCGTCAATGCCATCATCCAGAATGCCGGGCAGACCTGTTCGGCCGGCTCGCGGCTGCTGGTTCAGCGAAGCATTCAGGAACGGCTCGTGGGTGCTCTCGCCAAACGCTTTGCAGCCCTGCGCGCCGGTCCGCATGACCGGGAACCCGACTGCGGGCCGCTGATCAGCCGCAAGCAGCGGGACCGGGTACAGGCGTTCATCGACAGGGCGGTCGCCGACGGTGTGGGAATTCTGGCGCAAGGCGAGGTGGTGGATGCCCCGGCCGGCGGCTATTACGTTCCGCCGACCCTCATGGGCCCCGTCCCTGCCGACCATGCCATCGCTCGCGAGGAAGTGTTCGGCCCGGTCCTGTGCGTGATCCCGTTCGACGACGAGGCCGACGCGCTACGCATCGCCAATGCCACCGACTATGGTCTTGTCGCCGGCATCTGGACCCGCGACGGCGCCCGGCAGATGCGCCTTGCGCGCAAGATCCGCGCAGGGCAGGTGTTCATCAACGCCTACGGTGCCGGAGGAGGAGTGGAACTGCCGTTCGGCGGCTACAGGAAGAGTGGCCATGGACGTGAAAAGGGTTTCGAGGGCCTGCTCGAATTCTCCCGGATCAAGACCATTGTCACCCGATACGAGTAATGCCTGGTTGTGTTGACCTTCTCCCGGCCCCGCGATGGACCCCGCATCGGGACAATCATCGGATCAAAAATACTGGCTTGAAGAGGATCTGATCGGTTCCCCTTCATGAAATTTTAGGAAAATACGGGCAGAAAGGGTTCGTCTCCCCATCAATAGGCCGGTTCGAGCGCCTGATGATCGGCGCTCGAACCGGCCTCGACTGCGTGCTGACGCAAGGCTGCTATTTCTTCTTGCGCCTGGGCGGGACGAGATCGGTAATCGTTCCCTCGAACATCTCGGCAGCCATGCCCACACTTTCCGACAGGGTCGGATGCGGGTGGATGGTCAGGCCGATGTCCTGGGCATCCGCGCCCATCTCGATGGCCAGCGCCACCTCGGCGACGAGTTCGCCGGCATTGGGACCGGTAATACCGGCGCCGATCACGCGGTCCGTCTCCTCATCGAACAGGAGCTTGGTCATGCCTTCCGTTCGGTTGAGAGAGATCGCCCGACCCGAGGCGGCCCACGGGAACACCCCCTTGCCGTATTTGACGCCTTTCGCCTTCGCCTCGTTCTCGGTCATGCCGACCCACGCCACTTCGGGATCGGTGTAGGCGACCGAGGGAATGACCCTGGCATCGAATGCCGACTTCTGGCCGCTGGCGACCTCGGCCGCCGTCTTGCCCTCGTGCACGGCCTTGTGGGCCAGCATCGGCTGCCCCACCAGATCGCCGATGGCGAAGATATGTGGTACATTGGTGCGCATCTGCCGGTCGACGGCGATGAAGCCACGCTCATCCACGACGACGCCCGCCTTGTCGGCGCCGATGAGCCTGCCATTGGGCTTGCGACCGACGGCTACCAGCACCTTGTCGAAGGTATCCGTCGAGGGAGCATCTCCACCCTCGAAGCTTACCACGAGGCCCTTCTTCTCGGCCTTGACCGCAGTGACCTTCGTCTTGAGGTAGATGTTCTCGTACTGGCCCTTGATGCGTTTCATCAGCGGAGTGATGACATCCTTGTCGGCACCGGGGATGATCTGGTCCATGAGCTCGACAATGGTCACCTTCGAGCCAAGTTCGTGATAGACGCAGGCCATCTCCAGGCCGATGATTCCTCCCCCCAGCACCAGAAGCCGCTTGGGGACATCCGCCAGTTCGAGAGCACCGGTGCTGTCCATGACCCGCGGGTCGTCATGCGGGATGAACGGCAGCGTGACCGGCTCGGAGCCCGCGGCGATAACCGCCTGATCGAAGCTCACCACCGTCGTCTTGCCGTCGTGCTCGACCTCGACCTCGTTGGACGAGATGAACCGGCCATGGCCGCGCACGACCTCGACCTTGCGCTGCTTCGCCATGCCGGAAAGCCCGCCGGTGAGCTTGCCGACGACGCCTTCCTTCCATTCGCGCAGCTTGTCGATGTCGATCTTCGGCTTGCTGAAGGAGATGCCGTGCGCGGACATTTCCTGCGCCTCGCTCATCACCTTGGCGGCATGCAGGAGCGCCTTGGATGGAATGCAGCCGACATTGAGGCAGACGCCGCCCAGCGTGTCCCAGCGCTCGACCAGAACCACCTTCCTGCCCAGATCGGCCGCGCGAAAGGCGGCGGTGTAACCGCCCGGCCCGGCGCCTAGGACGAGGATTTCGGCATGCTGGCCGGCCTTGCCCGATACGGGGGCGGCGCCGGGTGCAGGTTGCGACGGGGCAGCGGCCCCTGCCTTGCCGCCATCGGAGGCCGGGGTTCTGGCGACGGAGCCGCCCTCGACGACGCAGATGACGCTGCCCTGGCTGACCTTGTCGCCGACCTTGACCTTGACACTGGTGACCTTGCCGCCATCGGAGGCCGGAACCTCCATGGAGGCCTTGTCGCTTTCCAGCGTGATCAGGATGTCCTCGGCGGCGATCTCGTCGCCCTCCCTGACATGCACCTCGATGATCTCGACGTCCTTGAAGTCGCCGATATCGGGAACCCTGATGTCCATTTTCCTATCTCCCGATCACAGTGCCAGACGGCGAACATCCTCGATGACATGACACAAATGACGGGTGAAACGTGCCGCCAGCGCACCGTCAATGACCCGATGGTCGTAGGACAGGCAGACTGGCAGCATGTTGCGAGGCACGAACTCGCTGCCATTCCACACCGGCGCCATTTTCGAGCGCACCACGCCGAGGATCGCCACTTCGGGAGCATTGACAATGGGGGAGAATGCCGTGCCGCCGATACCGCCCAGCGAGGAGATGGTGAAGGTCGCGCCCTGAAGGTCGGCGGAGCCGAGCTTGCCGTCGCGGGCCCTGGCCGAAATATCCCCCATTTCGCGGGACAGTTCGTCGATGCCCTTGCGGTCGGCATCGCGGATCACCGGCACGACGAGGCCCTCGGGCGTGTCGACGGCGATCCCGACGTTGTAATAGCGCTTGTAGATCAGCGTGTCCTTGCCGGCCCCGAGAGAACTGTTGAACTCAGGGAACTTTCTCAATGCGGAGACAGATGCCTTGATGAGAAAGGCCAGTAGTGTAACGCGATACCCCTGGTCCTTGGCGGCCTTGTCCAGTTCCTTGCGGTAACTGTCCGTGTCGGTGATGTCTGCCTCATCGCAATGGGTGACAGCCGGCACATTGAGCCAGGCGCGATGGAGATGCGGCCCGGAAATCTTCTTGATCCGGCCCAGAGGCTTCTCCTCGATGGGGCCGAATTTCGAGAAATCGGGCAGGGGTACATCGGGAATGCCCGCACCGCCTCCGGCTGCGACGGCAGCGCCACCGCCGGAGCTCCCTTGCAGGAACGCCTTGACGTCGTCCCTAGTGATCCGCCCCTTCTCGCCGCTGCCGCTCACCTTGTGCAGGTCGATCTCCAGTTCGCGCGCAAGACGGCGTACGGACGGGCTCGCATGAACATCGGAAAAGTCGGGCAGTTGGCTTCCCGACGCCTTGGACGGCACCGGCGGTGCCGAGCTCCTTTCCGGCGAGGTGATCGGCTGGGCATCGCTTTCCTGATGGCCTTCGGGGGAAGGGGGCTCGACGGGAGCCGAGGCCTCCCCACCTTCGAGCATCATGATCAGCGTGCCCTCGGAAACCGTGTCGCCGACCTTGACCCTGACATCCACGACCTTTCCCGAGGCCGGGGAGGGAACCTCCATCGACGCCTTGTCGCTCTCCAGGGTGAGAACCGGGTCTTCGGCCGAAATTTCCTGCCCCGGCTCGACATGTACCTCGATGATCTCGACATCCTTGAAGTCGCCGATGTCGGGCACATGAATCTCGCGCACCGCACTCATGTCGTTTTCCTCCGCTTTTCTTTTTCGATCACGCGTAGAGCGCGTAGGGTTTCTCGGTATCGATGCCGTATTTCCGGATAGCCTCGCTGACGGTCTTGCGCGGTACGCTGCCCTCGGCCGCCAGGGCCGAGAGAGCGGCCAGGGCGACCTGGTAGCGATCCACCTCGAAGTGCCGGCGCAGGGCCTTGCGGTAGTCGCTGCGGCCGAATCCGTCGGTTCCCAGCACGGTATAGCGGGCCGGAACGTAACCGCGGATCTGCTCGGCATAGAGGCGGATGTAATCGGTCGATGCGATGACCGGCGCGTCACTGCCTTCGAGCAATTCAGTGACATGCGCCTTTCTGGGATCCTCTTCGGGATGCAGGCGGTTCCAGCGCTCGATCTCCTGTCCCTCGCGGGCCAGCAGGTTGAAGCTGGGCGCACTGTAGATATCGGCGGCGACACCGAAATCGTCCTTGAGCAGGTCGGCTGCGGCGATCACCTCGCGCAGGATCGAACCCGAACCCATCAGCCGGACCCTGGCCTGCTTGCCTTTCCCGGCGGGCTCCTCCGCCGCCTTGAGCAGGTAGAGCCCCTTCCTGATGTGATCCTCCACACCTTCGGGCATGGCCGGATGGTGGTAGTTCTCGTTCAGGACCGAGATGTAGTAGTAGACGTCCTCCTGCTTCTCCAGCATCCGGTGCAGGCCGTCCCGGATGATCACCGCCAGCTCGTAGGAGAAGGTCGGATCGTACGAGACGCAGTTGGGGATCAGGTGGGCGTGGATGTGGCTGTGCCCGTCCTCGTGCTGCAACCCCTCGCCGTTGAGCGTCGTGCGGCCGCTGGTGCCACCGATGAGGAAGCCGCGTGCGCGCATGTCGCCGGCGGCCCAGGCCAGGTCGCCCACCCGCTGGAAGCCGAACATCGAATAATAGATGTAGAAGGGCACCACCGGCACGTCATGGGTCGAATATGAGGTGGCCGCGGCGATCCAGTCGGACATCGCTCCCGCCTCGTTGATGCCCTCCTGGAGCACCTGGCCGTCCTTGCTCTCCTTGTAGTACATCAGCTGGTCGGCATCCTCGGGCTTGTACAACTGGCCCATGGGATTGTAGATGCCGAGCTGGCGGAACATGCCCTCCATGCCGAAGGTGCGGCTCTCGTCCGGCACGATCGGCACGATGTGCCTGCCGATCTGCTTGTCGCGGCACAGGGTGTTGAGGATGCGCACGAACGCCATAGTGGTGGAGATTTCGCGATCGCCGGTATCCTTGAGCTGCGCGTCGAAGGCCGACAGCGCCGGCGCGGGAAGCTCCACGGATGTCCGAGGGCGTCTTTTCGGCAGATAGCCGCCCAGCTCGTGGCGACGCGCCTTCATGTATTCGAGCTCGGCGCTTCCATCCTTGAAGGTCACGTAGGGAATGTCCGCCAGTTCCCTGTCCGAGACCGGGATGTCGAACCGGTCGCGGAACGCCCGAAGCGCATCCTCGCCCATCTTCTTCTGCTGATGGGTGATGTTCTGCCCTTCGCCGGCCTCGCCCATGCCATAGCCCTTGACGGTCTTGGCGAGGATGACCGTGGGCTGGCCGGTCGTCTCCACCGCCCGCTTGTAGGCGGCGTAGACTTTGTGCGGATCGTGCCCACCGCGATTGAGCTGCCAGACCTGTTCGTCCGACATGCCTTCCACCAGCTTGAGCGCATCCGCATCCTTGGCGAAGAAGTTCTCGCGGGTATAGGCGCCGCCCTTGCGCTTGAACGCCTGGTATTCGCCGTCGACGGTGGTTTCCATGACCCGGCGCAGGGCGCCGGTATGATCGCGTTCGAGCAGCGGATCCCACAGACTGCCCCAGATCACCTTGATCACGTTCCAGCCGGCACCGCGGAACACCCGTTCGAGTTCCTGGATGATCTTGCCATTGCCCCGCACGGGGCCGTCGAGGCGCTGAAGGTTGCAGTTCACCACGAAGACGAGGTTGTCGAGGTTCTCGCGGGCGGCCAGCGAGATCGCGCCGAGGCTCTCCGGCTCGTCCATCTCGCCATCGCCGAGAAAGGCCCAGACCTTGCGCGGCCCGGTATCGGCCATGCCGCGATTGTGCAGGTATTTCATGAACCGGGCCTGATAGATGGCCATGAGCGGTCCCAGCCCCATCGACACGGTGGGGAACTGCCAGAAGTCCGGCATCAGGAAGGGATGCGGGTAGGACGAAAGGCCGTTGCCGCCCGTTTCCTGGCGGAAATTGTCCATCTGCCGTTCGGTGAGGCGGCCGAGCAGGAATGCCCTGGAATAGATGCCGGGTGCCACATGTCCCTGGACGAAGATCAGGTCACCGCCGTGATCTTTCGAGGGAGCATGCCAGAAATGGTTGAAACCGACATCATAGAGTGTGGCGGAGCTTGCATAGGAGGCGATATGTCCCCCAAGCTCGCTGCTGGTCTTGTTGGCGCGGAGGACCTGCGCCATGGCGTTCCAGCGGGAAATGCAGCGGATGCGCCATTCGACGTGGTGATCGCCCGGGCTGGCCGCCTGTTCGGAGACCGGGATCGTGTTCAGGTACGGCGTGTTTGCGGTGAAGGGCAGGTCGGCTCCGTGCTCGTGCGCACGCGCTATCGCACCTTCCAGCAACTGGACCGCGCGGCCCGCCCCCTCGAATTCGATGACCGAATCGATCGCATCCATCCATTCCTGGGTTTCAAGCGGATCGACATCCCCGTCCATTCTCAGCTCATCCATCGCCGTCACCTCCTTGAACAATTTTCATTATGGCGTGGCTAATGCCTGACAGCGTTGCCGAGAACCACTGCAGGCGCAAGGGTTGTATGCGAAAATGGCGAGGTCAGGATCGCCGGAGGTCGGCCCGGAAACGGTTCTTGATGAAAACTCCGTCCCTGCTGGGCATGATCCTCGGCTGGTCGGTCGTCTCGACTTCGAGAACGGCAAGACCGGGCCCTTCCATTGCGTGAATGCGCTGGCGAAGTGCGGCCAGTTCCTGAATGTCGCAGTGGCGTGCGGACCAGGCGAATCCGCAGCCGCGGGCAACCTCGTCGAGACGGGTGCCCATTCCGGTATGGCTCGGCTGCATGCCCGTCTCGGCATAGTGCCGGTTGTCGAGGACGACGATGGAGAGATTGGCCGGTGCCGCGGCGGCAATGGTCGCCAGTGAACCCATGCCCATCAGCATCTCGCCATCGCCGGTCAGAACCATGACCGGCAGACCGGGTTGCGCGCGCGCCATGCCCAGCCCCGCCATGGCAGCACCGCCCATCGCGCCCCAGAGGTAGAAATTGCGGGGATGATCGCCTGCGGCGGCCAGATCCCAGGTTGGCGAGCCGAGGCCGGAGACCACGAGCAGCCCGCCCCGGTCGTCGAGCAGCAGGCGGACGGCCTCACGTCGCTCGATCTGCGGGCGGGTCACCATGTCTTGCGTCCGATCAGTCTCTGTCCCAGCAGGACGGCGATGGCATGGTCGCCGGCATAGGCCATCTCGATGGCGGCCTCGGTAGTGTCGGCGAGCCCGTCGGCGGTCGATGCGCGCTGGACGATGACGTTCATGGCTTCGAGGCAGGGTTGCACGGCGCGGCTCATGGGATGCTGCCAGGGATTCTGCTCGGCCCATTCGCCACGCATGGTGATGAACATCAACAGGGGGAAACGACAGGTCTCGGACAGTCCCAGCATGTTGATGCAATTGCCGACACCGCTGGACTGCATCAGCAGCGCACCGCGCTCGCCCCC
Organism: Geminicoccaceae bacterium; assembly: GCA_020638465.1. Taxonomy (NCBI): domain Bacteria; kingdom Pseudomonadati; phylum Pseudomonadota; class Alphaproteobacteria; order Geminicoccales; family Geminicoccaceae; species Geminicoccaceae bacterium. The sequence goes on from JACKIM010000002.1 coordinate 853,540, forward strand.
CAGCCACGCGCCGGCGAGGTAGGCGACACCTTCCTCCTCGGTTGTCAGAGGTGTGCAGATGAACCGTTCGTCGTTCGTGACAAGATCTATCAGTTCGGAATGTCCCGCGTCGGGGACATACACGACATGGCGAATATCATGTCGTGCGAACAGTTCGAACAGGGCACGGCCATGGCCCGGCATGTGATGCTGTTCCTCAGTCGGCAAAGGGATCGGTTACGAGAATGGTGTCCTCACGGTTCGGACTGGTGGACAGTAATGCTACCGGCGCCTCGACCAGCTCCTCCAGCCGCTTGACGTATTTCACCGCCTGGGCCGGCAGATCGGCGAACGAACGCGCCCCGCGCGTGCTCTCCTCCCAGCCCTCGATCTCCTCGTAGATCGGCTCCACCGCCGCCTGCGTGCTCATGCCGGCCGGCAGATGGTGCAGCGTCTGGCCGTTGAGGTTGTAGGCGGTGCAGATCTTCAGCGTCTTCAGGCCGTCGAGGACGTCGAGCTTGGTCAGCGCCAGGCCGTTGATGCCGCTGAGTTTGACCGCCTGGCGCACCATCACCGCGTCGAACCAGCCGCAACGGCGGCCGCGACCGGTGACCGTGCCGAACTCGTGACCACGCTCGCCCAGCAACCTGCCCGTCTCATCGTGGAGCTCGGTGGGGAAGGGCCCCGATCCGACGCGGGTCGTGTAGGCCTTGGTGATGCCCAGCACGAAGCCGACGCTGTCGGGTCCGACACCGGCACCGGTGGCCGCCATGCCGGCCATGGTGTTGGATGAGGTCACATAGGGATAGGTGCCGTGATCAACGTCGAGCATCGCTCCCTGCGCACCCTCGAACAGGATCCGGCGGCCGGCGCGCTTGAGTTCGGAAAGCCGCAGCCAGACCGGCTCGGCGAACGGCAGGAGCTTCGGTGCGAGGGCCTGAAGCTCGGCGACCAGAGGGCCTTCCTCAAGTTCGGCAACACCCAGCCCGCGACGCAAGGCGTTGTGATGGATCAGCAAATCGTGGACCTTGGCTTCGAGCGTCGCCTGGTTGGCCAGATCGCACACGCGGATGGCCCGCCGTGCGATCTTGTCCTCATAGGCCGGACCGATGCCACGGCCGGTGGTGCCGATCTTGCCGGCCCCCTGGTTGTTGCGCGAACGGGCCTCCTCGCGCACCCGGTCGAGTTCTCCGTGCAGCGGAAGGATGAGCGCGGCGTTCTCGGCGATGCGCAGGTTCTCGCTGGAGACCGCCACGCCCTGCTGGCGCACCGTCTCGATCTCCTTGAGCAGCGCCCACGGATCGACCACCACGCCATTGCCGATGATCGACAGCTTGCCGCTGCGGACCACGCCCGAGGGGAGAGCCGACAGCTTGTAGGTCTTGCCGTCGATGACGAGCGTATGCCCGGCATTATGGCCGCCCTGAAAGCGCACCACGACATCGGCACGCTCGGAAAGCCAGTCGACGATCTTGCCCTTGCCTTCGTCGCCCCATTGCGAGCCGACTACCGCCACATTGGTCATGAACCTTCTCTCCCGCTAGCGTCCGGGTTCATTGCTCACGCAAAAAAGGCCGGCGACAAGCACCGGCCTCTTGCCGCCATGTCTCTAGCACGGCAGCATCGTCGTGGCGACCCTTGACAACGTGTCGCCGGAACGCGTTCGCGGTCAGAAGCTCAGATGCTTGACCTGAAGCACGTTGGGCAGATCGAGGATCTTCCCGCGGACATCCTCGGGCACGTCGGAATCGACCTCGACGAGGGCGATGGCCTCGCCGCCTTCCTCCTTGCGGCCGAGATGGAAGGTGGCGATGTTGATTCCCGCATCGCCCAGAACCCGCCCGAGCCCGCCGACGAAACCGGGTCTGTCGTTGTTGCGGACATAGAGCATGTGCTCGCCGAGGCTCGCCTCGATGTCGATCCCGCGCATGCGCACGATGCGCGGATGCTCGCCATGGACCAGCGTGCCGCGCAGGTCGCGCGAACCGCGCTCGGTCTCCACCGTGACCTCGATCAGCGTCTGGTAGGCCTCCACATCGCTGCATTCGGACGTGGTGACGCCGATGCTGCGCGAGCGCGCCACCGCCGGGGCGTTGACCATGTTCACCGAGGCCATCAGCGGTGCGAGCAGGCCCTTGAGGATGATCTGGGTCAGCGGGCGGGTGTTGAGCCCGGCGACATGGCCGCAATAGCTGATGGTCACCGAGCGCAGGCCGGTTTCGGTAAGCTGGCCGGCGAACGAACCGAGCTGTTCGGCAAGGCGCATGTAGGGCTTGAGACGCGGTGCTTCCTCGGCGGAGACGGATGGCATGTTGAGCGCGTTGACGATGGCTCCGCTGACCAGATAGTCGCTCATCTGCTCGGCCACCTGCAATGCCACCTTCTCCTGCGCCTCGGCGGTGGACGCACCCAGATGCGGGGTCACGATCACCTTGTCGAGGGCAAACAGCGGCGATTCACGGGCGGGTTCCGTGGAAAACACGTCGAGCGCCGCACCGGCGATGTGCCCTTCGGTGATGAGATCCGCCAGCGCCTGCTCGTCGACGAGACCGCCGCGGGCACAGTTGACGATGCGGACACCCTTCCGGCAGGCCGCGAGCCGTTCTCGCGAGAGGATGTTGCGCGTCTGCTCGGTGAGCGGCGTATGCAGGGTGATGATGTCGGCACGTTCGACGAGCGCATCGAGCTCGACCTTCTCCACGCCGATGTCACGCGCGCGGTCCTCGGAGAGGAACGGGTCGAAGGCGATGACCTTGAGCCCGAGCCCCTGCGCCTTGCCGGCGACGATGGCGCCGATGTTGCCGCAGCCGATCACGCCCAGCGTCTTGCCGGTGACCTCCACGCCCATGAAACGCGACTTTTCCCACTTGCCGGCGCGGGTCGAGCGGTCGGCGGCAGGAATGTCGCGGACAAGCGCCATCATCATCGCGATGGCGTGTTCGGCGGTCGTGACCGAATTGCCGAACGGCGTGTTCATGACGACGACGCCTGCTGCGGTCGCGGCCTCGATGTCGACATTGTCGACGCCGATGCCGGCGCGGCCGACCACCTTGAGACGGCCGGCAGCCTCCAGCACCTCGGCGGTGACCTTGGTCGCCGAACGGATGGCCAGGCCGTCATAGTCGCCGATGATGGCGATCAGTTCATCCTTGGACAGCCCGGTCTTGATATCGACCTCGACGCCGCGGTCGGTGAAGATCTGGGCTGCAGCGGGGCTGAGCTTGTCGGAAATGAGTACCTTGGGCATGGGATATCCGGGACTGGGAAGAAAGGTCAGGCGAAGGCGGGGCGGGTCGAGCGCCAGGCCCATTCGAGCCAGGGCATCAGGGCTTTCATGTCACCGGGCTCGACCGTCGAGCCGCCCCAGATGCGCAATCCGGCCGGTGCGTCGCGGTAGGAGGCGATGTCGTGGGCAACACCGGCCTTGTCGAGCTTCCCGGTCATCGCCTTGACGAAGGCCGACACGTCGCCGATGCCCGGATCGCTGATCTTCAGGCAGATCGACGTCGAGGAACGGGTGGCCGGATCTCGGGCCAGGAAGTCGAGCCAGTCGCTTTCGGCGACAAACGATTCCACGACCTCCAGATTGGCGCGGCTGCGGCCGATGAGCGCATCGAGGCCGCCGATCTCCTCGGCCCAGCGCAGGCCGTCCAGCGCATCCTCCACGGCGATCATCGACGGCGTGTTGATGGTCTCGCCGCGGAAGATGCCCTCGATCAGTTTTCCACCCTTCGTCATGCGGAAGATCTTCGGCAGCGGCCATGGCGGCGTGTGGCTCTCCAGCCGTTCGACGGCCCGCGGCGACAGTGCCAGCATGCCGTGCTGGGCCTCGCCGCCCAGCACCTTCTGCCAGGACCAGGTGGTGACATCGAGCTTCGACCAGTCAAGCGGCATCGCGAACGCGGCCGATGTTGCGTCGCAAAAGGTCAGGCCCGTGCGGCCTGCGGCGATCCAGTCGGCGCCGGGAACGCATACGCCCGACGTGGTGCCGTTCCAGGTGAAGAGAATGTCACGGTCGGATGACGTTGCCGACAGGTCGGGCAGGTCGCCGTAATCCGCCTCGAACCGGCGCAGGTCCGCGAGCTTGAGCTGTTTGACGGCATCCGTCAGCCAGCCGGAGCCGAAGCTCTCGAAGGCCACCACATCGACACCGCGCGCGCCGAGCATCGACCACATGGCCATCTCGAACGCGCCGGTATCCGATGCCGGAACAATGCCCAGCCTGTAGTCGTCGGGCATGCCCAGCAGGGCCCGCGAACGCTCGATCACCTCGGCGATGCGCGCCTTGGCCGGGCCTGCGCGATGCGAGCGGCCGGTCAGCGCGCCCGAAAGTCCGCTCAGCGACCATCCCGGTCGCTTGGTGGTCGGCCCCGAACCGAAGCACGGGTTTTGGGGTCGAACGGACGGCTCGCTCATGACTGGCTCTCTCGTCGCTTGGGGAAAAGAACGCGGCGCAAGCTAGAGCGATTTTTTTTGCACTGCAATATGTCGATCGGCGACCTTACGTCACCGGCTGCCCCATGGAACGTGCGCGGAACGCGAAGAAGGTCATGGCACCGGCGCACACAAGCAGGCCGAACGCCATCGGGTAGGGTGTGCCCCATTGCAGCGAACCCAGCGTCTGGGCAACCAGCGAGGCCATGGTGAGCTGGACGAAGCCGGCGAGACCGGAGGCCGCACCGCCGATTTCCGGCTTCACGCTGACCACCGCCGCCTGCGAATTCGGCATGGCCATACCCTGGAAGAAGGCCGTCGCGGCCATGGGCACGAACACCGACCATGGCGACCACGGGAGCAGCAGGAGCAGCAGCACGCTGCTCGCCGTGCCGGCCAGCGTCCCAAGCGCGCCGATCGTGATCTTGGTATCGACGGCAACCCTCACGCCGATCCGCGCGGAGAGGAAATTGCCGCCCATGAAGGCGGCGGAAATCATGATGAACATGAGCCCGTAATCCGCCACCGGCAGGCCCATCAGGGTGATGGCGGCATAGGGTGCTGCGGCGAGGAAGCCGAAGAATACCGACATCGAAAAGGCCGCCTGCGCGGTGTAGGCGATGAACAGGTGGTTGCGCATCAAGATGGCGAAGCTGTGCAGGATGCTGCGGACGCTGCCTGCGACGACGTCGTGCGAGCGCGTCTCCACCAGTTGGCGCAGCGTCGCCAGCAGGACCGGCAGGCCGACCAGTCCCGAGACGACGAACACCACGGGCCATACGGTCCAGGCAACGATGTATCCGCCCAGGGTCGGGGCAAGCATCGGGGCGACGACCATGGCCATCGTGACATAGGCGATCGCGGTCGCCGCCTCGTCGCGGCTGTAGATGTCGCGGATGATGACCCGGGAGAGCACCATGCCCGCTACGCCCCCGGCGGCCTGGATCACCCGTCCGGCGATCAGGACGTGGATGTTGGGGGCGACGACGCAGATGGCGCTGCCGACGAGGAACACAACCAGCCCGGCGATCATCGTGATCCTGCGGCCGATCGCATCCGAAATCGGTCCGTAGAACAGCGTCGCCACGGCCATGGCGATACCCGAGAGACTGAAGACGAGCTGGGCCGTTGCCGCGCTGACGCCGAAATCCGCCTGGATCGCGGGCAGGGCCGGCAGGAAGATCTGCATCGAGAACGGCCCCAGGGCCGTTGCGACGACCAGGACGAAGACCAGCCTTATCGATGAGCTTGAAGGGGTATCGGTGATTTGCATGTCCTGACTTTGTACGATGATCCGGCCCAAGGCGTCGTCGGCAGGCGGACGGGTAGCGCAGGATGTCGCATGCCGCCCGGTTTGACCAGTTCGCAACCGGCGAAATTCCTGTTCGCGGAATGCGAAAGCTATCGTGCCGCCCGGAGGTGTGATAGCTCAGCCGCGACAGTTCATCCCTGGCGACCGGAGACGGAGTTTGGCTCGATCGGGCAAACGCGCATTGAAAGTGCTGCTGGCCAGTCCGCGCGGTTTCTGCGCCGGCGTGGAGCGCGCCATCCAGATCGTCGAGCGTGCGTTGCAGGAACATGGGGCGCCGGTCTATGTCCGCCACGAGATTGTCCACAACCGCCACGTCGTGAGCGACCTGGAGAGCAAGGGAGCGATCTTCGTCGACGAGCTCGACGAGGTGCCGGAGGACGCGCTGGTGGTCTTTTCCGCCCATGGCGTGCCCAAGAGCGTGCCCAGGGAGGCGGCGCGGCGGAGGCTTCTCTATGCGGATGCGACCTGTCCGCTGGTCTCCAAGGTGCATCGCGAGGTCGAGCGGCACCACCGGGAAGGCCGCACCATCATCCTCATCGGACATGCGGGCCATCCCGAGGTCGAGGGGACGATGGGACAGGTGGCCGAAGGGTCCGTCCTCCTGGTCGAGACGGTCGACGACGTGGCAAGGGTCGAGGTGCCCGATCCGCACCGCCTCGCCTTCGCCACGCAGACGACCTTGAGCGTGCAGGACACCGCGGCCATCGTCGCCGCCCTCAGGGAGCGGTTTCCCGGGATCCGGGGGCCGCGTAACGAGGATATCTGCTACGCCACCACCAATCGCCAGCAGGCGATTTCCTCCATTGCGGGCCGCTGCCAACTCGTGCTGGTGGTCGGTGCGCCCAATTCCTCCAATTCGGTAAGGCTGGTCGAGATCGCCAGGAATTCGGGCTGCCCGCGCGCGCTCCTGATCCAGGATGCGCGGGAACTCGACATCGGGATGCTCGATGGTGTCGCCACCGTCGGCATATCGGCCGGCGCATCGGCGCCCGAATCCCTCGTCCAGGGGCTGATCGCCGCCCTGCGCGAGCGCTTCGACGTCGAGGTCGAACCGTTCGAACTGGTGCGCGAGAACGTGACCTTCAGGGCACCGCCCACTCCCCGGCGCACTGCCGCCGGCATCTCCTGAGGCCATCCATGGCGGTTTACACCACGATCGACGAGGACCAGCTCGATACCCTGCTCGCCGGCTTCGACATCGGCAGGATCATCGCCCTCAAGGGCATCGCCGAAGGAGTCGAGAACTCCAACTACTTCCTGCTGACCGACCGCGGCCGTTACATCCTGACCATCTACGAACGCCGCGTCGATCCGGACGACCTGCCGTTCTTCCTGCAACTGATGGATCATCTCGCCGGCAACGGCGTGTGCTGCCCGGTGCCGGTCAAGGACCGCGACGGCAATGCCCTGCAGTCGATTGCCGGAAAGCCGGCGGCGATCATCAGCTTTCTCGACGGCCGGTCGCCGCGGGCCCTGACGCCGGCGCGTTGTCGCGCGCTGGGCATGGCGCTGGCCGATTTCCACGCATCCGGGCGCGGTTTCGGGCTGGAGCGGCGCAATGCGCTGTCGGTCGACAGCTGGCGCGGCCTGTTCTCCCAGTCGCAGGCATCGCCCAAGGGGGTGGAGCCCGGACTGGCGGACGAGATCGCGGCCGAACTCGACCATCTCGAAAGGGCCTGGCCGCGGCATCTGGAGAGCGGGGTCATCCACGCCGACCTGTTTCCCGACAACGTGTTCTTCGACCGCGACAGGGTCACCGGCATCATCGACTTCTACTTCGCCTGCAACGACCTGCTGGCCTATGACGTCGCCATCTGCATCAACGCCTGGTGCTTCGAGGCCTCGGGCGAGTTCAACATCACCAAGTCGCGCGCGCTGCTCGACGGATACCGGAGCCTGCGCCCGATGCCGGCGGAGGAGATCGAGGCCATTCCCGTGCTGGCCCGCGGCGGCGCCCTGCGCTTCGCGCTGACCAGGCTCTACGACTGGCTCAACCAGGTGGAGGGTGCGCTGGTCAGGCCCAAGGATCCGAACGAATATCTGCGCCGGCTCCGCTTCCACCGCATGCACGATTCGGCGGGGTCCTATGGCGTCTGACAAGGTGGTCGAGATCTTCACCGACGGTGCGTGCAGCGGCAATCCGGGCCCGGGCGGCTGGGGTGCCATCCTGCGCTGGAACGGCCACGAGAGGGAGTTGTCCGGCGGCGAGGGGGACACCACCAACAACCGCATGGAACTGATGGCCGCCATCAGCGCGCTCGAATCCCTCAAGCGCCCGGTTGCCGCCCGCCTGACCACCGACAGCGTCTATGTCCGCGACGGCATCACCCGATGGCTTGCCGGCTGGAAGCGCAACGGCTGGAAGACGGCATCGAAGAAGCCGGTGAAGAACCAGGATCTGTGGCAGCGCCTTGACGAGGCCCGCTCGCGGCATAGTGTCGAATGGCTGTGGATCAAGGGCCATGCCGGCCACGCGGAGAACGAGCGTGCCGACGAACTGGCGCGCGGTGCCATCGAGGACATCCGCAAACAGCAGGGGGAGGAAGTGGAATGACGAGGAAGAAGCCCGAGGAACTGCGTTCGCACCGCTGGTTCGGCGTGCAGGACCTGCGCGCCTTCGGCCATCGCTCGCGCATCAAGCAGATCGGCTACGGACCCGAGGACTACGAGGGCAAGCCGGTGATCGCCATCGTCAACACCTGGTCGGACATCAACCAGTGCCATGCCCACTTCAAGGAGCGCGTGCAGGACATCCGCCGCGGCATCCTGCAGGCGGGCGGCTTCCCGATCGAACTGCCGGCGATCTCGCTGTCCGAACCGTTCGTCAAGCCGACCACCATGCTCTACCGCAACCTTCTCGCCATCGAGACCGAGGAGCTGCTGCGCTCGCACCCGATCGACGGTGCGGTGCTCATGGGCGGCTGCGACAAGACGACGCCGGGCCTGCTCATGGGAGCCATCTCCATGAACATCCCGGCGATCTTCGTGCCCGCCGGGCCGATGCTGCGCGGCAACTGGCATGGCGAGATTCTCGGTTCCGGCTCGGACAGCTGGAAATACTGGGCCGAACTCAAGGCCGGCAACATCACCCAGAGGGACTGGGACGAGATCGAGGACGGCATCGCCCGCAGCTATGGCCACTGCATGACCATGGGCACCGCCTCGACCATGACCGCGATCGCCGAGGTGATGGGGTTCTCGCTGATCGGCGCCAGCTCGATTCCGGCTCCCGATGCCAACCACCCGCGCATGTGCGCCGCCTCGGGCCGCCGCGCGGTCGAGATGGTATGGGAGGATCTCAAGCCGTCGGACATCCTCACCGCGAAGAGTATCGACAACGCCATCCGCTGCCATCTGGCGATGGGCGGCTCGACCAATGCCATGGTGCATGTCGTCGCCATGGCCCGGCGGGCGGGCATCCCGCTCACCATCGACCGCTTCGACGAACTGGCGCAGACCGTGCCGGTGCTGGCCAATGTCCGCCCGTCGGGCAGGTACCTGATGGAGGATTTCTACTATGCCGGCGGCATCCGCGCCCTGCTCAAGCGGCTGGAGCCGCTACTCGACCTCGACGCACGCATGGTCGGCGGCCACACAATCGGCGAGGGTATTGCCGATGCGCAGGTCTACAAGGACGATGTCATCCAGCCCCTCGACAATCCGGTAAGCAAGCAGGCCGCCGCCATCCTCTACGGCAATCTTGCCCCCAACGGTTGCGTGATGAAACCGTCCGCCGCCGATCCGCGCTTCCTGAAGCACAAGGGGCCGGCTCTGGTGTTCGAGGACTATAACGACATGGCGGCACGGATCGATTCCGACGATCTCGACGTCACCGCCGATCACGTTCTCATCCTGCGCAATGCCGGCCCGGTGGGCGGTCCCGGCATGCCCGAATGGGGGATGCTGCCGATCCCGAGGAAGCTGCTCAAACAGGGCGTTCGCGACATGCTGCGGATCTCCGATGCGCGCATGTCCGGCACTTCCTACGGGGCGTGCATCCTCCACGTCTCGCCGGAGTCCGCGGTGGGCGGCAATCTTGCCCTGGTGAAGACCGGCGACACGATCGAGATCGACATCGACGCCCGCCGCCTCGACATGCTGGTCGACGACGCCGAACTCGAACGACGCCGCAAGGCGTTCAGGCCCAGGCCGGCGCCCGCGCGCGGCTACGAGCAGATGTTCGTGCAGCACATCCAGCAGGCCCACGACGGCTGCGACTTCGACTATCTCGCGGGAACCGAACGGCTGCCGGAACCGGAGATTCACTGAGGGGCCGCAAGAGCCTGATCCCTCGCGAAATACCTTCGATTTTCGTCGAATTTTAGGGATCGGGGCCGGTTCGGCCGGTCAGGCGGGGGCGTCGCGAAGAAAGGACGTGCCGTCGGCTGTGAAATCGTCCTGCGGTGCGGGGAACGTCCCGGCCGCCGGGGCGTGGGCCGTCTTCGCCGCGTCGCGTTCCGCCGGCAGTGCCGTGCCGGCGGCCAGCAGCAGGGCGTGGATGTGGCCGGTCAGCCTGCACAGGAGACGGCGGCGGCCGCGGGCACGTTGCAGCGCCGTCTGGTGCTCCGGGTCCTGCCGCAGTTCGCGGATGCGTTCGGTTGACGGCACGCGATGTTCCCCGGTGCGGGAACGCGATCGCGCAGGTTGATCCATCCGCCGCAGCACGCTGTCCAGCAGGGCCTCCAGCGGGCGATAGCCGCGCTTCTGGGTTGCCCAGCGCAGCCATTCCAGCTCGTCACGGTTGTCCTCGCCGGCGAAGTGGAACAGGTGCTGGCACAGTTCGGCAAACCATGGGCGCGCCCGGTCGGCGAGGAAGGCGCGCAGCCCGTCGCGGCCATCGGCGGCGAGGCATTCGAGCGCCATGACCAGTGTCCGGACGGTCTCCGGGAGGAGCCGGTCATCGCCGGGCGGGTCCATGTCGCGACAGCCCGCCATCTCCGGTTCCGCCTGCCGCCCGGTGGCCCGCAGCCAGGCGAACCGCAACAGTCGTGCCAACCCCCAACGCGAGATCCGCCGCGCCAGCCTCAACGGACGCGTCATGGAACCTGCAGGTGTGGGGTTGGTCGACATGCCTTCGATCCTGCCATGGATGTCATGGAATGTAAAGGAAATTATTCCTTAACCCATGCATCGGGTATGCCGGCAGGCTGGTTCTTCAATCGTGCGAGTTGCGGTGGACGGGTGTGTCGCCCATGTAGTCGGCGAGGATATCGGCTTCACCGCTGAAGCCGTCGACGGCATGGGACATGAAGCCCTGAAGCAGGTCGTCCGAGGCCTGTTGCGGAGAGTTCCAGCTGAAATCTTCGCTGCCGGACGCCTCGGCGAGGCCGGTTGCCGGGGTGGAGCCGGCGGTCGTGTAGGTCATGTCGGCCGTCGTGGCCGACGATCCCGCATCGTCGGGGATATTCCGCATCAGGCTGAAGCCGCCATCTCCGCCGGTCCGTACGCCGTCGAAGGCCGCCTCGTGACCGGCATACTGGTCGATGCGCACGATATCGGCACCATCATGGGTGAGGATCAGGTCGTCGCCATCCATCCTCTTGCCCAGCCGGTCGCTCTGGGCATCGGCAATCTCGATGATGTTGCTGCCCTGATGATCGAAGACGGTATCGACCGCCGAATCGCTCAGGCCGAACAGGAAGGTGTCGTCGCCCTCTCCACCGAACAGCATGTCATAGCCATCGCCTCCGGCAAGGAGATCGTCGCCGTCCTCGCCATAGATCAGGTCGTCGCCGCTCATGCCATCGACCAGATCGTCGCCGTCGCCGGCCCAGACCTGGTTGTTGCCATCGCCGGCGAAGATATGGTTGTCGGTGTCGCCGGCCACGACATTGTGGTCCGCCCGGTCGAGGATGACGATGTTCTCGATGTCCGGGTCGATGGACTGGACAAAGCCGCCTGCGGCGTCGGGGAGTGCCGTTCCCACCGCCGAGCCCATGGTGAAGGTCGTGATTCCGCCGGGAAACGAGTGACCCGCCAGCATGTCGAGATCGGCGGCGAAACCGTCGTTGACCACGACGGTGTCCCGACCCTCGCCGGGCTCCTCGAACGTCAGGTCGCCGACCTTGTGGATCACCATCATGTCGTCGCCGGGTCCGCCGTAGAGCATGTTCTGCCCGGCTCCGCCGTCGAGAAAGTCGTTACCGTCACCGCCCATGAGGCGATCATCGCCGGCACCGCCATGCAGGACATCGTCGCCGGCACCGCCGTCGATGGAATCGTTGCCGCCGCCGCCGTCAATGATGTCATGGCCGCCGCCGCCGAAGATTTCCTCGTTCGCGTCGGTGCCCGAGATCACGTCATCGCCCTGCGTGCCGCTCAGGACCGCCGAATACGGCCCGGTGTAGGGTTCCGGTGCGATGCCGCCGTCCTGGCCGTCGCCGGCCAGCAGGCCCGTTGTCAGGAAGGAGACGGGAGCGGCTGAAAACGTGATGTTGACCGGTTCGGAAGAACTGGCGACGGAGGTGTCGGGGCCGCCGGCAGGCTGTACGGTTTCCCCGCCTTCGGTGGGGGAGACGATGGGGGCGCCGATGCCGAATGCAGCCTTGCTTTCCTCCAGTCCCTGTCCGGCGTCGTTGCCGTCGAAGCTGAAGGCGGTGGTGTCGGCCCTCGCGGCCGGTCGTGCCGCGGAGATGTTGCCGGTGAAGTTGAGGAAGCTCGTGGGGGCAGGATCCTCGGCCAGTCCCATTGCGAGATCGGGCCTGGTCGTGGCCTCGCCATAGACCGGATTTGCGCCGCCTTCTTCCGCAGGCGTCGCAGCGGCAGCACTTCGCGTCGCGGCATGGACGAGGAATCCGAGGAATCCGGCGGAAAGTGCCGTTCCCATGGCCAAGGGGCGATTGTTGTTGCGCCGGTCGGCCTTGTCTTCATGCCGCATCATGGCAGCCTGCCGCCGGATGGCGGCCGGGCTGACACGAGCTTGCGATGTAAATGGATTGGCCATGAAACCCCGGGACGATGAGCGGTTCGACTTCGACGATCGTGACCGGTGGGATGGGACCCCGGGAAGTCAGACGGTGCCTTGCGTTCTTGACTTCGTAAGGATTATGCCACGCTAACTCTCTTGAATCAAACGGTTTTTCTATATTTTATAAACCATAGGTTGAATTATATCATCCAATGGTTTGTGCAGCCAATATCATTTCCTGCACAAGAAAGTGCTTCCATTAATCGGTAATCGTTGAAAATTCTGCCGTTCTTCTCCAACCGGTCAAAATCTGTGGGTGAGGCCGAAGAGGGAAACGAAGTCGAGATCGCGTGCCGGATCGTGGTCGGCTTCATGGCGCAGAATGCCGCCAAGGCGCAGGACGGTCCTGCCATCGTGCAGCGGCAGGCGATAGTCGAGAGCAAGGTCGATTTCGCGGCCATCGCCCGACAACCGGACATCGTGCCGGCGACGGATGACCGTGCCATCGAGCGTGCGGGCGACCGGCAGGTCCAGGCTGGCCTCAAGGCCGTCAGGACGCAGGGGCTGCATCAGGGTGACGGCAAAGCGGTCGGCATCTCGCAGGAGGTTGCGTGAGGCCAGTCCCAGCGCATAGCCGTCACTGCGGAAATTGCCGACATCGCGGACAAGGCCGGTGGCTGTACTTGAGACCGTGGTACGGGCGAGCATGGCTTCGGCGAACAGCGACAGGTCGCTGGTGATCGGCTGGTCGATGGAAATCCTGCCATGCACGGTACGGCTGCCGTCCCCGAATGCCAGCGCGCCAGCACTCTCCATGCCGAAGGGGCCGTCGCTCTCGTCGAGCTGGCCCAGGGAAAGCCGTGCCGTGGCGCCGGAGGCTGAACGATGGACGAGTTCGCTGCTGATGTCGGTGCGATCGGCGCCATCGAGGTCGGATCGCTGCGTGTCGACGATGGCCGTGCTGAACCCCATGCGCCACTCGAAGCCGTATCCGAGCTGGTGGCCAATGGCCATCGAGGCACCCTGTGACAGCTCGGCGAAACCGGCCGAAGGGAGAGGGCGGGTCACGCTGGCCGCATCCATCGGGCGACCGATGGCGATATCCAGCATGGTGCCGGGCTGCAACTGTGCGCGCAGGGCGAGGTCGCCATTGTCGCGCTCGGATGCCGGTCGCGCCTGAAAAGCGACGCGGCCGTCGAGGATCCGTTCCTCCTTGTCGAACTCGTGATCGCTGTCGATCCATCGGGCGATGTCGAGCGGCGACGATCGCCGTTCGACGAAATTTTCGAGCAGTACGCTGTAGGAACGGTCATAGGCATCGAGCAGCATGAGCGACTGCCCCAGTTCCGGAGCTCCGGTCATCATGGCCGGAAGGGTCATGCGGCTGTCGGCAGCGGCCAGCTCGTGCCCGTCGACGCGGTTGCCGAGGCTGAGCGTCAGCGTGCCCTGGGGGGCCAGCGCGGCCTTCAGGTTGAGCAGCCCGTGTCCGTAGGTGCTGTCGACACCGGCTTGACCGAGATCGGTTGCGGTGTTGAGAAGGATCGAGACGACCTCGTTTGCGCTCAGGCTGGGTGCGGCCTGCCAGACGAGGGCGGCCGCACCGGAGACTGACGGCGCGGCGAGTGACGTTCCGTCATAGGCTGAATATCCACCGCCGGCCGAGGCCGAGGTCGTGGATACGATGTTTTCGCCGGGTGCGACCATGTATGCGTTCTTCGACGATCCCGCACGGTTCGAGAACGCGCTGATCGTGTTGCTGGCGTCGACTGAACCGACGACGATCGCACGTCCCTGGGCTTCGCTTGATGACGCGAAGGCACCGGGATAGTCGGGGCTGCTGGACCCGTTGTTGCCGGCAGCGAAGACGAGGACGTGGCCGCTGCCGGCGGCGTTGGCGAGGCTGCCTTGAAAAGCGCTGTTGAGCGAAAGGGCGTTGCCGAGGCTGTAATTGAGAATGTCGGCATTGTGACTGACGGCATAGTCGGTCGCTGTGGCCAGGTCGGTCTGATCGAAGGTGCAGGATCCCGAGCTTCCGACGGAACAGCTTCCCGCGGAATCGGCACGAATGGCCATGATCTGTGAATTGTACGCCATTCCGTGCATGCCGTTGGCGTTCCTGTCGGCAGCGATGACGCCCGACACGGGCGTGCCGTGATTGCCGACATCCTGGAGCGCGCCGCGCCCTCCGATGATATCCGTGCTGTCCGGGTGGACGTGCGAAACGAGCTCGGCATGTGTCGTGTCGATACCGGTATCGATAACCGCGACCACCATGCCGCTGCCGGTCGCGCCGACGCCATAGGCGCTGGACGCGTTGGTCTGGGCGAGGGCGCCGCTGACACCGTATTCAACGGTCTCGAAGGTCGAAGGACTGAACAGCAGCGACAATCCCAGGCCATAACTGGTCAGGCCCGAGGAGCCGCCTGTCGCGCCGCCACCGCCGCAGGCCGAAAGGGAGAGTGCTCCCATGCTCAAGGTGGTCCCGAGAAGGAGCCTCCTCCGCAAGTCCATGCCGTCCACTCCTGAAGACTGGACAGCCACGATAAATGGGTGGCTGTCGACAACGACGGCCTGACTGAGAGAGATCGAAGATGGTGAATTAAACTATCAGTAGAATTCCATGAGATGCAAGCATGTAATGCAAGGATGGATGTTTCCATTGAAAATAGGATGTTGATCTTAAAAATGTTCGCGATCAGAGAGGTGGCCCGACATGGAGGTCGTAGTCGTCACTGCCGGTAATCTCTGCCGTGAGAAGATCGCCCGGTTCCAGTTCGTCGGCATCCTCGACATGAATGACGCCGTCGATCTCCGGCGCTTCGGCCCAGCTTCGGCCGATGGCCACGCCATCCTCGCCGACCGAATCGATGACGATGTCGGTCGTGGTTCCGACCCGTGACGCCAGCTTGTCGCGCGAGATGTCGCGCTGAAGCTCCATGAGGCGGTTCCAGCGCTCCTTCTTGACCTCCTCGGGCACATGCCCGTCGAGGTTGTTGGAGGCCGCTCCCTCGACATTCTCGTAGCGAAAACAGCCGACGCGATCGAGCCGTGCCTCGCGGAGCCATTCGAGCAGTTGCTCGAAATCGTGATCGGTCTCGCCGGGAAATCCGACGATCATGGTCGAACGCAGGGCGAGATCGGGCACTTCGCGACGCCAGCACTCAATGCGCTCCAAGGTGCGCTCCTGATGCGCAGGGCGGCGCATGGCCTTGAGGACGGAGGGGCTTGCATGCTGGAAGGGAATGTCAAGATACGGCAATACCAGCCCGTCGGCCATCAATGGGATCAACTGGTCGACATGAGGGTAAGGGTAGATGTAGTGGAGCCTTACCCAGACGTCGAGTTCGCCCAGGGCCTCGGCAAGATCGGTAATGTGGGCACGAAGCTCCCGTCCCTTCCAGTTGAAGGTCTCATGCTTGAGATCGACGCCATAGGCGCTGGTATCCTGGGAGATCACCAGCAGTTCCTGACACCCGGCCTCCACGAGCCTGGTGGCCTCGTGCAGGATGTGATGCGGCTTGCGGCTGCGCAGGCGGCCACGCAGGGAGGGGATGATGCAGAAGCTGCAGTGGTGGTTGCAGCCTTCGGAAATCTTCAGATAGGCGTAATGCCTCGGCGTCAGCCGGATGCCCTCGGGCGGGACGAGGTCAACATAGGGATCGTGCGCCGGCGGTGCCGTTTCATGCACTGCCGCCACCACCTCGTCGAAGGCCTGCGGGCCGGTTACTGCCAGGACCCTGGGATGGATCTCGCGGATCCGCTCGACGTCGTTGCCCATGCAGCCGGTGACGATCACCCGGCCATTGGCGGCCACCGCCTCGCCGATAGCCTCCAGGCTCTCGGCCTTGGCGCTGTCGAGAAATCCACATGTATTGACGATCACCGCATCGGCGGAATCGTAGTCTGCCGCGATCTCGTAGCCTTCGGATCGCAGCGTGGTCAGGATGCGTTCGGAATCGACAAGGGCCTTGGGACAGCCGAGGCTGACCATGCCGATCTTCTTGACGGGAGCGGGTCTGTGCATGCCGGCGCTTATAGAAGCGCACCAGCCATGTGGGAAGGACTTCCACACTTGTCTCGACAACTCCGTTGCGTCTAACGAGAAGCCGTCCGCAAGATCATCCAGATTTCAGGGAGAGCACATGACCCGCCCCAACATTCTCATCCTGATGACCGACCAGTGGGCCGGCGACATGACATCCTGGGCGGGACATCCGGCCGTCAGGACACCGCATCTCGACCGGCTGGCGGCCAACGGCGTGATCTTCGATTCGGCCTATTGTGCCTCGCCGCTCTGCGCGCCGTCACGTGCATCCTTCATGACCGGCCTCCTCCCATCGCATCACGGTGTCTATGACAACGCCGCCGAGCTCCCGGCCTCGACGCCGACCTTCGCCCACCTGCTGCGCGCCAGCGGTTACAGGACGGTTCTTTGCGGCAAGATGCATTTCGTCGGCCCCGACCAGCTTCACGGCTTCGAGGAACGGTTGACAACGGATGTCTACCCGGCGGATTTCGGCTGGGTTCCGGACTGGAACCGGCCGCGGGAGCGGATCGACTGGTGGTATCACAACATGGCCTCGGTCCAGCAGGCCGGGCCCGCCGAAATCACCAACCAGCTCGAATATGATGACGAGGTCGCGTTTCGTGCACGCCAGTGCCTGTATGACATCGCACGCCGCGAGCAGGAACCCTTCTGCCTGACGGTCTCGTTCACCCACCCGCACGATCCCTACGCCATGCGCCGGCGGTACTGGGACCGGATCGGGCACGATGATGTCCCCGATCCGATGACCCCCACTCCTGCGAATGATCCCCATAGCGAGAGACTGCGCCATGTGTGCGACATGGCGGCCATGCCCGTCGGCAAGGACGAAATCCGCAACGCCCGCCATGCCTATCTGGCCGCGCTGGCCTATCTCGATGACCGTATCGGCGAGATTCTTGCCACACTTGAGGAAACGGGGCTGGCGGATAACACCGTCATCATCTTCACCAGCGATCATGGAGACATGCTGGGCGAGCACGGGCTGTGGTACAAGATGAGCTTCTTTGAAGGGTCGGCACGGGTGCCGCTGGTCATTCACGACCCGCGGCGAGGCGGATCGCAGCGTATCGGCACGCATGTAAGCCTTCTCGACATCTTTCCTACTTTGGCATCTTTCGCCGATGTGTCAGAATCTCCGTTGATGGATGGCCTCGATGGCGAGAATCTCCTGCCCCTGCTCGATGGGGGCCGTCTCGAACGTGGCAATCGCATCATGGCCGAATATCAGGGCGAGGGGGCAGTGTCGCCCATGGTCATGATCCGGGACAATTCCCTGAAATACATCCATGCCCCGGGCGACCCGCCGCTGATGTTCGATCTCGGGAACGACCCCTGCGAGCGGAACAACCTGGCGGAGGATGATCCCCGTGCGTCGGAATTCGCCGGACAGATTGCCGACGGATACGACCTGTTCGCCCTGCATGCCGAGGTCCTGGCCTCGCAGGGCAGGCGGCGGGCCCTGAACGATGCGCTTCGCCAGGGCCGCTACACATCATGGGAATTTCAACCGCATGTCGACGAGTCGCGTCGGTTCATGCGCAATCATCTCGATCTCAATGATGTCGAGGAAAGGAGCCGTTTCCCCCGCCCGCGCCGGGCCTCGCGGATCTGATATCGCTGCGGCGACCCTGTCCGGTGCCGCGGTCATGGTCGCGGACGCGCTGGCGGGTCCGGTCTGATCCGCGGTCCCGGTCCCGGTCGCGGCGGTCAGATTGATAGCGGCGGCGATCGTCATCATGACGCCGCTGATAGGAGCCGCGGTCATGGTCGCGGTGGCCATCTCTCCGCTCGAATCGCCGGTTGTCGTGGCGGGGGCGGTGGATGACAATCGTCCGGCGGGGTTCGTGTATCGACCGCAGGTGGACGGTCACGCCATCGACGAAGATGCTGCCCTCGAACGCCAGCCGTAACGCACCGAGACTGGCACCGACCGAAATACCGGCCGGGACGACCAGCGAAGCGTGGCGGGCGTTCCGCCGCAGGGGAACACGACCGATCGGGCTTTGCCCGATCATGAGACCGAACGAGGCATCGTCGCGTCCGCCCGAATAGCTGATCTCGACGCGCTCGACGACGCGGTCGCGGTCCAGGCCGTCGAGCCCGGCCAGGCCGGAGAGCGACAGGGACTGACCGTCCATGCGCCGTCCCGGGGCCATGCGGAATGTCTGCGCATCGGTCTGCTGCCAGCCCGCATGGTCGTTCATCGCCAGTTGCATCCGGGCGCGCGCGGGTTTGCCGGAGTTGCCCGGCCGGGCATATGTCGCAGTCACGGGCGAACCGTTGTGCGAAGCGGATTTAGTGTCGTGGAAATTCTCGAAAAGAGCTTTTTCATCATTACGGGAATGTGCGGAGATGGCATCCGAACGGGCATTATCTGGCACACCCAGTACGAGAACGCTGCCAATCAGCAACGATATGAGACGCATGATGTTCTCCCGGCTTGCTTTTATCGCTATTTGTCGATTTATCCGGTCTTGAGGGATCGATTGAATGTTCATGGGGTTATTCTTGTGCAACCGTCCTGAAAGGGACATAACACCCGTTTACTGTATCCGGGTTGTTTCCGGCCCTAGGATGGGGGAATGATCAAGCGAACAGCGATATTCATCATGGCGTTTCTGGTGCTCGGCGGCACGGCCACGGGTACTGAGCGCTACCCGGATACGGTTCGGAAGGCCCTCGACAGCGATCCGCGCTATCGCGATCTCACCGTCGTGAAGATCTATGTCCGTCGTCCGGCACCGACTCATTCCGGTTTCATGTACGAGGTCGTGCTCGATGGCGACGATGGTGAGCGCCTCATCTATGTCGATCCGGACCAGGACAAGGTGATCTACACGACGGCTCCCAATCAGGCAGACGAAAACTGACGACCATGCGAATTCTACTGGTTGAAGACGATCCCGATCTGGCACGACAGATCCGGCGGCTGCTGGAACAGGAAGGCTATGCCGTCGATCACGCAGCCGATGGGCCACTGGCGCTGGAAATGGGCCGCGACGCGCCATATGCCGCCGTCATCCTCGATCCGGGGGTTCCCGGGATGGACGGGCTCACCGTGCTCAAGCGCTGGCGCAACGCGGGACTGACCATGCCGGTGATCGTCCTGACAGCCTCGCGCACCGAGGTCTCGGACATGCGTGAAGGTGTTCGCGCCGGGGCCACCAACTACCTGCTCAAGCCGGTCGACAGCGAGCTTCTGCTGGACTGGGTGCGCGGCGTGGTCAACTCGGCCGGGCCCAACAGCCGCGGGGTCATCCTCGAACGCGGCGACCTGCGCATCGACACGGTGGCACTGAAGGTCTGGCTCGGCGACGATCTCCTGCGACTGACCCCCACGGAATACAGAATTCTCCTCTGCCTGACCACTGCCGATGGTCGACCGATGCAGGCCCAGGAAATTGTCGAACGCGGGTTCGATGCCGAAAGCACGAAGACCGCCGCCGAAATCCCGGTCTATGTCAGCCGGTTGCGTGACAAGCTCGGGCGAACGGCGATCGAGACCGTGCACGGCTTCGGCTATCGCCTTGCTGACGAGGTGAACCGGCCGTGATCCTGAGGCTTCGCGAGCCGCGGAGCCTGATGCGGCGTTTTGCTCTCGTTGCCGGTATCCTTTTCGTCGTGGTCGGCGTTTCGAGCTGGTTTGCGCTCCAGACGGCCATTCAGGGGCCGGCGGAGGCCGTGGTGGAGAACCGCCTGCTGGCCCTTGCGCGCGAACTCAGGGGATATTGGGCGACGGCCGAAATCACGGGTGTGGCACCATTCGGCCCGGGGGATGTGGAACTGGTCTGGCAGATCGCTGCCGATGACGGGACACTCTACCGGTCGGATCTGCTGTTCTTCGAGGATGTCATCCTGCCGACACCGGTCGACGTTTCGGTAAGTTTCACGCAAAGGGATATCGACACGCCGATCGGTACGTTTCGCACGGTGGTTCGCCGGATCAAGGAAAGTGTGCCTTCAGCTCCAGGTGTCGAAAATCCCGGCTCGAAATACGTCACCTACTGGGCGGCGATCACGAGCGAACGACGTGCGGCGATCATGGCCGAACATGCAGCACCCTTCGAACGGGCCGCTGTGCAGATTTTCACCGTGCTGGGATTGTTGCTGCTGGGCATCCTGCTCATGCTCGGTATCGTGCTGGGTGTGCCCCTGCGCCGCCTTCGCCACGCCGCCGCCCGGTTCGAAGCAGGTGCCACCCATCGCATCGAGGGGGAATTCCCCAGCGAGATTGCGGCAGTGGTCAGTCAGCTCAACGAGGCCCTGGCACGCAGCGAGGTCCTGGTGCAGCGCACACGACGCTACATCGGCAAGATCGGGCATGACCTCAAGCATCCGCTCGCCATCATTCGCAACGCGCTGGACCAGCCCGACGAGCGCGACATGGCGATCCGTCGCATCGACGGCATGGCCGCGCTGCTCGACCGTTATACGGCGCTTGCGACGGCGGTCGGCCCCGGCGCACCCGAACCCGCGGTCCATCTGCTGCCGATCCTGCGCGATGTCTGCGATGGTGTGGCGCTCATCTATCGACGTACGCCGATCGCGATCGAAATCGACTGTTCTCCCGCGATCGAATTGCGCATTCCGCGCCAGGATCTCGAGGCCATGGTGACCAACCTGGTGACCAATGCATCCAAGCATGCGCGCTCGCGGATCGTCGTGTCGGCCATGGATGGCAGTCCCTTCCGCCTCACGGTGAGCGATGATGGTCCGGGTCTGAGCGATGTCGAGAGGGAGCGGGCGGTCGACTGGGGCGAACGTCTCGATCTCGCACCGCCGGGCTCGGGCTTCGGCCTTGCCATCGTCAAGGATCTGGTCGAGCTCCACGGTGGCATGCTGACGCTGGCCGCATCGAGGCTGGGCGGCCTTGAGGCGCGCCTCGAAATCCAGCTCAGGCATTGAAGACCTGAAGATCTTCGGAGAATTTTCAATTCCGCCAGGTGAGGAGGGTCTTTTCAGCACGACCGACGAGCCAGCTGGTGGCGACGCCCAGGACCGACAGGATGGCGACGCCGGCAAACAGGCGCTCCAGGTCGTAGAGGCTGCCGGCTTCGAGGATATAGGCTCCGATGCCGTGTTCCGCGCCCAGCATCTCGGCTGCGACCAGCAGGATGATGGCGATGGCGAGAGAGACGCGCAGGCCGGACAGGATGGCGGGAAGCGCACCGGGCAGAATGATCTTGCGGGTGATGGACCACCACGAAAGATTGAAACTCTGTCCCATGCGGATCAATGTCCTATCGACATTGTCCACGCCGCCATAGGTCGCCACCACCATCGGCGTGAAGGTACCGAGCGCAATCAGCGCATATTTCGATCCTTCGTCGATACCGAACCAGATGATGAACAAGGGCAGGAGCGCAATCTTGGGAATGGGGAAGATCGCGGCGACGATCGGCACGAGTGCGGCACGAACGACGCTGAACAGGCCGATGAGAACGCCGACCACGATACCCGCGGTCACTCCCAGCAACGAGCCGACGAACAGCCGCGACAGCGATGGCAGGAGGTGTTCCCAGAGCAGCCCGGAGCGGTAGAGGCTGACGAATGTGAGCGCGACATCGGAGGGGCGGGGAAGCGTCAGGGAGGAGATGAAACCTGTCCGGGTACCCACTTCGAGCAGCGAAATGATCGCGATGAAGACCAGAGGTGCTGCAAACCTGACGGGTCGTGGGGAGAATCCTCCGCCGCGGAAAGGAACGGGGCGGGGATTATCCATGAACGAGTTCATTGTCGGCCCGAACCACCTCGTCGCGCATCTCCTGCCACAATCGCGCGCGAATGGCGGCAAGCTCGCCGTCCCGGTCGTCACGTCCTGCAAGTGGACGGTCAATGGTCACGATCTGGCGAATGGTGCCCGGACGGCGCGACAGCAGGACGATCCTGTGGCCGAGCCGCACCGCTTCATCGAGATTGTGGGTAACATAGACGGCCGTGAACGGTGACCGGGTCCACAACCCCACCAGATCGTCCATCAGCAGTTCGCGGGTCTGGCTGTCGAGTGCGGAAAGCGGCTCGTCCATCAGCAGCACCGCGGGCCGCACGGCCAGTGCACGGGCGATTCCCACCCGCTGCCGCATCCCCCCCGAAAGCTGGCGGGGCAGGGCGTCGCGGAAGTCCGTCAGCCGGGTTCGTTCAAGGACATCGTCGACGATCTCGCGCCGGGCCGCGCGACTGAGTCGATGATCCTCAAGAACGAGACGTATATTGCCCTCGACCGTACGCCATGGCAGCAACGCGAAATCCTGAAAGACATAAGTCAGCGGATTGAGCGTATCGGGTGGAACGGCCCCCTCCTGCATGACCCTGCCGGAGGCCGGTCTCTCCATCCCGCCGATGATTCGCAATAGCGTCGATTTGCCGCATCCGGACGGGCCGATCAGGCAGGTGACCCGCCCGCCGACGATGTCAAGGTCAATGGATTGCAGGACGTCGACATCGGCATAGCGATGGTTCACCTGCTCAAGACGCAGTTCCATGACTTCGGATCAAAATGTCCGCACATAGGAGGAGTCGACCAGCGTGTCCATGCCGACATCCTCGTCGACCAGTCCTTCCGACTTGAACCAGCCAAGCTGGTCACCGACGCTGGTGACGTTGAGTGCCGCGTCCCTGTTGATGCGCATGGCGCCGTCACGGATCGATTTTTCCGCCTCCTCGTAGGGCTTGTCGGCATAGACATATTTGTGGATGAGCTCGACCATTTCCGTGGCTTTGTCCTCGCCCAGGGTCCTGTCGACCAGTGCCGCGTCGAAATCGTCGGCCCCGCGGGAAAAGGCGCGAAGGAAGGCTTCTGTCCTGGGGCGATCGTCAACGGCGTTGGCAGTCGAGGTGAAGACCGTGGTTACCTGATAATCGGGAATGAAGTCCGCGACCATGCCGATGTGCCGGACGGCACCGCTCTCGACCAGGGGTTTTCCGATATGGGGAACGATACTCCATGCGTCGATCTGTCCGGACTTGAGCGCACCGATGATCGCCGGCACCTTCTGCAACGGCTTCAGCCTGAGATCCGCGATTCCTTCCCTTTCGGCGATCTTCGCCGCCATGTAGTGGAAGGACGAGCCTGCCGTCGTGATGCCGAAGGTGCGTCCCGCCAGATCCCCGGGAGATGTCAGTCCATCCGCATAGGCCGCCTCGGATGCGAGGATCATCTGCCCATCGATCCCCTTTTCCTCCTGCAGGGCACCGCCAATGACCTTCACTGCACCCTTTTGGGCAAGGCTGACGAGGCCGCCGGTGACCGAGGTGACACTGAAATCGGCATCGCCCGAGGCGATGGCAACGGCCATGGGCTGTGCCGCCTCGAAGAACCGGAAGGTCACGTCAAGCCCTTCGTCGGCAAAATAACCGCGCTCGAAAGCGACGAAACTCGCGGCATGGCTGGTGAAGCGCAGGGCACCGACATTCAGTGGCGTACCGGCACGGCCGATGCGAGGGAACATGGCGCCGGCAGCGAGGCCCGCGGCACCGGTCAGCGCCTGTCGCCGTTTCATCCTGATCTCCACCATCACTCATCCTCCCTTTCGTGATCGTCCCGACATCCGCAACGACACCGCCCGGCAATGGCTTGCCGCATCGGGCCATGCCGCTTCCAAAAACTCCGTCTCAAGGCCACAATCATCGCCGGACGGCAGTCACGATGTCGGGTCAGGCTCGCCTGGTGAAATTGTCGGCATAGGCCTTCGGTCGCACGACGCGCCGGTGAGGATCATCGACATGAAACTCGATCTGCTCGCGCTTGCAATAGGCCATGGCTGCTTCCTTCGACGGGAAATGCAGCTGAACCTGTTGCTGGGTGTCGTCGGAACCGATCCAGCCGATCAGCCGGTCGGCCTGCTTGCGTGCCGTCGGCTCGAACTCGACGAGCCATTGCCGGGTCTTGCGCCGGCCTGACGAGGCCTGCGTCTTGGCCGGTTGGTAGATACGTGCAGTCGCCATGGTCGACGGGCCTCCTCCTGAGCGCGTGCGCAACAGCTAGAATGTTTGGCGCCGGAGTTCAAGCCGGAGCGCCCCAGCGCTGCCGCAGGTTGTCACGATTGATCTGCAGCCAGCGCAACAGCAACTGGGCGTTGGCTGCGGTGATGCGTTCGCAGTCGATTAATTCGAGCGCCTGGTCGAAAGTCACCAGATGGGTGCGGATATCCTCGTTTTCATCATCGAGGCCGTGAATGCCGGCCGATACCGAGCCCGCATCGAAACGGGCGATGAACATCGTCGTGCGCTCGCTGACGGCTCCCGGACTGGGGGCATAGACACCGACACGCTCCAGCCTGTCGACCTCGATGCCGGCTTCCTCACCGACTTCGCGGCGCGCCGTCGTCGGCGGATCCTCATGGTCTTCCATCAATCCGGCGATGCATTCCAGCAGCCATGGACCGCCCTCGTGGTCTATGGCACCGGTACGGAACTGCTCGATCAAAAGCACGATATCGCGCTGTGGGTCATAGGGAAGCACGCATACCGCGCGGGGAATGCGAAGCAGTTCCCGATCGAACTCCCCGCTCCAGGAACCGTCGAACCGTCGATGCCGGAGCCTGAGCTTCTCGAAGCGGAAGAACCCCTGCGACGCGACGCGGCGGTCAATGATCTCAAGATCGCGTTCCGCGTCGAACGTCGATGTTTTCGGCATGGAGGATAACTTCAACCGAAGGCCTTGAAGGTGATGAGCGTGAAGGTGTCCTTGACGCCGTCGAGTACCTGCACCCGGCTGTTGACGAAACGACCGATATCCACACCCTGATCGAGGTGGAATTTCATGATGAGGTCATATTGCCCGGAGATCGAGTAGACTTCGGAAGCCTCTTCGATCCTCTCGCGCGCGGCCTCGGCCACCTCATAGGATTGCCCGAGCTCACATTTGACCATCACGAAGATCGTCTGCATCGCGTCACCTGTTCCGCCTTCCGGTCATGCCCGCAACGAAGACGGACCCATCGTTGCGACTGGTCGGATGATATGCCCGAACTCCATGGATTCCGGGTTAGCCTGCCAAGGCTTTTGCAGGAACGGGCCGCAAAAGGAAAGCCGGAACATGGTCCCCCAACCCCAGCACGGGACGCTCATCATCACGCGTGTCACGACGCCGGCGAGTAGGCTGTGCCGCTTCCCGGCCCCTTCCGGTCGGGGCCGTCCGGGCCTTGGTCTTGAAAACACCGCTTTCCTCGCGCCTGACCGTACGGCTGCGGGCGGTCCTGCCGGACCGTGCGGAACTCCTGTCCTCACCGCCGGCATCCGCCTCCGGCTCGGCACGATGCGCCATGGTGTGACGCTCGATCGTGCGTCCGGTCAGGCGCTCGATGGCCGAAACCAGCTTGCTGTCGTCGGGAGTGGAGAAGGTGAATGCCTTGCCCTCGCGCCCGGCGCGCCCGGTGCGGCCGATGCGGTGAATGTAGTCGTCCGCATGCAGGGGCACGTCGAAGTTCACCACAAGCGGCATGTCGGAGATGTCGAGCCCGCGGGCCGCGACGTCCGTGGCCACCAGCAGGTCGACCTCGCCGCGCTTGAAGGCGGTCAGGGTGGCGTCACGCTGGCTCTGGTCGAGATCGCCGTGAATGTCGCTGGCATTGTAGTCGGCACGCTTGAGGAACTGGGTCAGCGTGCTGACATCGCGCTTGCGATTGCAGAAGATGATCGCCTTGTCGGCCGCCTCGGCGCGCAGCAGCTGGTCGAGCGCCTGACGCTTCCTGCGGCCATCCGCCAGCGGTACGAGCATGTCCTTGATGAGGCTCTTGGTCTGGGCGGGACGCGCAACCTCGACCTCCAGGGGATCGGTGAGGAAGCGCTCGGCCAGCCGGCGGATTTCCTTCGGCATGGTCGCCGAGAACAAAAGGGTCTGCTTGCGGAGCGCCATGAGCTGCATGATCCGCTCGACATCGGGGATGAACCCCATGTCCAGCATCCGGTCAGCCTCGTCGATCACGACGACGTTGACGCCACCGAGAAGGATCTTGCCACGATCGAACCAGTCCAGCATCCGCCCGGGCGTGGCAATCAGGACATCGACCCCCTTTTCGAGGACCTTTTCCTGTTCGCCCATGCCGACGCCGCCGATGAGCAACGCCATGCTGAGATTGAGGTATTTGCCGTAAATCTCGAAATTCTCGGCCGTCTGGGTCGCCAGCTCGCGTGTCGGGCTGAGAATGAGCGAGCGGGGCATGCGGGCCCGGGCCCGACCGGATGCGAGGATATCGAGCATCGGCAATGTGAATGAGGCCGTCTTGCCCGTACCGGTCTGTGCTATTCCCACGATATCGCGTCGCTTGAGGACCTCGGGGATTGCGCGGCTCTGGATTTCCGTGGGCTTTTCGTACCCTGCGTCACGGATTGCACGCAGAATGTCTTCGCGGAGGCCAAGTCCTGCGAAGCCGTCAATTTGTTCAGTGGTCAATGATAACCTTCAAGCCTGATGATAGTGTTTGATGTTGCATATGTGGGTGTCGACGAGCATTTGTCAATCAAACAGATTGCAGTTTCAGTTCTGATCCGATCCACAGAACACGCGCGTACATCAAGAAGTTAACGTCCGATGCCGGTGCCGCCATGATCCTGCGACGGCGAATGTCCATCATCCGGCAAGGGTCATCCCCCGCACGGACGCCGGCAGCCCCGGCGATCCAGTGCCGTTTGCCGGCTTTTCCGGCCGAATGACCCTTTCGGCCGGCCATGGACCCGATGGCTTCATCTTGAACCGCGAGACGCAGGAACCACATCCACGACGACCCGTTAACTTGCGAGATGATCAAAAGGCTATGCCGGAGAACGTCCAACCCTTCGAGGCCGAAGTCGGCCGCATTCTCGATCTGGTGATCAATTCGCTCTACAAGGAGCGAGACATCTTCCTGCGCGAACTGGTGTCGAATGCATCGGATGCGTGCGACAAGCTGCGTTACGAGAGCCTTTCACAGCCGGAACTGCTCGAGGGCGAAAGCGCCTTTGCCATTCGTGTCCGCAGTGACGAGGACCATGGCCTCCTGGAGATTGCCGACAACGGTATCGGTATGGATCGGGACGATCTGGTCGACAATCTGGGGACGATCGCCCGTTCGGGAACGTCACGGTTCCTCGAAGCCGTCACAGGCGACCGGAAAGCCGACCTGAAGCTGATCGGCCAGTTCGGCGTCGGGTTCTATTCCGTATTCATGGTTGCCGACAAGGTGATCGTCCGGTCGCGCAAGGCCGGCGACAAGCAGGGCTGGCTTTGGGTCTCGGACGGGAAGACAGGCTATTCCATCAGCGAGGCCGAAGATGCGCTGCCGCGCGGAACCTCGATCACCCTCCACCTGAAGGAGGATGCCAAGGAGTTCCTCGCGGACCGGCGAATCCGCGACATCATCCGCCGCTACTCCGATCACATCGGTTTTCCGATCACTCTGGAGACTGTTGCCGGCAAGGACAGTGAGGCCGAGGGCAAGAAAGACGGCGATCCTGAGCAGATCAACGACGGCTCCGCATTGTGGGCTCGCAATCGTTCGGACATCACCGAGGAGCAGTACAGGGAATTCTACCACCACAACGCACACGCGTTCGACGATCCGTTTGTCCGCGTGCATTTCTCGGCAGAGGGTACGCTGGCCTACACCGCGTTGCTGTTCATGCCGACGCAAAAGCCGTTCGACCTCTACGACCCCAAGCGGCACCACGGTGTGAAGCTCTATGTCCGTCGCGTCTTCATCGGCGATGACGTGGAGGCGCTTTTGCCCCGCTATCTGCGCTTTGTTTCCGGTGTGGTCGACAGCGAGGACCTGCAGCTCAATGTCAGCCGCGAGACGCTGCAGCATGGCAGCGTCGTTGCCCGTATGAGGAAGGTCCTGGTCAAGCGCCTGCTCGACGAGCTGGCCCGGAAGGCGAAGGCCGACGCCACGGCTGCCGGCACCGGGGGCGAGGGGGAAGCCGCAGAGGACATGTCCGGGGAGCAGGAGGCTGCGACCTACACGATGTTCTGGGAGTCCTTCGGGGCGGTGCTCAAGGAAGGGCTCTACGAGGATCGCGAGAATCGCGGGCGATTGATGGAACTGGCCCGGTTCCGCACCACCCGGGACGATGGCTGGACCAGCCTTGCCGGGTATGTGGAACGGATGAAGCCGGGCCAGGAGGCGATCTACTACATCAGTGGTGAAAATATCGCCGGCCTGCGCAACAGTCCGCAGCTGGAGCAGGCGCGGGCCAGGGGAGTCGAGGTGTTGCTGCTCGATGACCCGGTGGACGAGTTCTGGCTGCCCGAGGTCGACGAACACGATGGCAGGAAATTCACCTCGCTGACCAAGGGGGATGTCGATCTCTCCTCGATCGACGGCGGTTCGCAGAAGGACGAGGAGCAGCCGGTCGAGGGGCTCGACAAGCTGATCGCGACGATCAAGCTCGCGCTGGGTGACGCGGTCAAGGACGTGAAACTGTCCAAACGGCTTACGGACAGCGCCGTCTGCCTGGTTGCCGATGCCGGTTCGATGGACATGCGCCTGGAACGCTTCCTCAAGCAGCACAACCAGCTTGCCCAGCTGGGCGGCCGTATCCTCGAAGTCAACGGCGGCCATGCCCTTGTCCGGCGCATGGCGGCACTTGTCGACGATGCCGGCAGGGAAAACGAGCTGCGTGAGCTGTCGCAACTCCTTCTCGATCAGGCCCGCATCATCGAGGGGGAACCCGTTCCCGATCCGGGCGCGTTTTCGCGCCGCATGAGCCGCTATCTGGCGCAGGCCGTCGCCGGCTGACACCGGATCCCGGGCGGCATTGCGCCATTCCTTGCGCTGCAATGCCGTCCGGCTGCTCCCTGTCGCGTTCCGTCGGCCATCCTTGCTTGTGGAGTGAGGAGGGATAGCGTGCTAGACAGCGGCTTCTGGCGAACGAAACGGATATTTGTTCCGGATGGGGAGCGAACGGAATGGCCACCGCAATCAAGGATATTCGCAATCACCTCAAGGATCCCGCCCTGTTTCGCGAGCAGTGTCTCGTGGGCGGCGAATGGATCGATGCCGATGACGGCGCCACGATCAACGTGACCGACCCCGCCACCGGCGAGGTGATCGGTACAGCGCCGAAGCTGGGTGCCGCGGAGACCCGGCGCGCCATCGAGGCGGCACATGCCGCCTGGCCGGCCTGGCGGGCCAGGACCGCGAAGGAGCGCTCGGCCATTCTCGAACGCTGGGTCCAGCTCGTGAACGAGAATGTCGACGATCTCGCCTACATCATGACGCGGGAGCAGGGCAAGCCGCTGCCCGAGGCCCGGGGCGAGGTGGCCTACGCCAATTCCTTCCTCGAATGGTTCGCCGAGGAGGGCAAGCGCAACTATGGCGACGTGATTCCGCAGACCGTGGGCTCACGCCGCATCCTCGCGATCAAGCAGCCGGTCGGGGTCTGCGGCGCGATCACGCCATGGAACTTCCCCTCGGCCATGATCACCCGCAAGACGGGCCCCGGCCTTGCCGTGGGCTGCACCTTCGTCATCAAGCCCGCCAGCTACACTCCCTATTCCGCGCTGGCCATGGCCGTTCTGGGCGAGCGTGCCGGCGTTCCGGCCGGGGTGGTCAACATCGTCACCGGCGGTGCTCGCGAGATCGGCAGCGAAATCACGTCCAACAAGCTGGTGCGCAAGGTGACGTTCACCGGCTCCACCGAGGTGGGCAAGGTCCTGCTGCGGCAGTGTGCCGACACGGTCAAGAAGGTGTCCATGGAACTGGGCGGACATGCGCCCTTCATCGTCTTCGACGACGCCGACATCGATGCGGCCGTTCAGGGAGCCATCGTCTGCAAGTTCCGCAATGCCGGCCAGACCTGCGTGTGTACCAACCGCATCTATGTCCAGGCCGGGATCTATGACGAATTCGCGCGCAAGTTCGCCGAAGCCGTCGGAAAGCTCAAGGTCGGCAACGGTATCGAGGATGGTGTGACGGTCGGCCCGCTGATCGAGGCCTCGGCCATCGAGAAAGCCAGCGAGCACGTCCAGGATGCGGTCAGCAAGGGCGGATCGCTGATCACCGGCGGCAGCAGGCACAAGCTGGGCGGCCTGTTCTTCGAGCCGACGGTCATCGGCGGTTGCAATTCGGACATGAAAATCGCCCACGAGGAGACCTTCGGTCCGGTAGCGCCGCTGTTCAGGTTCGAGACCGAGAACGAAGTGATCAAGCTGGCCAATGACAGTGATGTCGGCCTTGCCGGCTACTTCTATGCCCGCGACATCGGCCGGGTCTTCCGGGTGGCCGAGGCGCTTGAGGTGGGCCTCGTGGGGGTCAATGACGGCGTCATCGCGACCGAGGTCGCTCCGTTCGGCGGCGTGAAGGAAAGCGGCCTCGGGCGCGAGGGCAGCAAGTACGGGATGGATGACTATCTCGAAATCAAGTATGTCAGTCTCGGGGGAATAAGCTGACGCATGGCTCAATATGATCTCTTCGTCATCGGCGGCGGGTCGGGTGGCGTTGCCTGCGCCCGCCGTGCTGCGAGCCATGGCGCCAGGGTCGGAATCGCCGAAAGGAGCAGGCTCGGTGGCACATGTGTCATTCGCGGCTGCGTTCCCAAGAAGCTGATGCACTACGGTGCCCATCTCGGGCACCTTGCACGGTTGTCGAAGGACTACGGCTGGCGCTTTGGTGATATCGCGCTGGATTTCGACAGCCTGGTCAGGTCCCGCAATGAAGAGATCGGCCGGCTGAACGGCATCTATCGCAAGATGCTGGACGGCGCCGGTGTGGCGATCCACGAGGGAAGGGCCATGATCGGCAGGGCGCGCGAGGGAGGGATGCATGCCGTCGAGATCGGCGGCGAGCGGCACATGGCCAGGAACGTGGTCGTCGCCGTTGGCGCCGCTCCCTCCCTTCCGCCGGTCGAGGGGATCGAGCACTGCGTCAGCTCCGATTTCATGCTTGAGGAAAGCTACCCGCTGCCAGGGCGTTTCGCCGTTGTCGGCGCCGGTTACATCGGCCTCGAAATCGCCAGTATACTCAATGGCCTGGGCAGCAGGACGACGCTGATCCTGCGCGGCGACGAGCCGCTGCGGGGATTCGACGACGACCTGCGCCGGACCCTCAGCCGCAGTCTCGAACGACAGGGAGTGAGTATCCGCGCCAGGACCGTCGTCGACCGGATCTCGAAGACGGATGACGGCATTCACCTGCATACGAATGTCGACACGGTCGACGCGGATCTCGTGCTCTATTCCACGGGCCGCAAGCCTGTGCCGTGCACCGACGGGCTGGGGCTGGACGAAATCGGCGTGATGCGCAACAGCGACGGCATGATCTATGTCGATGCCACCTATGCCACCAATGTCGAGGGTATTTATGCCGTTGGCGACTGCAGCGACCACGCGGGCAACGGCATGGATGGCGGTCAGTTCGACCTGACGCCCGTGGCCATTGCCGAAGGGCGGGTTGTCGCCGAATCGTTGTTCAACAACAATCCGCACAAGGTTCGCTACGATACAATTCCCACAGCCGTGTTTTCCCGGCCCGAGGCGGCATCGGTGGGCATGAGCGAGTGGCTCGCCCGTGCCCAGGGCTATGATGTCGAGATCTACCGGACCAGCTTCAGGCCGATGATCTTGAGTTTCACGGCGAGCGAGGAGCGGATCTTCATGAAGCTCGTCGTCGACCGGGCGACCGACAGGGTCCTGGGCTGTCACATGGTCGGTGACGATGCCGCCGAACTGATCCAGGGATTTGCCGTGGCGCTGACCGCGGGTGCCACCAAGGCACAGTTCGACGAGACGGTGGGCATTCATCCGAGCGCCGCCGAGGAGTTCGTCACCATGTACAAGCCATCTCCGCCGGACTGAACGACCCGTGTCGGCTGCAATAATACCGATGCCGGCACGACAGCTTGCGCTTTGTCGACAAAATTGCCACCTTATCACTCGATAGGGTCGGTCGGAATTGTCATGATGTCCGGTCGGGAAACGCTCCGGTAGCCGACGACGGAGACGCCTTCTTTCGCCATTGCCGGTGGTGGAATTGACAGTCGGAAAATGAATGGCCTGGAATCGCTGTGATGACCACGAGTTGGAAGCCCGATAGCTGGCGCAAGATGAATCGCCTGCAGATGCCCGATTATCCCGAGGCGGATGCCCTGGCGACGGTCGAAGGCAAACTTGCGAGCTATCCGCCGCTGGTCTTTGCGGGCGAGGCCCGGAAGTTGCAGGAGGATCTGGCAAGGGTCTGCGAGGGCAGGGCCTTCCTGCTCCAAGGCGGGGATTGCGCGGAAGCCTTTGCCGATTTCTCGGCCGACAAGATCCGCGACACGCTGCGGGTGCTCTTGCAGATGGCCGTCGTGCTGACCTTCGGCGGCGGTATGGGCGTGGTCAAGCTGGGCCGCATGGCGGGACAGTTCGCCAAGCCGCGATCGTCCGACACGGAGACGGTGGACGGTATCGAACTGCCATCCTATCGCGGTGACATCATCAATGGCATCGAGTTCGACGAGGCCAGCCGTATTCCCGATCCGGGCCGTCAGTTGCAGGCCTATTCCCAGTCGGCGGCAACGATGAACCTCCTTCGTGCGTTCACGCAGGGCGGCTACGCCTCCTTGACCCGGGTGCACGAGTGGAACATGGGGTTTGTCGACCGGTCGCCGCAGGGCGAGCGCTATCGCGACATGGCGGACCGTATCAACATGGCGCTGGATTTCATGCGCGCCTGCGGCGTTTCGGACTTGACGACACCGGAAATCACCCGCACGGCTTTCTATACCAGTCACGAGGCCCTACTGCTCGGATACGAGCAGGCCATGACCCGCATCGATTCGACCACGGGCAAATGGTACGATACCTCGGCCCATCTGGTCTGGATCGGCGAGCGGACCCGTCAGCTTGACGGAGCCCATGTCGAGTATTGCCGCGGCATCTGCAACCCGATCGGCGTCAAGGCCGGTCCGGCCATTGCGCCAGACGATCTGCTGCGCCTGACAGACGTTCTCAATCCGGAGAACGTTCCCGGACGGCTTACGGTGATCGTGCGCATGGGTCACGACAAGGTGGGCGAGGGACTGCCGCCGCTGGTCCGTGCCATCGAGCGCGAGGGACGCAAGGTGGTGTGGACCTGCGATCCGATGCACGGCAACACGATCAAGACGGCCACCGGCTACAAGACCCGCCCGTTCGATCGTGTGCTGGCCGAGGTCCGCAACTTCTTCGAGATCCACAAGGCCGAAGGGACCCATGCCGGTGGCGTGCATCTGGAGATGACCGGACAGGACGTCACAGAGTGCACCGGCGGGGCCCAGGCCATCACCGATGCCGGGTTGTCGGACCGCTACCACACCTATTGCGATCCACGCCTGAACGCGCAGCAGAGCCTTGAACTCGCCTTCCTCATGGCCGAAGCCCTGCGTGACGAGCGCCTTGCCGCCCTTCGTCAGGCAAGCTGATCCCGTGATCGACAAGCGGGGCAATCTGCATTGTTGCCCGATTGCCCCGCTTGCAGGACGAGCTGGTTTTTTTTGAAAATAGGAAAATAATCTGTTATGATGGATGATCCTTTGTCAGCCTGGATCGAATGTCATGAACAGAACATCGGGCACGCGATACCTTGTGGTCGCCGGATGCCTCTCTGCCCTGCCGTTATCGTCGGCAGCATCGTCGGATATTGCGTCGTACCGCGAACGTGCTAGAAGTTGCGGAGCGGGCGGGCGTAGTTCAGAGGTAGAACGTCAGCTTCCCAAGCTGAATGTCGTGGGTTCGATTCCCATCGCCCGCTCCAGTGGCTCTGTGATTCGTCGGACGGTTCCGGCCAGCGAGTGTCATCTCGTGGAGGCGGTCTGATGGCGACCGTGGAGTTTCACCGCAGGGCCGGTTCCGACTGCCCGGCAATCGTCTTCCTCCACGGTTTCACCGGCCGGATGGGCGATACCTGGCATGCCTTCGCCTCCTTGCTGGGCGATGACCCGGAGCTGGACAGCTGGAACATCCTCTCGTTGGGCTATTCCACATCGTTGTTGCCGGGATTGCCGCATCTGTGGTCGGCCAATCCCGACCTCACCGCGCTGGCGGGGCAGCTGGCCACCCGGATGCACGACGGAGAGCTGTGCCATTATCCCAGGCTGGCGATCTTCGCCCACAGCATGGGAGGACTGGTCGTCCAGCGTGCGCTGGTCGATCATCCCGATCTTGTGGACAGGCTCAGCCATGTCCTGCTCTACGGCACACCCAGCGATGGCCTGCGCAAGGCGGGGCTTTTCCGTTTCCTGACGCGTCAGGTCCGGGACATGGCCGACGACAGCGCCTTCATGCAGGACCTGCGGGAAAGGCGGCCGGAAGTCTTCGCCGCACCGGCCTTCCGGTTCCGCGCCGTCGCGGGAACCCGCGATGATTTCGTTCCCCGGCGCAGCACGCTCGGGCCGTTCGGCGAACCTTACCGGGCCGATGTCGAAGGAAACCATCTGGAGATTGTCCGTGCTCGCGAACCATCCCATGAAGGCTTTCGTCTCGGCCGCAACCTGTTGCTGGATCACCCGGATGCGCATCTTGCCGGAAACGCGGCGAGCTGGATCCTCACACGGGACGGTTTCGGGCGGATCATCGAGCGTGATCTGCCGCATGCCGATGCGCTGTCGCCATCGCGTCTCGTCGATCTTGCCCTGGCACTGGAGGAATGCGGCAGGCGGGATGAGGCCACGGAACTTCTCGCCCGTCATGCGGGCAGGGACACCGACATCGCCGGTGCGCTGGGCGGGCGCTTCAAGCGGGCATGGCTGCAGGAGGGATTGCAGGCCGATTTCGACGCTGCCTGCCGTCACTACGGCGATGGGCTCGAACGGGCGCAGCGGGCGGGCGATCATGGCCAGATCCATTATCACGCGATCAATCTGGCCTATCTGCGCACGGTGTCCGCCAACCACGCCGATGCCGAAGCCCGCGCGCATGCGCGAACGGCCCGCGATCATGCCGGGCGCGATCCGGTACGGTCGGGCTGGCGTCATGCGAGTGGCGCCGATGCAGCGCTGATGCTGGGGGATCCGCAGGCGGCGCTGGAAGGCTATGCGCAAGCCTGCCGGGAGTTCGGCCCACGGGATGTCCGTCCGCTCAATTCCATGCTGCAACAGGCGTGCCATCTGGCCGATGTCCTTCTTGGTCGCGACCGTGACGGCTGGTTCGACGTGCTCGACGACAAGGTCAGGAAAATCCTGCCCTGATCTTTTGCTCCGCTCGCCATCGCCATTCTGCCTGACGGCCTTGCCTCGGACGGGGCAGGGTGCGAAATACCCCTTGTCAAACGGGGGGGAACCGAACATGGACGGATTGGCGAGCGGATTCGATTTCATCGTCGTGGGGGCAGGATCGGCGGGGTGTGCGGTGGCCGCGAGGCTGTCGGAGAACCCCGCGCACCGGGTGCTGTTGCTCGAGGCCGGGCCGGCGGACCGCAATCCGTGGATTCACGTGCCCATCGGCTACTATCGCACGATGTTCTCGCCGGGCACGTCGCGCACCTTCACGACCGAGCCCGAGCCGGAGCTTGGCGGGCGCCAGGTCAACTGGCCGCGGGGCAGGGTGCTCGGCGGCTCCTCGTCGATCAACGGGCTGGCCTATGTGCGCGGCCAGGCGGAGGACTACGACATGTGGCGCCAGCTCGGCAACGAGGGCTGGTCCTATGCCGACGTGCTGCCGTATTTTCGCAAGCTCGAAAGCTATGACGGCGGCGAGGACGAGTTGCGCGGCCGGGACGGGCCGCTGAAGGTGGGCGGACCCGCGCATGACCTGCCGATCATGGATGCCTTCATCGACGCCGCGAACCAGGCCGGCATTCCCACCAACCCGGACTACAATGGGCAGACGCAGGAGGGCGTGGCGAAATTCCAGCTGTCGATGCATGGCGGCCTGCGTCGCAGCGCGGCCGTGGCCTATCTGCGCGAGGCGAGGAAGCGGCCCAATCTGGTGATCGTCACCCATGCCCTCACGCGCAGGATCATCCTCGAAGAGGGACGGGCCGTCGGTGTGCACTATCGTTGCCACGGCATTGACCACGAGGTGAGGGCCCGCCGCGAGGTCGTGCTTTGCGCCGGTGCGATCCAGTCGCCGCAATTGCTGATGCTTTCGGGCATCGGTCCCTCGACCCATCTGGCCGAAGTCGGCATCGAACCCGCAATCGAGCTGCCGGGCGTGGGGCAGGGCCTGCAGGATCACTTCCAGGCGCGGATCGTCTACCGTTCGCCCGTACCGGCGACGCTCAACGACGTCGGCAACAGCATGATCGCCAAGGTGCAGGCCGGCCTGCAATGGTTCTTCACCCGCAGGGGGCCGCTCACGGTCGGTGCCGGCTTCGTCGCCCTGTTCTGGAAGACCCGCGAGGAGCTGGCGACGCCGGATGTCCAGTTCCACGTCATCCCCTTCAGCAGTGACCGGCCCGGCGAGCCGCTTCACTCCTTTTCGGGTTATGTCATTTCCGTCTGCCAGTTGCGCCCCGAAAGCCGCGGCGAACTCACCCTGCGGTCGGCCGATCCCGAGGAATCGCCGCGAATCGTCGCCAACTACCTCGCCGCCGAAAACGACCGGCGGACGATGGTCGACGGCATGAAACTGATCCGGCGGATCATGGACCAGCCTGCCATGGATCCGTGGCGCGAGGCCGAAGTGACGCCCGGTGAAAACTGCACCAGCGACGAGGCGCTGCTCGACCACGTCCGCAAGACCGGCGGCACCATCTTCCACCCGACCTCGACCTGCAAGATGGGACCCGCGAGCGACCCGATGGCGGTCGTCGATGCGCGCCTGCGCGTGCGCGGCGTCGACGGTCTCCGTGTGGCGGACGCCTCCATCATGCCGGCGGTGATTTCCGGCAACACCAATGTGCCCTGCATCATGATCGGCGAAAAGGCGGCGGCGATGATCGGCGAAGATGCGCGTTGACCGGTTCGCCTTCGACCTGCCGGAGGAGTTGATCGCCCAGTATCCGGCCGAACCGCGGGAGAGCGCCCGCCTGCTGCATGTGGGCGGGGCGCTGGACGACCTTCGCGTCGCCGACCTGCCGGACCTGTTCGAGCCGGGCGAGGTGCTGGTGCTCAATGACACCCGCGTTCTCCCGACCCGTTTTCTCGCCCGGCGCGGCGAGGTGCTGGTCGAAGTGACGCTGGTGGAGGCATCCGGTGCCGATCGCTGGTGGGCCTTCGCCCGGCCGGGCAGGAAGTTGCGTGTCGGCGATGATATCCGTCTGGCCGACAGCCTCGGGGCGCATGTCGAGGAGAAACGTGAGGATGGCCGTATCCTCCTGCGTCTGGGTGAAAGCGGTGAAGCGCTCGTGGCGCGGATCAAGGCACACGGCCACATGCCGTTGCCGCCGTATATCCGGCGGCCGCGCGGCGGCAGTCACGAGGATGACGATCGCTACCAGACGGTGTTCGCGCGACGCGACGGGGCCGTGGCGGCGCCGACGGCATCGTTGCATCTGACGCGGGACCTTCTGCGCAAACTCGAAGATCGCGGGGTGAAGCCGGTCACGCTCACCTTGCATGTGGGCATGGGCACCTTTCTGCCGGTGAAGACTGGTGACACCGACGACCATGTCATGCATGCGGAATGGTTCGAGATCGGCGACGATACCGCCTCGGTGGTCAATGCCGCGCGAGCAGCGGGGCACCGGGTTACGGCCGCGGGCACGACCGCCCTGCGGGCACTCGAAAGCGCCTTCCATGACGGGGCCATTCGTGCCATGAGCGGCCACACCGATATCTTCATCACGCCGGGGGTGGAGATTCGCAGTGCGGACCGGTTGCTGACCAATTTTCACCTGCCGTGCTCCACCCTGTTGATGCTGGTCTCGGCCTTTGCCGGCATGGAACGCATGCGTGCGGCCTACCGTCATGCCGTGGCCAAACGCTACCGTTTCTTTTCTTACGGCGATGCCTCGCTGCTGGAACGAGCCCGATGAGCCTTTCCTTTGACCTGTTCGCCCGTGACGGCGCGGCGCGGCGCGGCCGCGTGACCACCGCCCATGGCACCATCGAGACACCAGCCTTCATGCCGGTGGGAACGGCCGCCACCGTCAAGGCGATGACCAATGAAATGGTCCTTTCCACGGGTGCGGAAATCATCCTGGGCAATACCTATCACCTGATGCTGCGACCCGGTGCCGAGCGCATCGGCAAGCTTGGCGGATTGCACGGATTCATGCGGTGGGACCGGCCGATCCTCACCGATTCCGGTGGCTTTCAGGTGATGTCGCTGGCGGCAAGGCGCAAGCTCACCGAAAATGGCGTGACCTTTCAAAGCCATATCGACGGTAGCCGGCACGAACTGACACCCGAGCGTTCCGTCGGGATCCAGCATCTGCTGGGGGCCGACATCACCATGCAGTTCGACGAATGCCTGAAGCTTCCGGCACCCGAAAATGAGGTGAGGCGGGCCATGGAGCTGTCGCTGCGCTGGGCGGCGCGGTCGAAGGCAGCGTTTGTGAAGCGTGCGGGGCATGGCCTGTTCGGCATCGTGCAGGGCGGCACGGACGAGCGCCTGCGCGCGGAATCGGCGGCGGGACTGCGGGGGATCGGCTTTGACGGATATGCGCTGGGCGGACTGGCTGTCGGCGAACCGCAGGACGAGATGTTCTCCACGATCGAAGCGACCGTGCCGCACCTGCCCGACGACCGCCCGCGCTATCTGATGGGCGTGGGCAAGCCGTCGGACCTGGTGGGTGCGGTCATGCGCGGCATCGACATGTTCGACTGTGTCATGCCGACGCGCTCGGGGCGCACCGGGCAGGCTTTCACGCGGCGCGGGACGGTCAATCTCAGGAACGCCCGCCATGCCGACGACCCGCGTCCCCTGGACGAGGCGAGCGAATGTCCGGCGGCCCGTGACTGGTCGCGGGCCTATCTGCATCATCTTCTCAGGTCGGACGAGATCCTCGGGGCCATTCTGCTGACATGGAACAATCTCGCCTATTACCAGTCCCTGATGAAGGGAATGAGGGCGGCTATAGAACGAGGGCAACTGTCAGGCTTTGCCGATGAGTTCCGCCGCACCTGGTCACTTGGCGATATTCCGCCCTTGTAGGAAGCGCTCCCGCTGGCTGTCTATGCCGAACGCCAGCTTTCGCGGATGAAATCATGTCCGAAGGTGTAGACTTCCTTCCTGTCCGGAAAGAAATCGCGCCATACCCTTGTTGCCGCGGCGAGGTCAGGCAGGGCGCGGCCGAACGCCTCGATGGTCAGCCATCCATCGTAGCCACATTCCTTCAAC
Source organism: Geminicoccaceae bacterium (assembly GCA_020638465.1). Lineage (NCBI taxonomy): Bacteria > Pseudomonadati > Pseudomonadota > Alphaproteobacteria > Geminicoccales > Geminicoccaceae > Geminicoccaceae bacterium. The sequence goes on from JACKIM010000002.1 coordinate 893,375, forward strand.
GCGCTGAACGTTTCCTTCCAGGGAATGTGATCCTTGCCCGGTGTTCCCCGGTCGTTGGCCGAAATGTGGACATGATTGATGGCCGCGAAGTTCCGGCGCAGCGCCTCGACCGGATCCTTTTCCTCGATATTGCTGTGAAACGTGTCGTAGAGGACGCCGACATTGTCCCGGCCGATGGCATCCGTGAACGCCGATGCGTCGTCCACGAGGTTCAGGAAGTAGCATTCGAAGCGGTTGAGCGGCTCGATCGACAGGGAGACGCCCAGACCGGCCGCATGATCGGCGGCTTGACCGAGCACCTCGACTCCCCGCAACCACTCGTCCTCATTACGCCCATGGCCTGTGAAATGTCCGAGGGCCTGATGGATCGGACCGGCCAGCAGTTCCCCGCCCAGCGCATGGGTGCAGTCGATGGCCCATTGCAGGTGGGCGAGGGCGCCCGCTCTCGCTCCGGAATCGGGGCTCACCGCGTCATGGGCGGCATCCGGCATGACCGTCACGGCCGTCGATGCCAGTCCGTGATCGGCCAGTGCCCTGCCGATCTTGTGGAAGTGCTCGGGATGACCTTCGAACACGGGGATCTCGACACCGTCATAACCGACCCGCTTGATCTCCTCGAACAGGTGAAAGCTGTTCTCGGTGATGTGCGTGGCCCAGAGCAGCATGTTGAAACCGACTTTCATGCCCCTCATCCATATTTGCGATTGAGTTCGTCGAGGGCCGCCTTGCAGGTGGCCGTGGCATTCCAGGCATCCGGCCAGAAGCAGAGGTCCACCGTCCACCAGTCATGACCGACGTCCTCCTTCGCCAGTGCTGGCACGAGGCTGTCGAAATCGAGCATGCCCAGCCCGAAGGGGGGATGGGTGCTGGTCTCGTCCTCGCCCTGGGCGTCCTTGTGACAGGTATTGTCGCTGTCGATCAGGTGAATGTGGTTGATCCGGCCGGAAAGACGACGGATCAGCTCAAGCTGGCCGCCCTTGCACACCTCCTTCTCGCCATACTGGCGCGAACCATTTACCGCGACCATCTGTCCATGGCAGGTGTCGTACATGATGCCGAAATTCTCGTGAGGCAGGGCATCGAGCACCCGTTCGAGATCGGAAGGCTTGTTGAAGGCGAAGCCCGGTTCGAATTCCCAGCTCACCGTCAACCCGCGATCGCCGGCATAGCGAATGCAGTGATCCCAGGTGGTCGTCAGTCGCCCGAACAGCGTGTCGTAATCAACTGTACCGTGGATGGTGGGCGGCTGCACGCAGTCGACGCGGATACGCCTTATGCCGACGTCGCGCGCGAAATCGGCATTGGCCTCGAACGCTTTCACATAGGCCGCCGGGTCGCCGGTATCCAGCAGGTGTTCGCTCCACAGGTCCTGGGCGAAGCCCGAGAATTCGAGTCCGTGGGCCGCGACCTTCTCCTTCAGTGCGGCCCGGTCGTCCGATGTCGGGTGGTTCTGCGGATTCGGGTAGCCGTTGAACCCGCCCAGTTCGACACCGTCGAACTTCAGTTCGGCGACCTTTGCCAGCACCGTGTCGAACGGAACCGGATTGTCACCGTAGGGGCCGACATTGTAGGCCCAGCTGCCGATGGATGTTCTGCGCATCGTTTCCTCCCCGAAGTCGATATCTTATTGTCATCCTTATCATCGCTTCAAAGGGAGAAAACGGCAAGTTGCAGAAATTCCAGCCAGCTACTTATTCTTCAATGCAGAACGATAAGCCTCGATCTTGTCCTTGAACTCCGGCGAAACGTCGGGATATTGCGGATCAAGATCCTCCAGTGCCGTGACGATGGCCGCGATGACGATCACGCGGGTGAGCCACTTGCGGTCGGCGGGTACGACATGCCACGGTGCATGCTTGGTCGCCGTGGCCTTGATCATGTCCTCGTAGGCCTTCATGTAATCGTCCCAGCTTTCCCGCGATTCGAGGTCGCTGGGCGAGAATTTCCAGTGTTTTTGCGGATCGTCCAGCCGTTCGAGAAACCTTTCCTTCTGCTTGGCCTTCGACACGTTGAGAAAGAACTTGATGACGCGGGTTCCCTGCCGCCGCAGGTAATCCTCGAAGTTGCGGATATCCTGGTAGCGCTTCTCGAACAGGTCGCCATCCTCGGCCAAATTCACCGGCAGCCGCTGATTCTCCAACAATTGGGGATTGACCCGAACAGCTAGAACTTCCTCATAATAGGACCGGTTGAAGATGCCGATGCGGCCGCGCTCGGGAAGGTGGCGGACGCAACGCCACATGTAGTCGTGGTCGAGCTCTTCGGCCGACGGGGCCTTGAAGGCGAAGACCTGGCAGCCCTGCGGATTGACACCGGACATCACCCTTTTGATCGTGCTGTCCTTGCCGGCCGCGTCCATGGCCTGGAAGACCAGCAGCAATGACTGGCGGTTTTCGGCATAGAGCCGCTCCTGCATGGCTGACAGGCGCTCGATACCCAGTTCCAGCATCTTTTCGGCTGCATCCCTGTCGATCTTGAGCTCGTCCCGGCCATCGGTCGGAACAGACGACAGACAAAAATCCTTGCCTGAAGAGACGGCGAACGGCTTGATCAGTTTTTCGCCGATTTTCATGAATATCCCCTCATACCTATTGCTGCATACCCGGCAATCGGACTTGAGGAGGGAGGCTTCGTCAAGCAGAACGATACTGGTTCGGGGCGTATGGTGTCGTGCCATCCGTCCAGCCCGGCAACCCAGCGGATCCTGTCGTTCATGCGTGATGTCATTCTCGTCCTGGTCATCGGTGCCATCATGCCCATGATCATCGTGAGCCCGCATGTGGGAGCGCTGGCCTATGCCTGGCTGTCGCTGATGAATCCGCACCGGCTGACCTACGGGTTCAGCTACGGCCTGCCGTTCGCCACCTATATCGCCGGACTGACCGTCATTGCCTGGTTGTGCAACCCCAGGGAACGCAAGCTGCCGGCTATGAACGCCGTTGCCTGGTTCATGGTAGCCTTTGCCATCTGGATCTGCGTCACCACCTACATAGCGCTCGAACCCGTCGAGGCGGCGCCCAAATTCGACCGCACGATCAAGATCATGATCGGCGCCTTCGTCACCCTCATCCTGATATCGAGCAGGGAACGGGTCATTCAACTCACGGCAGTAGTTGCCGGTTCGATCGCGTTCTTCGGCATCAAGGGTGGGATCTTCACCATCCTGACCGGCGGCGGCGCGCGGATCTGGGGTCCGCCGGCGACGATGATCGAGGACAACAATGCCGTCGCACTGGCGATGAACATGGTCGTGCCGCTGATCTATTTCCTTTCGACCCAGGCCCGGCAGCGCTGGCTGCGGTTTGCACTGATGGGGGTCGTGGGCCTGTGTGTCATCGCCATTCTGGGTACCCAGTCGCGCGGCGGCATGCTGGCACTGGCGGCCATGGGCGGGTTGTTGTGGTGGCGGTCCAAAAACAAGGTGGCCATGGGGGCCGTCCTCGTCGTCGTCGCGGTCGTTGCCGGCCTGCTCCTTTCCGCCATTCTTGCCAGCCGCATCGACGCCATACGCAATTACGAAGAGGATGCATCGGCACAGGCGCGGCTGCATTCCTGGCGCTTTGCCATCGGTGTCGCCGCCGAACGCCCCATCTATGGCGGAGGTTTCCTCGTCTTTGTCCGCAACAAGAAGTCTGCCGAAGACGGGCCGGATGAAAACGGGGTGTCGGAAAGCTGGACCAATGCCCACTCGATCTATTTCGAGACGCTCGGTGAGCATGGCTATGTCGGGCTGTTCATCCTGTTCGGGCTGATCATCGGTTCGATCATCACCTGCTACCGGATTCGCAGCCGCACCGCGGCAAGGCCGGATCTCCAGTGGGCGTTCGAGCTCGGCACCGCGTTGCAGGTGAGTATCGTCGGCTTTGCCATCGGCGGTGCCTTCCTCAACATGGCATTCTATGATCTCGACTACTATCTCTACGTGTTGATCATCGCCACCGACACGATCGTTCGCCAGGAGGTCGGCGAACGGCGCATGAAGCGCTTCGGTCAAACATCGTTCGACGATGAGCCGGATGACGTGGCCGTGGTTGGGGGCGGGGCGCAAGCCGGCGTTGCCACGACATCCGCGCGCAAGAGCCCGATCCGCCGCAAGCAGAAGCTGCTGGCCGAAAGATCGGGATGAATTCCCCGTTTCCTCCACGCAAAGTGCCGCTTGATGACGGGCGATCCGCGGCAGGCCGGGCAGGGGAGTCTTGCCTGCATGGCAACAAATCCCATGGTAAGCGTGCTGTTGTGATAAATGTGTCCGTTCGATTTTTGATAATTCGAAATTCATCCAAGCCTTGATTTGAATCAATGGTGTCAAGTTTGACAAGGTGGATTCTCCTTTCGAACCAAGTTTTGGAGAAATTACCTTGGAAATCTGGAAGTCAACCATGCTTCTGGCCGGACTTGCTTTGGCTGGACTGATTCCGAACGCCTCCAACGCTCAACAGGCGGACAACAATTACGGGCTGAACTTCAAGGGTTCGTTGGGAGAAAATGGCTTCACGCACTATGTCCCGCCATTGACGAATCCCGTTTTCAACGAGACGCCCTACATCACCACGGAATTGAGGCCGATCTACTTCTACGACGAATTGCCGGACGACTTCGTCACGGGTGGCGGCCACATCAATCTCGTCGCCGCCCAGTTCCGGATCGCGCTCACCGACAGGCTCGGTTTCATCGCGACCAAGGATGGCTACGCCGATGCGCATTTCAAGCATGTCCTCGATGACGAGACCGGCTTTGCCAATATCGCGTTCGGCATGAAATATGCCCTGTTGTCCGACCCGCAGAGCAACACCATCATCACCGGCGGCCTGCGTTACGAGATTCCGCTCAACGACCTGCAGACCGGCGGGATCGAACTGGAGGGCGACGGCGACGGCTTTCTCAATCCGTTCGTGACGGGAGCGACGACCATCGGCGATCTGGGCCTGCAGGCGAGCCTGGGTGGCAATTTCGCGCTCGATACCGACAAGGACACGTCGATCATGCATTATTCGCTGCATGCCGATTACGAGGTCCTTCCGGGACTGTTTCCGCTGATCGAACTCAACGGTTTCACGGCCATCGACAATGCCGACCGCACGGCGGGAGCACTCAGCCAGCTTGACGGCGTCGACGTGCTCAATTTCGGCAGCAAGGACCGGGATACGACGATCACCATCGGCGGCGGGGCGCGCTATGCTCTGCTCGACAACCTCATGCTCGGTGTCGGTGGCGAAACGCCGATCACCGGCAAGAACAACACCATCATGGACTACCGGCTGTATGCCGATCTCGTCTGGACCTACTGAGACCGGTGCCATTCGGGGATAGTCCTGCCGGAACGATCAGGATGCGCGTTCGATCATCGCACGCAAGCGGCGGCCGTCGTCGCATCGGATCGGTCCCGTGTTCCAAAAACGGTCATGGCCTTGCCCGTCGCCGGGCGGGGCCATCCGGCCGCAGGGGATGGGATGTCCATGGTCGATGAAGGCGATGGATTGTCTCTTATGATTTGAAATGCATAAGAAATCTTATGACAAGAAAAAGCTTTGGAAACGGTTGTGAGCCTATCCGTTCTGACATCTCAGGATTGCGGTAATCGCACGACAACGAATGGATGTTTCGGGGTATAAGACAAGAGTTCCGGAATGGGTCGCACCAACCTGCGGGTGTGACGCGAATGGACCGGTCAGCCCGGGCGGAGAACATTCGATGTGGGCAAGCCTTGGAACACCGATTCTCGACAAGAATGATCGGGCGGTCAACGAATTTGCCGTCCGTGGCGATCCTGCCGCCGAACCGTGTGCGCATGAGCGTCCGCGAATCCGGCGCCTGGGACGCCTCGACCTGCCGGCCATTGCCGACCATCTCCTGCGGCTGGAGCCCGAGGACCGGCGGCTGCGCTTCGGCACGCGCCTGAGCGATGACGGAATCCGCGCCCATATCGCGCAGATCGACTGGTCGAGCGCCGTGCTGCTGGCCGCCGAACATGACGGCCGGATCATCGGGCTCGGCGAAATGCGCGCATGTTCCGCCGGACGCGAGCGGACGGCCGAAGTGGCCTTCTCGGTGGATCGTGTCTGGCGCGGCCGCGACATCGGCAGCGAACTGCTCCGGCGCCTGTCGACGGCGGCCCGCAATCGCGGCATCCACACATTGCTGATCGCCTGCCAGCTCGACAATGGCCGCATGCTGCGCCTGGCGCACCATGTCGGTGCGCGTATCCATATCGACCATGGCGATGTCGAGGCCCGTGTCGATCTGCCGAACGCGACGCCGATGACCGTGCTGATGGAGATCTGGGACGAGACCACGAGCTTCTGGCCCGGCTGAGCGCAGCCCGTTCGATACCGACGTTCCTGGGATGACCGCCAGACGGCGGCCATCGCCAGGCCGCTCTATCGGGAGACGATCTCCGGGCTTGCGGCGGCAACCGGTTTTATGGTATTTTTTCCTGATTTGATCGTCAGGTAGCCGAGATAGCGTTTCTCGAGCAGGCGGAATATCCCGACAAGCGTGAAGGTGATGACCATGTAGAGAAGAGCGGCGGTAATGAAACCTTCGTAGGCAACGTAGTATTTGGCATTCAGGGTACGTCCCGCACCGAGGATGTCCTGGATGGTGATGACGCTTGCGACCACCGAGCCGTGCAGCATGAACACCACTTCATTGCCGTATTGCGGCAGGGCGTTACGCAGTGCGAGCGGGATCTGGATCAGCAGGCGCGTCTGCCATTTCGACAGGCCCAGCGCCAGTGCTGCCTCGGGCTGGCCCCGGGGAATGGTCGCGAGCGCGCCGCGGAGGATCTCCGTGGCATAGGCGCCGGAGTTGAGCGAAAAGGTGATGACCGCGCACCACCATGCCTCGCGAAGGAAAACCCAGAGGAAACTGTCGCGGATGAAGCTGAACTGCGCCAGGCCGTAATAGACGAGATAGGTCTGGACCAGCAGCGGCGTTCCGCGAAACAGGTAGACATACCCGCGAACGAGACGGTCTCCCATGCTCCCGGACCGCTCTGCGCGGATGAGCGAGCACGGCAGGGCGATGAGGAACCCGACGATGACGGCGATTGCCGTGAGCTGGAGCGTGACCAGCACGCCATGCGCGAACAGGTCCCAGTGTTGCAGGACGAGGGAAACCTTCACGGATTCACCCTCCCCGCGCCGCGAAGGTCTGGCCCCTGCCGACATGCGTTTCGGCCATAGCGAACAGCCGCCCCGAAACGGCGGTGATCGCCAGATAGACCAGGATGACGATCACCAGGAACAGGAACGGCTCGCGGGTCGACTTCCCCGCCTTGTCGGCGAGGCCGACGAGATCTTCCAGCCCGATCACCGAGACCACGGCAGTGGACTTCACCAGCACCTGCCAGACATTGCCGTAGCCGGGAAGCACGTGCCGCCAGAACTGCGGCAGTGTCACCTTGCGCAGGGTGATCCACGGCGAAAGCCCCAGAGCTTCGGCAGCCTCGCGCTGTCCCCGGGGCACGGCGGCATAGCCACCCCGGAACGTCTCGGTCAGATAGGCGCCGTAGATGAAGCCTATGGACACGATGCCGGCGCCGAACTTGGAAACCTCGACATAGTCCATGCCGAAGAGGGCGCCGATGTCGTTGGCCAGCCTCTGGCCGCCGAAATAGATGAGCAGGATCAGCACCAGGTCCGGCACGCCGCGCACGATCGTCGTGTAGACCGCGGCAACCATGCGCGCGACGGTCCCGCCGCCGATCTTCGCCGCCGCCCCGAGGCCGCCGAGCAGCGTGGCCAGCAGCAGCGACAGCACGGCAAGGGCCACGGTGACGGACGCACCGCGCAAGAGCAGCGGAAGGTACTCGATGAGCTGGTTCATGCAACCCCCGTTCCGCCGGCTCGTCGCGGCATCGGCCCGTCACCCTTCACGACCGGCGATCAGCCGCCATAGATGTCGAAGTCGAAATACTTGCTGCGGATCTCGTCATAGGCTCCGCTGTCGCGAATGGCGGTGATGGCCGCGGAAAGCTCGTCGCGCAGTTCGGTGTCCTCCTTGCGCACGCCGATGCCCGCTCCGTCGCCGAAATATTTCACCTCGCTGTGAGGTTCGCCGAAGAAGGCGAAACCCTTGCCGGAGTCGGTCTTGAGGAAACCGTCGTCGAGCGTCACCGAATCGGCGAGGACCGCGTCGATCCGGCCGGACTCGAGGTCAAGGTTGGCCTCTTCCTGGGTACCGTAGAGGCGCAGCTCGACATCGGGATATTCCGAGACCATGAAATCGTTGTAGATCGTGCCGCGCTGGACGCCGACCACCTTGCCGGCGAGCCCCTCGGGGGTATCCGTCAGGCCTGCATCCGCACGCGCGACGAACCTTGCCGGTGTGTTGTAGTACTTGTCGGTGAAGTCGATGGTCTGCTTGCGATCCTCGGTGATCGACATCGAGGCGATGATGGCGTCGCACTTGCGCTCCAGGAGAGCCGGGATGATGCCATCCCACTCGACCTGCACCATCTCGCAGGACTTGCCCAGTTCGTCGCACAGCGCGTTGGCGATATCGATGTCGAAGCCCACGAGTTCGCCGGATGGAGACGTCTCCGAAAACGGAGGATAGGCTCCCTCGACACAGATCCGCAGATCGGCAGCAAGAGCCGCCTGACTGGTAGCCGCACCCAGCAGTGCGACAAGCAACAGTTTCTTCAAGCGCTTTCTCCCTCAAAGACCCTTGCCGGGAACATGGTGGGAAAATCTTTAAGGAGAAAAACACCAACCGCAAGAGACTCGAAGCGCCGTAACGCACATTCGAACGCATCATCCGGCGTGAAAGACGATCATGGCACGCCCTGCCCCGCTCCCCGGGACCCGGGCCGTCCGGCTACATGTTGCCTTCGACAGCCGGTGTGCTGTTGATTTCCACGTCGTCCGGATTCTCCGTGTCATAGGGCACGGGTTCCTCCAGGCGGTCGCTCTCGACCTTCTGCGAGTGCCAGTCCTGCATGAAGTTCTCGAAGCCCTCACCACTGCAGCCGAGCAACAGCACCGTGCTCGCCACGACAAGAGACATTTTCCTCATGACACCTTTCCCCCGACACCTGTCATCTTCGTTTGTACCTATAGCATGAACGGAAAGGCGACGTTCCCGAATTCGCGATCGTTGCCCGTCACTTCAGCCGACGGCTGTTCGCACGGGCCTTGCTCGCCACGGGTCGCATGGCCGCTCGGGCGATACCTGTCGCATCAGCACCCCTTGCAGCGGCCATCGACGCCCGCATCGACGCTTCGGCCATGGCCAGCGGCTTTTCCGCGACCATGCGCATGGCCTCCGCCTGCGACATCGAACCTGCCGCCATCATCATCGAACGCTTGAGGATCGTATCTGCCGAATCCAGCCACATCTTCTGCGTCGCCAGCATCAGATCCAGCATCGGCCAGCCACTGCCAACGCGCCGCGCCATGAGATCACTCCGGTTTTTGAACGACCTGTCCCGTGTAACGCCGGAAACGGCCGCGTGAAAGCCCCCTGTGACGTTTGCGGCATGTTCGGGCATCAACCATCGTAGAGGAATGCTCTGTCGGCACTCTCGTCAAAATCGGGATTGTCCCAGCCCAGCATCTTCCCCGGATTGAGGAGTCCCTTCGGATCGGCTTCCCTCTTGAAGGCGAGCTGGACCGGATCGACCCTCTTCATGCCGCCCTCCTCCAGCGTGCAGGCATGGGGGTTGAACACCGGGCAGCCATTTTCGTTCAGATAGGCAATGATCTCATTAAGGCGATTGTCGTCCGTGTATCGGACGATCGGCAGTCCGAAGCAGGCGATCTCGCCGGAAAACCGGACGAATTCGAGATGCATGAGCAGCTCGTCGCCGAAATGCCCGCTCATCCGGCGCACCTTTTCCACATGGTCCGGTGCTGGAAACAGGATCTGCAGATAGGTGATGGTGCGGTCATGCTTCAGCGCATGAAGCGTGGTGTGGTTCCAGGTATATTCGAAGACCGGCAACTCGCCCGGGAGACGGCCATCGGCAGGGCATTCATGGACGATCCGACCCGGCCAGCCGTCAAGGAGATCCCTGAACGCGTCCATGGCGATATCGGCAATCATCAGTGCAACCGCACTCTCGTCGCGGCCGATGATGTCGGGCCGCAGGAAGGCATTGCCGATGGGGGCGGCCAGCGGGGCGACGAGCTTCTTGAGAATCGCGTCCTCGCGAGCGAGGGCGTCGGCAAAGCGCACCGATGTCGCAAAGTCGTCGAAGACGACGAACAGGTCGTGCCAGCGCCAGGCCGGAGCCAGCGGCATGGCCAGTTCGGTGATCACTCCGTTGGTGCCGTAGGCGTGATTGACCTTCTGGATGTCCGCGCCGCGCAGTTCGAGGATGCGCGGTTCCCCCTCCATGGTGACCACCCGCGCCCCGAGGATGTTGCCACGATCGCGCAGCAGGCCCCAGGTGATCGAGCCGATACCCGACGATCCGCCGGCGATATACCCGCCTATCGTGCCGGTCTTGTGGGTCGAAGGGTGCAGCCGGAGCTCCTGGCCGGACTCGCGCCGGCAGATATCATCGATATCGCTGATCTTCGCACCGGCCTGCACCCTCACCCGCCCGAGCGAAATTTCCCGTATGGCGTTCATCTCCGACAGGTCGAGGACGGCTCCCCCATGCAACGGCATCGCCTGCCCGTAATTGCCGGTTCCGCCTCCCCGTACGGTGAGCGGGACATCATGAGCGTAACAGGCGCGGATCGCGGCGATCACCTCGCCCTCGTCGGCGGGCGTGATCACCAGGTCGGCCGTGACATGATCGAGCTCGCGCTTGAGCACCGGGCTGTACCAGTAGAAATCGCGGCTGCGCCGGCGCACCTTCTGCGGCTGTGTCTCGACGGCGATGGCGCCCAATGATGCAATCAGACCGTCGATATCCGTCATATGAATTTCTCCTTGCTGCCACCATTTTCGCCGGAGATGGAGTAGCCCGGCCCTCGGTCAGCGGGCAAGCAGGCCGTCGAGCTGGCGATAGGATGGCGGCCACGTATCGATCTCGATACCGTGACGGAACACCCTGCGCCGCTCCTCGCCGCGGCTCACCAGCTCTGACATGGTCCGTCCCTCGAACAGGACCATGTCGGCAGGCGCACCGACTTCGATGCGATGCGGTGACGACAGACCCATGATCGACGCCGGGGCGGTGGTGACGAGGGCGGCGGCGGGCTCGACGGGATGGTCGAGGTGGGCGATGCGGATGCCCAGGCGCAGGACCTCGTGCATGTCGAGATCGCCATAGGCGTAGAACGGGTCGCGGGTGTTGTCGGAGGCGATCGCCACCGGAATGCCGCGCGCGCGCATCTCGTTGATCAATGTGACGCCACGCCAGCGCGGGGTACGGCCTGCCCGGCGATCCTGCAGGTACATGTTGCACATGGGCAGGCTCACGATCGAGATCCCCGCCCGGGCGACGAGATCGAGCGTATGCAGGGCTTCGCTCTCGTCCTGCACCGCCAGCGAGCAGCAGTGGCCGCAGGTGATGGCCTTGTCATAGTTGCGCTCGATGGCGACCCGGGCGATATGGCGCAATGCGCAGGCCGCGGGATCGTCCGTCTCGTCGACGTGCAGGTCGATGGCCAGGTCGTGCGCCATGGCCAGGTCGAAGATGCGCTCCACCTCCTGCCGGAGGCTGGCCGTGTCGAACGGTACGCCGCCCATGATGCCGCCATGCTCCGCGCAGACCCGGGCGACATCCTCGCCCTCGCGCCCTTCCAGCCTGTCCGGAGTGGCCAGCGCCACACCCTGCAGTTCGATCCGCCCTGCCCAGCGCTCGCGCATCGCCGCGAAGACCGGAAAGGAGATGCGATGCTGCGGCGGGCTGCTGTCGAGATGGGTGCGGACCGCCGAGGTGCCGTGGGCCCAGGCGCAGCGCAGTGCGAACTCCATGCGCGCCTCCACGTCCCCGGCCGACCAGTTGGCCTCGCGGTCGGCCCGCACCGCTTCGAGCGCCCCGGCGAAACTGCCGTCGGGATTGGCCGCGCGTGGCCAGATGTGCCCCTTGTCCAGATGTGTGTGCATGTCGGCGAAGGTCGGGAACAGGAGCCCGTCCCCGGCGTCGATGCGTCCGCCCTCGAAGGCCATGTCGCAGACCTTGCCGGCCTCCTCCACCATCGCGATCCGGCCGTTCTCGATCGCCACGTCGAAGACCCCCTCGCCGTCACCGAACGAAGGGTCGCGATGGACCGGCAGGATGGAGACATTGGCGATCATCGAGGGAGCTGGCATTGCGGCTTTCCGTTGCGGGTGGCATGATCCTGCCTCTCCTTGGAGAACCGATCCGCCTTCGGGTCAAGACAGCAATGACGATGGGAAACCCCCTTGGACGGGAAAAGACTGCCGCGGCGCCGCTGGCATGAGATGACGTCGGGCGATTTCGCCCGTGGCACACCCGGGGGCTGGGTCGCCATCATGCCGGTCGGGGCCATCGAGCAGCACGGCCCGCACCTGCCCGTGGGCGTGGACGCGATGATCAACAATGCGATCATCGACGCCATGCTCGACCTCGCTCCGGACGACCTGCCGGTGACCGTCCTTCCCACCTTCTGGATTGGCCGTAGCGAGGAACATGTCGACTTTCCGGGAACATTGACATTCAGCGCCGAAACCCTGCGCCGCATGTGGTTCGAGACCGGCGCCAGCGTCGCCCGCGCGGGCGTCCGCAAGCTGATCATCCTCAACAGCCATGGCGGCCAGATCCAGGTCATGCAGATCGTCGCCCGCGAACTGCGCATCCGCCACGACATGTTTGTCGTCTCATGCTCGTGGCCGCAGCTGGGCCTGCCCGAAGGGCTGGTCGGCACCCATGAACAGCGCGTCGGCATCCACGCGGGACAGGTTGAGACCTCGCTGATGCTCCACATCGCTCCCCATCTGGTGGATATGAGCAAGGCGGAAAATTTCCAGCCGGTTTATGCCACCCGGACGAAGGAATTCCCGATCCTCATGGGACTGGGGGCCGCCGGCTTCGGCTGGAAGGCGCAGGACCTTCACGAAAGCGGTGCGGCGGGTGATGCATCCGTCGCCAGCCCGGAGCAGGGAGCAGCCATCCTCGGCCACACCAGCGGGCAACTCTCCCGCCTGGTCGCCGAGGTATCACGCTACCAGCCACCCCCTTCACCCGGTGAGATGGACATGAAAAAACCGTAAAACCGGCGACTCAGAGAGCTTCCGGCTTGTTCGGCTCAACGGGAAGCGCAGGCGTGACGGTACCATGCTGGGGTTGCCGCAGGGTATCGCCGACGCTGAAATGATATTCCGGCGGACGCGGCGCGGGCACCGCGACATTGCCGGTCGGACCGGAGATCATATCGAAGGATGGCGTCATCAGCGCTCCGCCTTCGGCCAGCCTGTTGACCGGAGAGGCGTTGCCATCGACAGCCGCGGTGGTCGTCGTGGCCGACACCGCGGTCGCGGCCGATTCAGTTGCCGCCGGAGCCTGCGGGACCTTGGCCAGCCCCGCACTGACGAGATTGACCATCTTGTCGAGATTGGGACTGTCCATCGGAGCGACCAATGCGAACAGCAGGGGTCCCCGGCGCCAGTGCAGCGACAGGTGCCCTTCCGGCACGGTGGCAAACGCGGTCTGGTCGACGGTTCCGGGGAACAGGCCGGCATAGATCGACAACTGGTTGCGTTCTTCGTCCTCATAGATCAACTGGATCGTCGGCGTCGCGGCATTGGCCAGAACACCGCCATTGACGAACCTCAATCCCAGTTCATCGAGATTGGGCTTGCGCAGCACATGGTCGACCATATGCCGGGTCAGCCATGTCACCGGCGATTCATTGGCCTCCATCGGCAATGCGGTGGCAATGCCGGTCGTCGATGCGGGAGTGATCGCACCGGCAGGCACCGCCGTACCGTTGTCGACCACCATGGCCTTGGCGAGTACCCGTGCATCGCTGGCAAGGGCGGCCCTGGTCTTGTCGGCCTGGCCACCGTGATGCGGTGCCAGCTCGAAAGCCAGGAAACCGGCCGCGACCACCACGGCCACCGAAGCGGCCATGGCGAGATAGCGGGCCACGGGGACAGGCTTCTTCCTCCGTTCGGCCACGAGCCGCCTTTGCAGATCCGGACAGAAGTTTTCACTATCGTCGATATCCAGCATCCGGCCGAGTTCCCTCAGACCGGACATTTGCGACAGATAGCTGTCCACTCTGCCGGTCGCGACCGGGTGGTCGGACAGATAGTCAATGACGTCACGACGGCGGTCAAAATCCAGAACACCGTCGACAAAGGCGTTCAGATCACTTTCGGTGATCTCTGCCGGATGGTGTGTATATGTCTTTTTCATTTCACAACACGCAGTTTTGAGATACCGCGTCGATCGGTCAACTGCCTCAGAGCTTCCCGGCCGCGTGATAGTCTCGACATGACAGTGCCAATTGGAATACTCAGAGCTTCCGCGGCTTCCGCGTAGCTCATCCCCTCAAGTCCGACCAGAAGAACAGCCTCCCGCTGCTCTAGCGGCAGCTTGGACAAAGCCTGAACAAGATCGCGAAGTTCCAGCCTCTTGACCTGGGAGGCAGGGCTGATCATCAGCGACATCACATCGTCGACATCCACGGGATGCCCTGTCCGCTTCAGACGGCGGCGATGATCGATATAGACATTGTGCAGTGTGGCGAACAGATAGGGACGCACCTCGCGCACATCGCGCCAGTTGCGGGCCCGGGCCAGGACGCGGGTCAGGGTCTCCTGGACCATGTCGTCGGCATCCGAACTGTCGCCTATGAGGAGGGTTGCATAACGACGCAGGGACTTGACATGCTCGACCATTTCCTCGGCGACGAGGTCGCCCACATCGGAATGACCGATGCCGCCTGTTCTCTCGGTCGATGACATTCGCCCCTCGCGATGCTCCGGCACGGACTCATGAGTATCACCAGTCAACAACCCGTCCATGTCATCGGCGGGCTGTCCGGCGGAGCGCGATTCAGCTCTCCACGACAGGGCAAGCCTCACGGAACCGACTTCCAGTTGAAATCGTCACAGCCGACAAAATCCACCATCCGGCTGAAAGATACCAGAGATAATATGGCCGGACCCCGGAACTCTCTCATGCGATTCGACATTTCGCTCCACCTTTCCAAGCGTCTCCTGCTTCCAACACCCGCCATGAAACAAAAAAAGAGGGCTCCGCGAACCTCGGCGAGGTCGCGCGGAGCAATCGGTTGGGCGGTATTCCGGACTGCGGACAAAAGCAGCAGGCCCGAAATCTGTCGAAGCGAAGAAGATCCAATCTCGTCGAAGCTTCAATCTGTTCAATAGACGCCGCTAAATCGCCGTTATTCCCGAAAAATCGATGAAATACGAATTTTTACGCAAGAATGCTGACATAGCGTCCAGGCGCCGGCTCCAGCGATCTGCCCTCGCCCGGCACGATGGATCGTGCCGGCACCGGGTCGCCGCCATGTCGACTTATCCATGTCCGCCAGTCCGGCCACCACGACCCGCCGTTGTGTTCGGCCTGATCGAGATAGGCTTCAGCCGTCGACGGCAGGCCCGCGGTCGTCCGGTAGCCATATTTCCCGCTGGTTTCCGGGTTGATGACACCGGCGATGTGGCCCGATCCGGCGAGGACGAAGCGCTTGTCTCCGGAAAGCAGGCGCAATCCCGCGTAGGTACTCTTCCAGGGCGCGATATGATCCTCGATCGTCGACAGGAAATAGGTGGGGATGTCGATGCGCGACAGGTCGATCGGCTCGCCCGCCAGTTCGATACCGCCCGCTTTCGTCAACAGGTTCTCAAGGTACATCTTGCGCAGATAGAAACCGTGCATCATCCGCGGCATGCGCGTTCCGTCGGCATTCCAGTAGAGCAGATCGAACGCGGGTGGCTGCCTTCCCATGAGGTAGCCGTTGACGTGGAAGCTCCAGATCAGATCGTTCGCCCGCAGGAGGTTGAACACTTCCTGCATGTATTGTGCATCGAGATAGCCCCGCTCCTTCATCGCCTCGTCGAGCAGCTCGATCTGCTCCCCGTCGATGAAGACGCCCAGATCGCCCGGGTCCGAAAAATCCAGCATCGTGGTCAGGAACGTCGCGCTTGCCACCCTGCTGCCGCCACGGGCGCGCATCCGGGCGAGGAAGCAGGCCGTGAGCGTCCCGCCAAGGCAGTATCCCAGGATATTGACCTTCTCCTCCCCGGTTATTTCCCTGATGGCATCGATTGCCGACTCCGGCCCTTCGAGCAGGTAATCGCTGAATCCCTTGTCGCGATGGGCCTCGCCCGGATTGACCCACGAAATGACGAAGACCGTCATGCCCTGCTCGACCAGCCAGCGGATGAAGCTGTTCTTTTCGCCCAGGTCGAGGATGTAGAACTTGTTGATCCACGGCGGAACGATGAGCAACGGCCGGCGCATGACCTCGCCGGTTGCCGGTGCATACTGGATGAGCTGCATCAACTCGTTCTCGTAGACCACGGATCCTCTCGTCGCCGCGACATTCACTCCCAGTTGGAAGGCGTCCGACCGGGTGCGGGTGATGCGCAGCTTGCCTTCGCCACGCTCGATGTCTCTCAAGGCGTTCGCCATGCCCTGCCGAAGGCTCTGTCCCTCCGTTCGCACCGCTTCCGCAATGGCGGCCGGATTGGTCCACAACTGATTGGTCGGTGCCATCGCATCGATGGCCAGGCCGGCATAGAAACGGACCTTGCGCATGGTGGCGTGATCGAGGTCCCGCGCCCCCTCGACCAGCTCCCGGATCCACGAAACCTGAAGCTGATAGGCCTGACGGATGAAGGCGAAGCGCAGGTCGTCGTCCCATGCGGGATCCTTGAAACGCCGGTCGCCGGCAGGCGAACTGATCGGCGGCGGCTCGTCAGCCCCCTCCATCCTCCGTGAGAACCAGCCGCATACTTCAGCCATGCCGGCACTGAAACGGGCGAACGCCCCGAACACGAGCTCCGGATCGTCAACAAGAGCCCGTTGCAATCTCTCCATGGCCGAGCGTACCACCGCCGGGTCGGGAATCCGCAATTCATGGGAATAGTCCCGCCCGATCAGGGCACCGGTGGCCCCGCCGATGGCCCTGCCCCAATCAGCTGCGGTCCATTCCTCGACGCTTCGGGATCGTTCATCGAGCATATCGGCCCCCTTGCACCATCAACCCTGACAATGGTTCACGTGGCATCATCGTTATCCCCGGAAGCGAAATAATATCTTCACTTGTCGAATGCAGTGGCAGTGCCTCAATATGTCGCCGCGTGGTCCCGCCCCGGCTGGCGGAGGCGGACGACCTCGCCGTCGATTCCAGTGACTCAGATCAAGGGGGGTGTCCATCCGTGCTTTCCGCAGAAGCCAAGACCAAGCTCGAAGGTGTAACGGCCGCGACACTCACGACCTGCCTGTTCAAGCGTGGGTTTCACAACCAGTACCTGCAGAATGTCCACCCCGTCGGCCCCGGCATGCCGCGAATGGTCGGCAGCGCGTTCACGCTGCGGTTCATACCCGCGCGGGAAGATCTCGACGTGATGGATGCATACAAGGATCCCGAGCATCCGCAGCGCAAGGCCGTCGAGACCATCTCGAAGGGCGAGGTGCTGGTCATCGACAGTCGCGGTGACGCCCGCGGCGCTTCTGCCGGCGACATCCTCCTTCGGCGGATCATGATGCGCGGCGCTGCCGGAGCCGTCACCGACGGCGGCTTTCGCGACACCCCGTCGATCCGCGCCATGAACTTCCCGGTGTATCAGCAGCGTCCGTCGGCGCCCACCGGTCCGATCTACCATCACGCGCTGGACTTCAATCAGCCGATCGCCTGCGGCGGTGCCGCGGTCTATCCGGGCGACATCCTTGTCGGCGATGGCGAGGGTGTCGTGGTTCTTCCGGCGCATCTGGCCGAAGAGCTTGCGCACGAAAGCGCGGAGATGACCGCCTACGAGGACTGGGTGGAAATCCAGGTGATGGACGGGTCGCGCCTCCCGGGCATCTATCCGCAGTCGCCGGAGAGCAAGAAGGCATTCGAAGCCTGGCGCGCCCGGAAGGGCTAGTAGGCTGGATATCGATGGCCGCTCGGTGCCTCACGGCAGTGAAATCGGGTGTGATCTTTGTATCATCGGTGCGGGTGCCGCAGGAATAGCGCTGGCCCTCGAACTGGATGGCAGTGGTATCGACGTCGTGCTGCTGGAATCCGGCGGCTTCGAATATGACGATGCCACGCAGGCCCTCTACGAGGGTCGGTCGGTCGGGCACCATGCGGCATCGCTCGTGGATGCGCGGCTGCGTTACTTCGGTGGTTCGACGAATCATTGGGGCGGGTTCTGCCACCCGCTGGATCACCAGGACTTCATCGAACGGCCATGGGTCCCGGATAGCGGCTGGCCGATCGCTCGTGCCGATCTCGACCCCTTCTATGCCCGCGCGCAACCCATCCTCGAATTGCAGGATTACGACTACAGCGTTCGGCGCTGGAAGAAGTCGCTGCCGCCGATCTTCACGGGCAAGATGTTCGAAGGCCGGCTGATGCCGGAGATCTTCCAGCTCAGCCCCCCAACCAATATGGGGGAACTCTACCGGTCGGCTCTGGTGTCATCGGCCAATGTTCGACTGTTCTTGTGGTCCAACCTCCGTGAGATTGTCCCCGACGGTACCGCAACAACCGTCGAGCGGCTGGACGTGGCCTGCCTTTCCGGCAATGGCTTCAGCATCCTGCCACGCAAGGTGGTCCTCGCGACCGGCGGAATCGAGAATCCCCGCATCCTGCTGGCCTCGAATACGGTGGCGCCCGCCGGCCTCGGCAACGGACACGATATCGTCGGCCGGTACTACATGGACCATCCCAGTCACGAGGCGGCGACCCTGCTGCTCAACCAGCCTTCCCAAATCGCCCGGCGACCGGCCATGCAGCCGATCTTCCCGCAGGCGGCCCTTCGTCCCGAAGTGGAGGATGCGGAGCGCGTCCAGCGTTTCCTGACCACCTTGCATGTCGGCCAGGAGCTCTTTGCCGAACCTGAAGGCTACATGGCCGTTCGCGACATCTTCAAGGCGTTCGGGCGCCTTGAATGGCCGGATGACCTCTCCGAGCGCCTTGAGATCTTCCTGGGCGATATCGACGATGCGGTGAGTTACGGCTACCAGCGCTATTTCGCCGATGCGGAAGCTCTCGGATTGCGCGTCCACACCGAGGTCGGCCCGCATCCGCAAAGCCGTATCATGCTCGGTGACAGTGTCGATGCCCTGGGCATGCCGACCGTGATTCGCGACTGGGAGCTTGGCGAGCTCGATCGCCGCACCATCCGTCGCGGACTGGAGATCGTGGGTGAGGAAGCCGGGCGCGCGGGGCTGGGACGCCTGCGCATCCATGACTGGGTCATGCAACCCGATTTCGAGGTTCCCGGTTCGGGCTCATGGCATCACATGGGCACGACACGCATGCATGCCGATCCGGGAAAGGGGGTTGTCGATGCCCATTGCCGCGTGCATGGCATGAGCAACCTGTACATCGCCGGCAGTTCGGTATTCCCCACATCCGGCATGGCCAATCCGACCCTGACCATCGTGGCACTGGCCATTCGCCTCGCCGATCACCTCAAGGCGTCATGAACAGCCGTTCGACCAGCCAGTAACATCCAAAGGCGGCGATCAGTGCCGAAAGGAACCATACCACGACGGGAGCGCGCCGTGGCTCCTGCCCGGCTGGTGTCGTCAGGTGATCGACCCCGCGCAGCAGAGGTACCGCAACGGCGACGATCACGAGCTGTCCCGCTTCCACCCCGAGATTGAACCCGAACAGTGCCGGTACCAGCACATCCTTCTCGATGGCCAGATCAGCCAGGACGGAGGCAAAGCCGAATCCGTGGAACAAACCGAGAACAAAAGCTTCGATCCAGCGATTTGCCGCATCGCGTGACCGGAAGTTCTCCGCGGCAACGCCGACGACCGTCGCTGCAATGAGTGCCTCGACCCATCGGGATGGCAGCACGAAGATCGAGAAGGCCGCCAGCGACAGGGTGATCGAATGGGCTATGGTGAATGCGGTGACGACCTTGACCAGCGGTGCGATCCGCCTCGCCCAGAGGATGAGCGCCAGCAGGAAGGCGATGTGGTCGAAGCCGATGAAGAGATGGGTGGTACCGGCGAGGAAGAAACGCCAGACCAGACCCGCGGGCGAGGGTTGTTCGTTCAGATTCAGTCGCGGATGGGCCCGGTCGAGGACGAACGTCGATGACTGGTCGCCGTCGACGACCAGAAGTGTCTGGACCGTCGCCGGCTGAATGTCATGCAGCAGCCGCGTCGCATAGGTCAGGCCCGCGTCGTTCCGACCGCAGGGAAAGTCGATGATCGAAACGACATTGTCCTCGATCGCCTCGATTTCCACCTGCGCAGGCCGACAGGCCCGACCGGAGGCCGCCAGTCCGGCTCGTTCCCCGATATAGCTGCGCACCGCACCGGCCTGCTCCGCGAGCGCTGCCGGGTCGACGTTGCCCTCGCCGTCATATCGCAGGCGCACGCCCGATTCCTGTTCAAGATCCCTGCCCTTCACCGACAGTTCGAGAGTGGCCCTCGCGGGTTCGAGCAGGAGCGTCGCCGCCGTCATGCCGGGATCGTGCGCATGCGCCATGACGGGCCGAAGCAGGCTGAACAGGAGCATGACGAGACAGGACGATCGGGACATGGTCATCTCCCCATGGCGTCACCCGGCCATTCCATTCCCGCATCTCCCCAAATCGTTTCGAACAAGGATTTCACAGCCTCGAAAAGGTAGAAAGTCACAGCGGCCAATCGCCGTTCACCGCCTCCGGCAGCGTTTGCCAAATGGACCAACTGCGTCTAGGAGACGGGAAACGCCGCAGAGAGACATGCCGCATGATCAGCAGAATCCGCATAGCGACCGGCCTCGTACTTTTCGTTTTCGTGTTCTTTCATCTGATCAACCTGGCTTTCGGACTGATATCCCTGCATGCCCTGGAACAGGCGCGGCCGATCCTGACGGGACCCTGGGCAAACCCGGTGGGCGGCACGGTATTGCTGGCCTGCGTGCTCGTCCATGCCGGCCTGGGCCTTTGGTCGCTGTTCCAGCGCACGCAGATACGATTGAATTCCGGCGACTTCATTCAGGCCATCATGGGCGTCGCCATCATCCCCCTGCTGCTGCCGCACATCATGGCCACCGCCGTCGCCCCGGCAATCACCGATGCCACCCCGAGCTATACCTGGGTACTGGCAGTCTACTGGCTGCGCGCACCCAATCTCGGAATGCAGCAGGTGCTGGCGCTGATGGTGATCTGGATCCACGCCTGCTACGGCCTGCTCCTGTGGATCCAGGTGCAGCCCTGGTGGGGGCGATACGGCCTTCTGGTCTATCCCCTGGCACTGATCATCCCGGTTGCGGCCCTGCTCGGCTTCATCGAGGCCGGCAAGGAGATCTACTTCAACCAGACCGCCCCGGCCATCGCCGACCCCATTCGCGACACCGCCGCCCTCTACGAACCCGTCGCGCCGACATTGTGGGATGTCCACGATGTCATCCTGGCGACCTATGCCATCCTGCTCGCGGTCCTGATCCTCGCCCGGCTGATCCGCAATGCACGGTCGCGGCGCAATGTGGCCGTCAGCTATGACGGCGGACCCGCGATCACCGACCGCAGCGGTCCCCAGCTTCTCGAACTGGCCCGCAACCATGATATTCTCCACGCCTCGCTGTGCGGCGGCCGCGGCCGTTGCGGCTCCTGCGCTGTGCGGGTTCTCGAAGGCATGGACAACCTGCCGCCCGCCGACGACACCGAAAAGGCGACGCTCGCCAGGATCAAGGCCGGACCCGATATCCGGCTCGCCTGCCAGGCCGCCCCGATTTCCGGGACCGTCAGGGTCGAACGAATCTTCCCGGCCCACCTGACGCCGTCGGACTATCGCGAATTGCTGACGACGGACGATCCGGTCGAGGTGGCCCATGCGATGAATCGCGCAGCCATGGGGGAGGCCATGGCATGAACGCCAGGATCCGCTCCGCGATCACCGTCCTGATGCTGCTCGTGCCGGTATTGCTGGCATCGCCGACCAACCGCGCCGCCGCCCAGATCCCGCCTTCGATGATGGGCCCATCCGTTGACGGCGAAGGCGGGGAGGCATCGCCGCCACCGAGCCAGGCCGATCTTCACGAACTGTCCCGCCTGCTGCGCGATCCCGCCATCATCGAGTGGCTGGAAAACAGGGCGGGCGACCCGGCCATCGATGCCGCTGGTCCGGCGCAGGCGGGAGGTGCCGCCGGGAACGACGGCATGGCCCTCGTCCAGCAACGCGTCGACAGGGTGAAGACCGCCCTTCACAGCCTTCCCCTCATGCCCGGCATGATCAGCGGTGCGCTGGAGAAGGAATTCCCGGGACAGGACAAGCTCAGGGTCTGGATCCTTGTCCTGATCTTCTTCTTCATCGGCGCCGGCCTCGAATGGCTCTACTGGTGCTATGCGGGACCGC
The DNA here is from genome assembly GCA_020638465.1 of Geminicoccaceae bacterium. Lineage (NCBI taxonomy): Bacteria > Pseudomonadati > Pseudomonadota > Alphaproteobacteria > Geminicoccales > Geminicoccaceae > Geminicoccaceae bacterium. The sequence continues at coordinate 915,780 of JACKIM010000002.1, forward strand.
TCAAGACCCGCATCGAATCCCACCGCAACGCCGCCTTCGTTCCCACCATCCTGGCTGCGACCGGGCGTTTTGCCGTCACGGCGGGGGGCGCCTTCGCATTCGGCCTGGGAACTCTCGGAAGCTTCCTGGGGTTCGACTGGCCGCCCCAGTTCAAGGCCGCCCTGATCGACATCCTCTGGGCCATCGTGCTGGTACGGGCGCTTACCGCCCTGCTCGAATTCGTCCTGGCCCCGCGGGTCGATTCGCTGCGGCTCGTTCCACTCGTCCGCCGGGACGCGAAATGGCTCTACGTTTCCACGCTCGTGATCGCGTTCGCCGTCCTCGTCGGCGTCAGCCTGTCCAATACCGTCACCCGCGTCGGCGCGCCACCCGAGGCGGGCCTCGGGCTGAAGATCGTCATTGCGGCCTGTGCCGCACTGATGGCCATCGACACCATCTGGGTCCTGTTCCTGCGCCACGCCGAAAAACATGTGCCGTTCAAGGGAGCCTGCCCCCGGCGCAAGGGCATCCTGCTCCCGATCGGCGGCACCATCCTCATCATCGCCATCTACGTCCTGTGGCTGGTCGGCGCCTTCAAGCTGTCGGCGAGTCTGGCGGTGATCGGCATCACCATCCCGGTCGCCATCGGCGTTCGGCGGACCGTGCTGCGCGCATTCGATCCGCACCCCGTCGCGGAACTGCCGCCGCCGCCGGCCGGCGAGGGCGAGGCGGAAACCGCCGCCGGGGACGAGGATGACGCGGACGGTGAAACGGATGCGCACGACGACGCCCATGCTTCCGGCAGGGTCGCGACCGAAACCGGGAGCAGCATCTACCGGCCCATCGTCGAACGCCTCGCCCGCTTTTTCGTGCTGGGCAGTGCTGCCGCGGTCCTCGCGGTCGTCTGGGGGCTGGATCTCGATCAGCTTTCGCAGGCCTCGTCACTGCCCGGCCGCTTCTTCGGCGTCGCGATCGACATCGCCATCGCGTTTCTCATCGCCGATCTCGTCTGGATCATCACCCGCACGGCGATCGACCGCAAGATGGCGAGCATGCCCAAGCCGGAACATGGCGTGGCGCCCGGGCCGGAAGCCCGCCTCGCCACGCTCCTGCCGGTCTTCCGCCTCGCGGTCCTGATCACGATCGTCGTCATGCTCACCATGATCACCCTGTCATCGCTGGGCGTGGACATCGGTCCGCTGCTCGCCGGTGCCGGCGTCATCGGCCTTGCGCTCGGTTTCGGCGCTCAGGCGCTGGTACGCGATATCGTATCGGGCATCTTCTTCCTCATCGACGACGCCTTCCGGGTAGGAGAATATATCGAAATGGGGGAACTGCGCGGTACGGTCGAATCGATCTCGCTACGCTCCCTCCGTGTTCGCCACCATCGCGGTGCCGTCCACACCATCCCCTTCGGCGAGCTCAAGTCGCTCACCAATTACAGTCGCGACTGGGTGATGATGAAGCTCGAATTTCGCGTGCCGTTCGACACCGATCTCAAGCTGGCGAAGAAGCTGGTCAAGCAGATCGACGCCGAACTGCGCTCCAATCCCGACTACGGGCACAGCTTTCTCGAACCGCTCAAGTTCCAGGGCGTGCGCCGGATGGAAGAGTTCAACATGGTCGTCGGCGTGAAATTCATGACCCGCCCGGGCGAACAGTGGACCATTCGCCGGGACGCCTACCAGCGGATCCGCGACGAATTCGAGAAACACGGCATCAATTTTGCCCAGCGCAACGTGAAGGTCGAGGTCATCGGCAACCAGCCGCTCACCGAGGACATCAAGAACGCCGCCGTTGGCGCCGCACAGGATGCCATCGAGCAGCAGGTCGAAGGCAAGGCGCAGGCATAGGTGCCACGGCAGTATTAAGGAATAAAATCCTTGACATGAATCCGCCTTTCGTAACATAAGGTGGGCATGAACGGGTTTCTGGGGCATATCGCCGGCCTGCGGGTCCGGGACATTGTCGGGCGGTCGCTGCGGCTGCTGCGGGCGTGCCGGGCCATCGCCGGTCGTCGGGCCGGGCAGCGGTGCCCGCAGCGCCTTGTCGCGGGCGAAGCGGCGCTCGACGCCTTCCGGCTGCTGGCGGGAAGACTGCGCCGGGGCGCCCATGACGCGGTGCGCCGCCGTTTTCGTCCCGTTCTCGACAGCTTCGTCGAGGTCCAGCGCCGGAACCTCGGCCTGACCGCCGGTGAGACCCGATTGTTGCGCCGTGCCTGGCTCCTGCATGTCGAGGGGCGCGATGCGCGCGAGGCCGTCCGTGACCTGCTGCTCTTGTTCCGGCAGCGGCACCGGCAGGAGACCGGGGGCGATCGCTGCCCCGCCCGCGAGAATGCCGCGGGGTTCCACGAGTCCCGATGGCACTCCCGGCTGACCGCCCTGCTTCTCGACGAAGTCTCGCTTGCGACCGCCCTGCCCGGCCCGTTCGTTCGCAGGGCTGCCCTCCGCCCCGGCCTGCCGCGGCGGTCTGCCGCCACGAGCCCCGGCCGGGCATGCCGTCATCATCGCGGGCATGACCCGCCGCGCCCGCATTCGCTCCTTCCCGCAGGGTCCGTCCAGCCTGGCGATTCCGTGTCGCCGGGCCGCTCGTGCGCGACCGGGGTCAGAGCTGTCGCCGGGCCTCCTCATCCGGGTCGAGGGCGAAGCGGCTGTCGTGGCGCCGGGCGATCATGTAGCGGGCCACGGGGCGCTCGCCGCTCTGCTCGAACTTCCAGACCCGGGTCTCGATGGCGATATCGGTGGCCGATTCGCGCCGGTTGAAACGGCGAAGCTCGTCCCAGTCCGCCAGGAGGAACGTCTCGGTCCAGTGCTCGGGATCGGCCAGGTCCTGGAACAGGCGCCAGCGCATGGCGCCATTGCGCCGGCGGACATGGCCCAGGTCGTCCATGGCCAGCACGAAGGCCGGCGCGTCGTGGAGGGCGACGCGATATTCCATCCTGTTGAGGATGGGTCCGTCGCTGCCGTGGACCGGAAGCATGGCCTCGGGTTCCGACCGCCCGGAGGGGCTGAAGTCCGGCGGGCCCGAGGCGGCGAGACGGAACCACGGGGCCAGGGCGAGTCCGCCCAGCATGCTCAGGCCGGCCACCAGCATGGCGATCCGGATATCGGTGAGTTCGGCGATCAGGCCCCAGAACCAGCTGCCGAGCGCCATCGTGCCGAACAGCGCCATCTGGTAGATGGCCAGGACGCGCGACTGGACCCAGGGGGCGGTGGTCAGCTGGACCGAAATGTTGAAGGTGGAAAAGGCGCCGAGCCAGCAGCTGCCGCTGACCATCACGGCGAGAACGACGGCGACGGGTGCGGAGGTCATGCCCAGCGTCAGCAATGCGCCGCCGAACAGGCCGGCCTGGAAGGTCACCAGCCGTTCGGCGCCGACCTTCTGCCGCAGGGGTTGCACCACGAACGCGCCGATCAGGGCGCCGATGCCGAACACGCCCAGCATCAGGCCGAAGACTATGGCCCCGCCCTCCATTTCGTCGCGCACGATCAGCGGCATCAGGGCCATGACGGCGGGTGCCGCGAACCCGTAGAGGGAGGCCCGCCCCATCGCACGCCAGATGTCCGGCGTCTGGCTGACATAGCGCATGCCGGCGAGGATGGCCGAGCCCAGCCGTTCGCGGGGGATCTCGTTGCGCGGGCTGGCCGGCAGGTTGAACAGCAGGACGAGGATGAGCGCGACATAGGACACGGCATTGAACAGGAACGCCGCTTCCGCACCCGCCGTCGCGACGATGCCGCCGCCGATCGCCGGTCCGACGGCGCGGGCGAGGTTGAAGGCCACGGCGTTGATGACCACGGCCCCGGCCAGCATCTGCGGCCGCACGATCTCGCGCACGACGGCCTGGAAGACCGGACCGTTGAGGGCGGCACCGGCACCGAGCATGAAGGTGAACGCCAGGAGGACCGCAGGCGTCACCAGGCCGGCAAAGGAGAGGACGGCGAGAATGGCGGATATCGACAACATCCAGAGCTGGGCGGCCATCAGCACCCAGCGCTTGTCCCACAAGTCGCCGGCGGTCCCGGCGAACAGCGCGAACACGAGGATGGGCAACTGGGTCATGGTCTGGACCAGGGCCACCATCTGCGGCGAGGACGTCAGTTCGGCCATCAGCCACGCCGCCCCGACTCCCTGGATCAGCCAGCCGAGATTCGACAGCAGATTGGCCGACCAGAGCTGGCGGAAGCGTGTCTCCGCCAGGGGAGCGAAAAGACTGCCCTCCGCGGTCCGACTGCGGCTTTCCCTCGCCTCCGATCCCATGTTCTTTCTTTTCATGCCTTGCTGGTACGCCGTCTGCTGCCGCCGGGCAAGCGGTCGCAACCACCGACCGCGCCTGGAGCGGGTTCAAACCGGATCAGTTTACCGTGATCAGCCCGTCAATCCCGATACGCGGCAGGCCCTTTTCGGGACCGATGGCGGCCAGTGCTGCAACCGGATTCGAGCCGAACAGCCGCTGGCCGACCCGCTCGATCGCCTCCATGTCGACGGCCTCGATCTTCGCGGCGACCTGTGCCGCCGACAGCCGGTCGCCGAAACACAGATGCTGGCGGGCCATGTCCTCGCAGACGGCGAAACAGCCTTCGAGCCCCATCAGCAGGCCGGCCTTCATCTGCGCCTTGGCGCGCTGCAACTCGACCGCGTCGAGCGACTTCACCATTGAGCGGATCTCGTCGGCGATGGCCGGCAGCAGCCTTTCGACATCCGCCTCGCCTGTACCGGCGTAGACGCCCATCATGCCCGAATCGTTGTGCAGCGAGGTGAACGAGAAGATCGAGTAGCACAGGCCCATGTCCTCGCGGATCTTCTGGAACAGCCGCGAGGACATGCCACCGCCCAGTGCCGCGGAAAACACCTGCAGCGCATAGAGGTCGGGGTCGGTATAGGCAAAGGCGTCCGTGGCGAGGCAGACATGGACCTGTTCGAGGTCCCGCTCGACCATCCGCACCCCGCCGGCATAGCGCGCCTTCTCGGGCGCCGATGCCGCACCTCTGCCCATGCCATCGAAAACCTGCCCCGCAAGCGCGACGACGTGATCGTGCCGGACCTTGCCGGAAGCCGACAGCACGATCCTATCCGCATGGTAATGTTCGCCCACATAGTCGAACAGGGCCCGACGCGGCATCCGGCCGACAATGTCCTCGGGTCCCAGGATCGAGCGCCCGATCGCCTGATCGGGATAGGCAACCTCCTGCAGGATGTCGAAGACGAGGTCCGAGGGCGTGTCCTCGACCTCCCCGATTTCCTGCAGGATGACATGACGCTCCTTTTCGAGCTCGACCTCGTCGAACGTCGAATTGCGGACGATGTCGCCCAATATGTCGCCGGCGAGATCGATGTCATCAGCCAGCAATCTCGCATAGTAGGCGGTATGTTCGCGCGACGTGTAGGCGTTGAGCGATCCGCCGACATCCTCGATCTGTTCGGCGATCTGCCGCGCCGAGCGGCGTGCCGTGCCCTTGAAGGCCATGTGTTCGAGCATGTGCGCGACACCGTTGACCTCGGCCCGCTCGTGCCGGCTGCCGACGTCGATCCACAGGCCGATGGCAGCCGTCTCCAGCCGGGGCATGGCTTCCGTCACCACCCGGACACCATTGTCGAGAATGCTCTCGCGATAACCTTCGCTCAATTCGTCCAGTTCCTCACATGGGACATGACCGACATGACATCATTATCCAGCACCGAGTAATGCTCCTCGCGTTCGAACAGATCACTCATGTGCGACGGCAGGTCGGCGGTCACACCGGCCACCTTCCGGACCGCATCGGGGAATTTCGCCGGATGGGCCGTTGATAACACCACCAGCGGATATTCGTCTTCCAGGTGGGCATATCCCGCAGCGACACCCACCGCCGTGTGCGGATCGCACAGATAGCCGGCCGTTTCCAGCAGGGAAGCGATGGCAGCGCCGGTCTCCTCCTCGTCCGCCCTGTGCGAGACGAACAGGCCATTCAGCCGCCTCCTCGCCTCCTCGTCAACCTCGAGCGCCCCGCTCTGACGGAAGCCCTGCATCATCCGGGCGACAAGGGTGCCATCGCGGTCGGCCATCTCGAACAGCAGACGCTCGAAATTGGAGGCGACCTGGATGTCCATCGAAGGGCTCATGGTGGGATGAACCTCACCTGTGGAATAGCACCCACTGTCGAAAAACCTTGCAAGGATATCGTTGCGGTTCGTGGCCACAACCAGGCGGCGCATCGGCAATCCCATGCGATGGGCGATATACCCCGCATAGACATCGCCAAAATTGCCGGTCGGTACCGAAAAGGTGACCTCTCCCTCGAGTCGGATGGCTGCATAGTAGTAATATGCGGCCTGCGCCGCCAGTCGTGCCCAGTTGATGGAATTCACGGCCGCGAGATGGATTTCATTGCGAAAATTCTCGTCGCCGAACATGGCCTTGACGATATTCTGGCAGTCGTCGAACGTTCCTCGAATGGCAACATTATCGACATTGGCTGCCTTGACCGTCGTCATCTGCCGCCGCTGCACCCCGGAGACGCGCCCCTCGGGATGCAGGATGCAGATGCGCATGTTGCGACGCCCGGCGCAGGCATGAATGGCGGCGGAACCGGTGTCGCCGGACGTTGCGCCGATGATGGTGATCTCGTGGCCGCGACGTTCGAGAACACGCTCGAACATCCGCCCGAGAAGCTGGAGGGCGAAATCCTTGAAGGCCAGCGTCGGCCCGTGAAACAGTTCGAGGACCCATGCGTCATGACCGATCTGCCGCAGGGGTGCTGTCGCCGGATGGGCGAAACCGGCATAGGCCTCGTGTGCCATTTCCAGCAATTCATCCAGGGTGAAACAGCCCTCGGCAAAGGGGGCAAGAACCCTGGCCGCGGTCTCCGCATAGCCCAGCCCGCGCAGGGAGCGCGGGTCGATCACCGGCCAGCTCTCGGGCACGAACAGGCCACCATCTTCGGCGAGGCCGGCCAGCAACACATCTTCAAAGGTTCGTCCCCGGCTGCCGCCGCGGGAGCTGCGATAGTGAATCATGACAGGACGGACATCCCCGGTACCGCGATCAGAACTGCATTCGCCCTTGGTATTGGAAGTCGGGGCATTCGGCAACTGTCTAGAAAACCGACGGTCCATCTCCGCCCTGGTACCGCGTAACTCCTTAACAGGATGAGGAAATTGGCGTCACCGGAGTGCATGCGCCGTTCAGTACACCGTCAGCGCGGTGAAATCGGGGGTATGATCGGAACAATAATATAGGGGTTCGGTGGCGTTCCGGACTGTTCGGAAAAAGATCACTGTCGTTCGGTTGGGAAATCGCGTGGATACAGAATCAAACCACGAATTGCGGACAGGTCCCGTGGCGGAAGTCGACGACTGCCACACGCTGCGCTTGTGGCTGGATGCATGGAATGATCTTGCGCGCCGGGCCATCGTCGCCAATCCCTTCTTCGAGAGTGGAGCGCTGCTTGCCGCACTCGAGGAAGGACTGATGGAGCCCGGGTGGCGAATCCTGCTCATCTTCGACTATCAGGACCGCCGACGGCTCATCGGCCTGGTCCCCCTCAAACAGTGCCGCTTCCATCCTCTCATCCCCCAACGCATATGGCGGTCGCTTTCGCATATCTACAGCTTTTGCAGCGTTCCGCTGATCGATCGGGAGAAAGCCGCCGACGCGATGTCCGCCCTGCTGCGCTGGATCGCCACAAGGGCCTCCGCACCCGTCGATCTCGAGAAAATCCCGGTCAACGAGGCGCTCTGGCCTGTCGTCCAGCAATCGCTGAAAACGCATTTCATGCCGCGCATGGTCCACAATCCGTTCGAACGCGCGGCCATGCGCCCGTCGACAAGTGCCGATGCCTATCTCGCAAATGCGCTGCGCAAGAAGCGCCGCAAGGAACTCTCCCGCCAGAGGCGGCGGCTGGAGGAGCTGGGCACCCTCGAAATGCGCCACCTTGGACCGGCCGACGACCCGGCCCCATGGATCGAACAGTTCATCGCACTCGAATCCCGGGGCTGGAAGGGACGCAGGGGCACGGCCATGGCCATGCGCGAGGGCGATCTCAACTACTTCCGGAGAATGGTTCATCATTTTCACCAGCACGGCCGTATCGAGCTACGCGGAATGTATCTCGACGATCAACCGATCGCGCTGAAATGCAATCTTGTCGGCGCAAGCGCGGACCGCATCGGATTCGCCTTCAAGATCGCCTATGATGAACGCTTCGACAGCTATTCGCCCGGGGTCCAGCTCGAGATCGAGCAGATCATCCACATGCACGAAGACGACGCTTCGTCGGGATGGATGGATTCCTGTGCTTCGGCCGAGCATTTCATGATCAACCGGCTGTGGACCGAAAGGCGCCAGTTTGCCAGCATCCTCGTCGGGCCGCCATCCATCAGGGGGCGGTCGACGATCAAGGCTCTCGAAGGTGCGGCTGCCCTGCACCGAATCTATGCCGGCAAGGACGGCGAAGGAAGGGAATTGGAACCATGAGCGAGACCGGTCGGTCCTTGATGTTCGATCCTCGGGATTTCGATGCCTGCTATCCCGACCTGCATTTCCGCTGCACCCACGACATCTGCGACGATCCGTTGCTGCAGATCGAATCGCTGCTCGAATTGTGCGGGCGCCTCCCGGCCTCGTCGATCGAATACAACGCCGGCAATCTTCCGATCAATCAGGATCCGGGCCGGACACCCGGCAACGGGCTCACGCCGCAGGAAACCATCGCCCGTATCCGCGACAACAAGTCGTGGCTGGTACTCAAATATATCGAGCAGGATCCGGCCTATGCCGGACTGCTCCACGACCTGCTGGATCCGGTGATTGCCAGGGCAGCAAAGACGACGCCGGGCATCGACAAGCTCGAAGGCTATATCTTCGTGTCATCGCCCGGTTCGGTCACGCCATTCCATGTCGACAACGAGCACAATTTCCTTTTGCAGATCCGCGGCAGCAAGACCATGTTCGCGTGGCCGCGCGACGACCGCTCGATCATCAGCGAGGAGGCCCTGGAGCTCTACCACTCCGGCGGTCATCGCAATCTTCCCTACGATGAGGCGTTCGGGTCCAGCGTCACCGCGCACGTGCTCATGCCCGGTGAAGGCGTGTTCCAGCCGGTCACCGCACCGCATTGGGTACAAAACGGCGACGATGTCTCCATTTCGCTCAGTGTCACCTTCCGCAGCGAGAGTTCCGTGCGCGAAGCCGAGCTCTACCGCCTGAACCGTCGCCTGCGCACGATCGGCATCACCCCCGCTCCCATCGGCGCGATGGCGACGAGGGACCAGGCCAAGTATTTCGTCGCGCGCGCGGAACGGCTCGGGCGCCGTCTGCTGCGCCTCGGCTGAGCATCGGCGCGCACCTCCATTCCCCTCAGGAGCTCGATCCGTCCCGCCGATCCACCATCGCCGGACGGCAGGCTCGAACCCGTTAACGGAAAACAGCCCTTTCGATGACAGCGTGGACCATCGAGACCCCATCTTCCCTATTTGCAGAACTTCCCCAAGTTTGGCGCATATCGGACGCCATGCCCCATGCGTTTCTCGGCGAACCATGGCTTGGAACATGGCTTGCCACCAGCGGCTCGACACCCGGGCTTCTCTGCTGCCGTGACGGTGACGAACTCAGGGCGGCGGGTTTCCTCGCCGCCAGCCGGCAGCGGCGATTGGGTGGTCTCGTCCGGTCGCGCCGATGGAATCTGAACACGTCGGGCGATCCGGCCATCGACACCGTTTTCCTCGAATACAACGGGCTGATCGGCCAGTCCGCAGACGACCCGGATCCCCTTCTTGAGGCGCTCGAATATCTCGACGGGCAACCCGGTTGGGACGAACTCCATCTCCACGGCCTGCAGGCGAATGTGGCCGAAGCCCTGCAGCGACGCTGGCGGCGCAGCCGCGTTGTCTGGGAGGCCCCGACCTATCGCATCGACCTCGATGAACTGCGTCGCGACGGCAAGGACCTCCTTTCCCGGTTGAGCCGCAACAGCCGTCAGCAGGTTCGACGGGCGATGAAACTCTACGAGGAGCGCGGCCCCCTATCGGTGCGAATTGCCGCCGACAGCCGCGAGGCACTGGCCTTTTTCGATGACATGAAACGATTGCATATCGGCACATGGTCGGCGCGCGGGCATGACAAGGGCGCTTTCGGCCAATCCTATTTCGAAACCTTTCACCGACACATGATTACCCGTCATCCGGGCGATCATCGCGTCGAGATGATGGCGATCACCGCGGGAAACGAGCCTGTCGGCTATCTCTACAATTTCGTTGCCGGCGGCCATGTCCACAACTACCAGTGCGGATTCGCCGACGAAAAGGACAACCGCCTCAAGCCCGGACTCGTCTCGCATGTCATGGCCATCGGGCATCACATGCGCAATGGTGCCGGGATCTACGATCTTCTGGCTGGCGACCAGCGCTACAAGTCAAGCCTCGCCAGCCCGGGACCTTCCCTGCAATCCCTCGTGATCTGGCGCGCCCGTCCCGGACTGGTGCTGGAAGATCTCCTGCGGCGCGCCCGTCTTGCCGCGCGCGACCTCGCGCAACGGCTGACATCCGGCCGCTAGACACGTGGCCTGTGGACGCGGCACGTCCGCCGGTCGGGCAAGCTTCTCAGATGGCAAAGCGCGTGGGCATGATGGCTGCGCCCAGTTGACGAACGATCTGCATGGCAAAACCCGGAGCCAGGATAAAGACGACGAGTGTATACGAACACCCGCCGGCAAGCAGCATGACAAGCAATCGAAGCCAGGAATTATGGCCGGCGATCCCCGTCCCCACCGAAAGGACGGCGACGACCATGGCACCGGCAGCGACCATCATGGGCAACTGGTCTGCAACCAGCCGGCGCATGTCGAGCTGGGCATCCGATTTCAGATACCCGAACGCGCGGGGCAGGACCAGGACATTGGCGAGAATGATACCGCCCACGGCCATGTTGAGGCCGAACATCGCACCCGCCGGAATCAGCAGCAGTGCTGCAGCGGCAAGGGTCAGGTTGAGCCGCAGCGCCTGCTCCGGTCGCCCGGCGGCAATGAGGATCTGGGCCGAAATCGCGATCCATGCCGGAAAAATCCCGGCCACGCCCAGATAGCGCAATGGCATGACGGCATCTTTCCAGTGATTGCCGAACACAAGCATCACGATCGGGTCGGCGATCAGGGCAAGGCCGACGAATGCCGGCAGACAGAACAATGTGGTAATGCGGATGGTCGTATAGATCGCTTCGTCGAACCTCGCCCGATCCCGGCGTACCCGCGACAGAACGGGCAGACAGAGCTCATTGACCGACATGAATGTCAGCATGGACAGGGAACTCATCAACCGATTGGCAATAAAATAGAGGCCAACGACGGTCGATGACAGGAACATGCCCAGCAGGATCGGCGTTATCGAACGGCAGATCGTGTCGATCAGGCATGTCGAAGCGATATGGATGGCCTTGAGCCCCATATCGCGTACCCGATCCCATGACCCGGCAGGCTGCAGACTCCATTTGGAGAAAAGTACCAGAATGGCACATCCGGAGATGGCGTGCGTCAGCTGCATGCCGACCAGGCTCCAGACACCGAAGCCGGAGATGGCCAGCACGAGCCCGACGCTTCCGCCAGCGATGATCGAGACCACGGCCCGGCAGGTCAGTCCGGAAAAACGCATCTCGCGCCGCAAGCGCGCCTGATAGATCCCGGCTATGCTCATGAACAGCAGGACGGGTGACAGGCTCGCCATGACAGGACCGAGCTCGGGCTTGCCCGTGGCTCCCGCGAGTGGCCAGGCGAGACCCAGCACCAGCAGGGTCAGCATCAGCCCTAGTCCCAGGTTCAACAAAAGAGCGTTGGAGAAGGTCGACTGATCGAGAATATCGACCTGTATGATCTGTTCGGCCAAACCATGATAAATGACCGACTGGGCAATCACGATGACTCCGGTCGAAATCGCCACAACGCCAAAGTCATCCGGTGCGAGAATTCGCGCGAATAATACCATGAACCCGAATGAGATCAGCTCCGTACCGGAAATTTCCAGGAAGCGCCAAAAGGCATTGCGGGCAACGCTCGGTGCCGGGCCCGACTCGCCGCCGCCGAAATCGGTCCGCTCACTCATTCGACGGCCGCTCCCAGGGGGTCCACGTGCAAACGCAAATTCCGACGACGGCCATCAACGGTTTTCACCTCGACGACCCCGGTCTTGAGATGACCTGCGAGATGGACGATACCCAATGGACGATGGGGTTTGCTGGCTGTACAGAACAACCGCCGATGTGGATCCCAGCAAGGAAGGGACCGGTTGCAGATCCAGTTATGCTTCGGTTCAAGAATATCGGTCTCGGGCCGATCCAGCCAGACTACCGCATTGAGTGAAAACTGGTCATGCGGCACCACGCGCCCGGTCCGTTCGATCACCCGTCGAAACTGTTCGCGCCACAACTCCACATGTGGAGCGCCACGCCTCACGGCATAAACACCGGCGTTCAACATCGGCCGAGACAGCATTCTCATGCCATCGACGAGCCCGTAACCCTGAAGGCAGTGCTTGGTCACCCAGCCGCGCAATTCAAGCGTCCATCCATAGGTCGGCTCACGTTCATGCACCAGGGACAGTCCGCTACGCCTGGCCCCGGCTTCCAGTGCCCGTACGGTGTCCGCGTCCTGCACCCAGGCATCCGCGTCGATCCAGATGAAGCAATCGAAGTCGGGCAGGTAGTCTTCCAGAAACGGGCGCACCAGCAAGGCAGGGACAACCGGTTTCTCGCCTTCGATATCCAGGCCGAAATGCCCGCGGGGCTGCAGCAGGCGTACCGATCGCCCGACAAGGAACGCCCGGTCCCGCTCGGAAAGGCCAAGATCGAACACGGCGACCACAGCATCGGCCAGATCGGGAGAACATTCAATGGAGGTCAACAAATTCAGCAACATGGGAAAATAACCGGAATCCGCAGCGCTGACAATGACTGTACGAGAGTCGAGTTTATTCAAACGCTTCCTCCCATCATCAATCCGAGCATTGCAAGTGAAACGAGCTTGATTCCTACAAATTTTTCGATCAAATGCGGGCGTTCCGGAACGATGTATCTCAGTCGAATGAGCCAGATTGCCACGATGCGCGGTGAAAGAGCTACAAGCACCAGCCAGACAGCTCGAAAGACACGTTGGCGTGGCGTGTGCGGAGAGCGAAAAACAGCTCCCAATGCAAGCACGGCTCGCGACAATCCGCGCCAGTAGCTGTAGACTCGCCGCTCTTCGAGCTTGGCTTCCGTCAGTTTCAACTCCAGATACCAGAGAGCGCGGCTCCGTGCTGCTCTCCCGTCAAACTCCAGTCCGAACAATCGGCACCGACTCTCGAGATAGTCGAGCTTTTCCTCAAAAATGGATGCGTAGCGAGCGAATCTTCCCGTGTCATAGTCGACCTGAGCCGAGTCATTGTTATCGTGGATACGATAACAGGCGAGTGCTTTGGGAAGTGTGAAGATTTCGCCATAAAATGGCGCATTGACCTCCAGGATCATGTCCATCCAGCGAAGACCGCCAATCGGGGCCAAGGCCTCGAGAAAGGTCCTCGCATACGCATTGCCGCAGGCCTGCGGGCAGGGATAACTGCCCGTGCGCAGGATCTCGCGGCGGATCGTTTCCGTATCGAGATTTTCAGGATATTTGGGAGCGACATGCCCCAGCGAGCGATGGTTCTCATCAATGCTCAGCAGGCAGTATTGCATCTTGGAAAGTCCGGGTTGCCAGTAACTGGCAATGGTCGAGGCCGCAAACGGCATCAGCACGTCGTCGCCATCGAGGAAGATGACGATTTCGTACTGCGCCTTCGGCCAGGCTGCATTGATTGCCGAAACCTGCCCCCCGTTTTCGGGCATCAGGACGATCGTGGCCCTGTTGGCATAGCGTTCGATGATCCCGCGGGATCCATCGGTGGAACCATCATCGACAATGATGACTTCGGTACGGTCGTGATCCTGGGCAAGCGCGCTGTCAATGGCTTCAGCGATGAACCGCTCGCTGTTGAAGTTGTCGACGATGATGGAAACACCGGGAAGTGCAGTCATGAGCGGCCCGCGGCTGCAAGTCCCGGGTCCGGGCACGCGGACCACTGGAGCCTGGCCCGCTCGTAGACATGCGTGGTCTGCGCTGCGATCTGGTCCCATGACGGGATGGCATCGCGGCGCCGGCCCATCTGCTTCGCGAGCATGGCGAGCCTCGCAGGCTCGGCAATCCATGATCGGAGAATAGAGGCAATGGCTTCAATATCACCAACCGGCACAAGCGCAGCACCGTCACCATTCCCGAACAGTTCGGCAAACCCACCGACAGACGATGCGAGGATCGGCAGACCATGACTTACCGCCGACATTGCCACACCACTGGCGTCGATCTCACGATAGGGAAATACCGCAGCATGCGTATGCGCCAGCAACTGGTCCATGCGCTCTTCGCTCAGGAACTGCGGTTCGAGCGTGACGCAATCGTCAAGCCCATGTTGCCGGATCCGCTCGAACAGCGGTTCCATGTCCATGTAGGGCTTGCCGGCAATATGCACATCGAGCCGCAGCCGTTCTTCAGGCGTGAGCAAGGCCAGCGCGTCAAGTAGCAGATCGACCCCCTTGTAGGGTTTGATCTTGCCAAGCTGCAGCAACTTCAGCCTTCCGCCGCCGGGAGCCGCTTTCGGACCATGACCATGACGCGGCGGGTGCAGCAGGCCATGGGGGATGACGTAAAGGCGATCGGACAGGACACCCGCCTGCAACAGGCGTGCCCTCGCCTGGTCGGTATGAACGATCACGGCATCCGCCCGCCGCAATACTCCACCATACCCCATTTTCATCAATGGGTTCCCATCCCCATTATACGGATTGCTGTCATGGGCAGTGATGACGAGAGGTGCCCGATGGCGCAGCAATGGCAGGAGTACCCTGTCGACCAACGGCAACGGCGCCCATTGCATGTGAATGACCGACGGGCAGACACTCTTCAGCCTGTGGCACAACCACACCAGGCCAATGGCGTGCTCCATGCCCTTTATCACCCTGCCACCATCAAACCTGTTGGCGATCGGATAAAAGTGATTCCAGCGTTCGCCTTCGAAGGTCATCTCGTCGAAGCCATGCTCGCCGACATGGATGACGTGTTCGCCGGACCGCTCAAGGGCCGCCTGCAGCGCCGCATCGTAAGC
Organism: Geminicoccaceae bacterium; assembly: GCA_020638465.1. Lineage (NCBI taxonomy): Bacteria > Pseudomonadati > Pseudomonadota > Alphaproteobacteria > Geminicoccales > Geminicoccaceae > Geminicoccaceae bacterium. The sequence goes on from JACKIM010000002.1 coordinate 930,900, forward strand.
TGGCGTGAAATCCCCCGGATCGAGCAGGATGACGGGGGCGGCCGGAACCGGGGAGACGGTCACGATGTTCGTCCGGGCTGCATGGGCGGGCGGGAAGACGGAGCCACATCCCAGGTGACCGCCCGTTCACCGCGAAAGGCGCGGAAGACACCGATCGAAGCACCGGCAATGGCCAGCACGGCATTCCACAGCTTGTCGACTATCTTCACCCGCAGGCGAAGAGCCAGGAAAAAGCCGAGCCCTCCCGCCACAACCAGCACGGCCGTCGGAAGGATTCCGATGAGCGAAGCCACGAAAGCCAGAGCAAATACGGCTGATGCCAGCAGGAAGAAACCGCACAGCCAACGAAGCAGACGATGCGCCACATATTTGTAGAGGTGCCAAGCGTCGAGCTTCTTCAATCGGGACCAAAGAGTGAAGTGAACATGGGTGCACTCGCAGGCAATGCGGACCTTGCGGCGGAATTCATCACCGGCGATGGTCGTGTGGGGTTCATACGCCCGAAGTTCAGGCGCACGCACGACCCGGTAACCGGCGCAAAGGATCCAGAGCGACCGGTAGATGTCGTCCATCAATCCCCCCGGCACAGGGGCATGCAGCGAGCGGCGGATGGCAAACAGCGAACCATCCGCGCCGATGACCGAGCCGGTCGATGTCTCCAGTTCCTTGCTCCACTCGTTGAAGCGCCAGTAGGCCGCACCCGTCGACGCCGTGGACGAACTTTGCGCGTTGACATAGCTCAGATCCGAGCAGACACAGCCAATCGTCGGATCGGTGAACCACCTTCGCAGAACGCTCACGGCATTGTGGTCGACCAGGACATTGGCGTCGGTGAAGATGATGATCTCCGCGCGCGCGCGATCGATAAGCAGGTCCATGCCATGGGTCTTGCCCCGACGTTCGGGCGAAACCACCAGGTCGATCATGCCCTCGTAGGGCCGCAGAATTTCCGCAGTCCCATCATCGGCCGCATCGACATAGACGTGAATGTCGAGTTCGCCACCACAAGCCTCGCGCAATCGAAACAGATCCTGCATCTTCTCCTCGATGCAACCTGCCTCGTTATAGGCACAAAGACAGACGGCAAAGCTCGCCGGCTCGCGCCCCGTCGCCTGAGGTACCGGCGTGAAGCGATGCAATCGTCGCGCAAGGGCCAGGGACAGCTGATAGGGACCAAACGGCCACATCGCGATGACCAGGCAGATGGCAGCGAGACTGAACCAGACAAAGGTCACACGCGATTCTCCACAGTTGCATTGCTGCGAGCAGGCTTGCGGTCAGTAGGCATTGTCACCTTTGAGGCTGGCCCAGGGTGTGCGTAACAGGATTACCAGATCAAGACTAATGGACCATGAACGGATATAGGCAAGATCGTGCTCGAAGCGGCGCAGGAGCTTTTCCTCGGTATCCGTGTTGCCGCGCAGGCCGGTGACCTGCGCCAGTCCCGTCAGTCCCGGCGGAACACGGTATCGTCGGGCGAAATCGGTCACGACCTCCTCGTAGTAGCGCTCACCGGCCTTCGCATGGACAGGATGCGGTCTCGGCCCCACCAGCGACATTTCCCCCTTGAGGACGTTGAACAATTGTGGAAGCTCATCGATACTGCTGCGCCGGATGAAGGCACCGACCCGTGTCACGCGCGGATCGTTGCGCTTGGTGAGTTCCCGGGCAGCAACATCCTGCCGGTCGACATACATCGATCTGAATTTCCAGCACTCGAAGATCTGGCAACCAAGGCCGTAGCGCGGCTGCCGGAAGAAGACAGGCCCACGGCTGTCGATCTTGATCGCCAGAGCCGTGAGTGCCATCAGCGGTGCAACGAAGACCAGCAGCGTCGAGGCGATGACAACATCAAGCGAACGCTTGAACAGCCGCCCTTTCCAGTCGAGCGCTGGGGCGACCAGCTCAACCAGCTCAACCAGCTCAACCCGGTCACCATGCTTGCGCAATGCGCGGACCCTCTGGGGCATCAGTTCGAGAACCTGCAGCAGGTCTGCGATATCCTGACATTTGCCGGTGTCGACGATAATAATTTCGTCAAGGCTGGTCTGGCGCAATCTCTCGACAGCATGATCGAAGCCGATCATCTCGATGGCCGTGAAGATGCCGACATCATTGCGCAACCATGTTCGCAGCTCTTCGCCCTCGCCGTCCGTTCCATCGTGGAGGACGGCGACACGCCGGCGCAGCCAGGAAAACCTAGGCAACACGAGGGAAACTTCCTGCAAGGGCTGGCTGCCGGAGTCTCGGCCAGATGACGAGGGCCATATGGAGGAACTGGATGTAGAAGGCATTGAGATATCCGCCAAGAAACATGAACTGGAAAAGACAGGCCAAAGCCAGCAACCGATCCGGCGCATGGCGAAAGAGTGCGTAAAGATAGAAGATCGAGAAGCCGGCACTGCCGATGATGCCATACTCGACCAGCAGCTTGAGCCAGGAGGAGTCCTGAACGGCATAGTCGAGTGCATCGCTTACGGCCTCCACGCTGCCGGGACCGAAACCGAAGAACAGCGCCCTCGGATTGTTGACGAGTACGTCGCTTACCAGCCAATAGGGCCCGAACATGCGCATCGACCCGCTCGACATCGGATTGCCGAACTCGTCGAGCCGGTCGAGAAACATGGAAAAGGGGGGCACGTCCTGGAGCCAGGGCAGGGACAGGAGCAGGATCAGCGGCAGGATCAGCAACCACCAGTAGTGAAGCCGGATCGCCAGGGGCGCTACCATCGCCAAAAGCAGCATCGCACCGGTGCCCGAAAACGAGACGATATAGGCCGTTGCGAAAAGCGCCAGCACGGCAGGTCTGCGGGCCTGCAAGATCTCGATGATGATGCCGATCGCCAGCATCTGCGAGAAGTGCGAGGGTTCCAGAAACCAGAGACCGTTGCTCTTGAGCAGTCCCAGGCCTTCCTGAATTCCGATGCGGAGATTGAATCCCTGAATGAACAGTCCGGGGGGAAGGACAAGGTCAAACGGGAACATCGCGTCCGGACCGAGCAGGAACTGGATTCCGAACTGGAGAATACCGACAATGGCGGAAAGGATCATCACACGCTGGAATATTTCCAGCATCATCTCGAAGGTCGTGCGGTCGACTTCCACCATCAGGATGAATGGCAGGTAGAGAAGCAGCAACATGAACAGCGACTGGGACGAGAACTGTTCCGACCGGGCGAACAGGGTCACGAGCAGACAGGCCACGGCAATCCCGTAAAGACCGAACCGCACCGGGTCGATGCGCAGGTAGCCCCGGATCACGGCCCAACCGGCAACGGCCACGCAACCCGCAAAACCCACACCGACAATTTCACCCGTTCCGGGAATGGCAAAACGCTGCAGCACCGTTACGCTGAGAAGAACGGCAAGCCACATCAGCAGCAGCGGGCGCACACCTCCCCTGTACCAGCTGTCGGCAGGATGCTGCCCGGACGCCTGTTGCGGCCATACCAAAGGGGTTGCCGTCATCGGCCACCGCCGGAAAACTCACGCGGCATGGGAGCGGCCTGCCCCTCTGCAACACGCGAGAAAGCGGGGTGCATCAAGTTCCATCTTACCCGACACAAGGAACATCTCCCCCACACCAAGACAACCAGACTGGCAATCACATTCCCAAGGCCATCCGGCTCGATCACCCACGGAGTGAACTCCCCATCCGGCCCGAAATCCATCTCAGGCCCGGACGGACACCCGATACCGATTGACGGTTGGCCCTTCAACGACGGCATTCATGGCGTCAGATCTATTTCCTTTCATCAGATAAATAAGCCGATGAGCATCCCCTCAATACCCATGTAAGTACATTATTTAATTTTTTCACCCAGAGATAGATGCAAGGGCGTATATCTAGAAATCAACAATTTAGAAACTTCAACATTTCTCCTTCTACAAATTTCTCTTTTTGAGACTATCAATAACATATTTTGTCAGCTTGGACGTGATCGGAGCCCGGAGATGATAGGCGTCGAAAAACGATGTTTCTCCTAGTGACAGTTCGGCATTCGCATTGACGACCCGAAAATCCGCCCGCTTCGCACTGGCCTCCAGGTGCCTGACATGTGTCGCGAGCAACTTGCCGTTTGGATCGAGTCCGGCCAGATATCCCGGTCGCAAGGGAGCGATCACGAATGTCAGGCCGGCCCCATGCCCACGCACGGTGCGAGCGAGATCTTCAAGGGCCCTGTAACACCGGGCATTGAAATCCGGCAGGCTGCCACGCCACACGAGGTCGGGGACGGACTGCCGCGGAAGGTCGAGGCGGATGCTGCCCGTCTCATCGAAGTTCAGCGAATCCGGCGAGGAGGGCGGGTCATGGCGAAGCTGCCGGATATTCCGGGCGGAACGCGCGACGCCGACCGGATCGAGGTGGCGCAGTTGCGTTTCCAGTTCGCTCGACCTGTCTAGCGCATAGGCCGCCGCATCCTCCACGTCGAGGAGTTGGGCCGAAGCCGGATCGCAGCTTTCGAAGTCGAGAAGTGTGGAGACCATCACCACGTCACGGACCTGCGGCATCAGGCCAAGATAGAACCGGGCCAGCAGGACCGCCTGGTGGATCTTGAGGTCGCGCACGCCGACATTGAGCGGAGTCCGGTCGGGAAGACCCTGCCGGAGTGTCATGTCGTCAAATCCCCACAACGTGGTCGAAGACCCCAGCATGAGAAAATCTACAGGTGCACCATGCCGGTGGCGGATGAAACGCAGCTTCTCGTCCAGGGTGGTCCGGTTGGTGAATGCTGGCGCCTTCAGGCGATCCAGGCCATCAAGCGTCAGGATCATCGCGACGACGAGCAGCGGGATCGAAATCAGGCCGGCAACCAGCCCCAGAAGAAACTTTCGCGCGTCCATCGATCAGATCAAAACTGGAAGTAGATGAATTTTTGCGGCGGATCTGCATAGAGCGCGAGCAGCGCCGTGGCCACTGCGGCTCCCGCAACCAGCCCCTGGGGCCAGCCCAGGCTCCGCAAGACACCTTCTCCGCGCTCCAGGCGGCTCACGAGCTGCGTGCTCGTCGGTCCGGCGATAGCGACGATCATGGCGATCCCGGTCACAAGCACCTGCTCTGCCCCGTCAAAGTGAAAATTCTGGATCGGTTCGAATACGACACCTGCGTTGGCAAGGAACGGACCGAGGCTGCCCAGCATCAGGAGATAGTACTCCGGCAGCTGCGTGCCATTCAGGCCAAGCATCCCGTCATAGATCCGACCGGCCGCGGCGAAGCTCTCCGCCCGGAAAAGCACCCAGGCGAAATGAACGCAGAGCAAGGTGACAAGCCAGCCGATCAGCAGCCGGAACGGGCCCGGCCGGACACTGCCGCGGGTGAAGTCGTAGCGAACGGCCCGCCAGACATGATTGATGGCCAGCAGCACACCGTGAATGCCGCCCCAAAGGACGAATGTCCATCCGGCTCCATGCCAGAGGCCGCCCAGCAGCATGGTGACAATGATCGCCGCGACCTGACGCGGCCGTCCCCGCCGGTTGCCTCCAAGGGCTCGATAGAGATAGTCGCGCAGGAACCTGGAGAGGGTCATGTGCCAGCGTCGCCAGAAATCGATGATGCTCGAAGCTCGATACGGAGCGTCGAAATTCTCCGGCAGGCGAATGCCAAATAGACGGGCAAGCCCGATGGCCATATCCGAATAACCCGAAAAGTCGAAATAAAGCTGAAGCGTGAACGCTGCGGTAGCTCCCCAGGCGACGACAAGCCCCGGAGCGATGCCGCCCTGCGCGTCGGCAAACACGGGATCGACATAGAGCGCCAGCTGATCCGCGATCATCACTTTCTTGACAAGGCCGATGGCAAACAACGCGAAACCGGCGGCAAGATCATGTTCGTCAAGACCGCCACGCCGGCCCGTTCTCAATTGTGGAATGATCTCGTTGTGATGCACGATGGGCCCCGCGATGAGCTGCGGGAAAAAAGTGACAAAGAAGGCATAGTGCAACGGATCCGTCGCATCGCACTGCCCGCGCTGGCAGTCGACGAGGTAGGCGATCTGCTGAAAGGTAAAGAACGAGATCGCCAGAGGGAGCACGAGCGAACTCGAAAGCGGCGGCGCGTCGACAATGCTGGCAACCGTCGACAAGAAGAAGTTCGCGTATTTGAATACACCAATCAGGACCAGATTGAGGCCGACGCCGATGACCAGTATAAGGGTTGACCCGGTTCGCCGCAGCCATTCGCCGAACACGAAATTGGCGATGATCGACCCCAGGATGAGAATGAGATAGGGAGGAAACCACCAACCGTAGAAAATCAATGATGCAAGGATCAGCCAGTACAGGGACAAACGCCAATGGCCACTGCGAACGGCAAGATGATATACAATGAGTGTGACGGGCAAAAACAGTCCGATGAATACAAATGAATTAAAGAGCATCTCGACCCCGACGACGATCTGAATGCCATTCACGTTAGCGGCTCGTATCGAGTGCCGTTCATCAGAGCGTAAGTTGAGCACCCTATGGGATGCAAAAATTCCAGATTGAAATTCTCAGGTGACCAATTTCTAATCATCCTCCTTCTAGGTTAATTTGCGCAACGTATAATTGTACCGTTCTCAAGGCGAATTTCCGGCCAAAAGACGCGATAGACTCGACCGGGAATGTGCGGTTGCTTACTGTGCAATCCGGCCCTGAGATCTGAGTGCCGGCGACCGGTCACAGGGTGGCTGTTCGAAATACTGCCGAAGACGTTCCGATCGACCGTAAAATCTTCCGATAATCAGCCTCCCTTCTGTTATGAAAGGACGTCGTTTGCTTATTCCTGACCAGAGTCCTCGGACACACTATCTTGCGGCTCAAAAGAAGCGGCACGAAGTCCTCCCCGCACTTGAAGCGGTTCCTGTCTACGACCCGCTCCCATCGGGAATGGAGCCGGGAGATATCTGGGCCGCCCTCCGCAGGAACTGGGGCAAGCTCATAATCGGGCTGGTACTGGGCTGTCTCCTCGGCATGGGCGTGGCCATGTTGATGCCGCGATCCTATTATGCCGAAGGTCTTCTTGTCATTGAAACCCAGGAACTCGGGATCCCCGAACTGGCAACCGTACGGTCCTCGCGAACCGTCGAGCCCTGGGGCGGACGCAGCGAAGCGCGAATTCTTACCTCACGCGAACTGGTCGACAAGGCAGTTGTCGAACTCGGCTTGCAATTCGACGATCGCTACAACCCGACGCTGCACCCGACCATCCTCGAAATGATGCGGCAGGCAGACTGGCTTCCGATCTGGCTGCGTCGCAGCCTGAGCGGTCTTGCTCCCGATCCGCGCGTCGATCAGTCCATGATTTCCGAGATCGTCGAGAATATCCAAAAGGACCTGTCCGCCAATAGTGAACAGCAGAGCTATGCCATAACCCTTGGCTATACTGGCAAGGATCCGGTTATTTCCGCCAATCTTGTGAATACCTTGATGAAGCTTTACATCGACCAGGAAGTGTCTGCCAAGATGAGGGCCAACGAAAAGGCCAGCACGCAGTTGAAGGCCCGTGTCGACGAACTGGGCGCGGAACTGGAGCAACGCCGGCAGGCCATTCGCTCGCTTGAATCGGAGACCAGCCTCGTCCAGGGGACGGGTGGTAGCTTCCGTAGCCAGGAACTCACCGGAATAGCCGATGAGCGCCGTCGGATCGAAGCCGAACGTTCGGCTGCCGAACGTGACCTCAAACAGATCGATGCAGCATTGGCCCAGAGCCGCCTGAGCCTGCTCAATCCCGAGCTTATTACTCCCCGTTTGCGTAGTTTGTGGACATCGGAAGCTGAACTTGAAAGGACGATGGCCGAACGAAGCTCCGAGTTGGGACCGCTGCATCCCCAGATGGTTTCGCTTCGCAATGAAATCGAAAGCACCCGCGCCGAGATCCGCCAGGAAGTCATCTCGCTGCGCCAGGGTGTCGCCGACAAGTCCGCCCTCCTGAAAGCTCGCGAGGCCAGTCTCGAGCAGCAGATTGCCAATGCGGAAGGCGCGGCGGCCACGTCGGCCAAGGGACGTGCGCTCGCGGATCAGCTCAAGGAAGAGGTCGAGAGCACGCAGGCCCTGTACGATCTCTATCGCAACCGCTACGAGCAGACCGTCGCCAATATCGATCTCTTCGCGGCCGATGCGCGGGTCGTGTCGACTGCCGCGATTCCGCAACGTCCGTCCAGCCCCGGCGTTCTGTTCCTCGGTATCGTCGGTGCCGTGATCGGAACGATTACCGGCGCAGCGGCCATCATCCTTCGGCACTGGACACGTGGTGGTCTTGGCTCACCCGATGAGACAAGCATGCTGGCGGGATTTCCGACAATGGGAGCCCTTCCCGTTGTTGGTGGACGATTCGGATTTGGCAAGAAGATCCATCAGCGCATCATCAACGATACCGGAAGCGTGCTGTGCGAGACGATCCGAGGCATTCTCTTTCGCATTCAGCATTCGGAAGCGGGTGGCCGGCCGCCCAAGGTGGTCATGCTCACCTCGCCCCTGCCCAGGGATGGCAAATCGAGCCTGACGGTCGCCCTGGCCCGGGTCGCCGCCGAGGACGGGTTGCGGTGCCTCGCTCTCGATTGCGATTTCCGCCGCCCGTCGATCGCCCAAACGCTCGGCATCCGTCCCAGCCTCTGCCTGAACGACTTCATGGATGGACTTGTGGAACTGGAGGACGTTCTCATCCGGGACAGGGTCAGCCGGGCGCATTTCATCCCCGCCAAGGCCGTGCAGCGCTGCTCGCGCAGCTTTCTCGAACGGCGCCGGTTGCGGCGGCTGATCCAGGCGGCACGCCAGCACTACGATCTCATCCTGATCGACACTCCGCCGGTCATGAAGGTGATCGACCCGATGATCCTGAGCAGCCTCGCCGACGCCAGCGTTCTTGTCGTGTCGTGGACATCGGTTACCCGGGGCAGCCTGCAGGAAAGCGTCAGGCGGCTTGAAAGTGCGGGCAGTTCCATCATCGGCGTCATCATGACGCATGTCAGCGGGCAGCTGAAGGACTCTTATGTCTACGGTGGTTACGATACCAACGAGGCCTATCATTGACAGGAGGCATGGTTCCCGCGATCGGGAAGGGCTTCACACCTGTCCAGTCCCGGTCTCGGGAGCAGTGCTTTCAGTCGGCAGGTTCGATCAGCGTCGGCACCGGTGCATGCGGGTCGACGACCGAAAGGACCATGGGCTCCGCGCCGGCCGAAACGCGGACCTCAAGCCACCGCGGGGATTCGCCTGGCATCGACACCAGCACATCACCGTCATCGAACCCGGATAGCCCCTGAATGCTCGCGAGCAACAGGCGTTCGCCGCGATTCGTGCCTGCCGCATACCGCACGCGCAGATCACCACGCTTGCGCCCTTCGAACACCGGAACGACGATTTCGTCGCCGACCGATCGCGAAGCTCCCAGCCACAACTGGATGCGCGCATAGGCCGTCAGCGGGTCGACGGTTCCGCGCTGCTGGTCGACGGGCACATCGCTGGTCCGTTCTTTCCCGTTGTTGCGAACCTCCACCGCCGACAACTTTCCCTTGGCCTCGTAGATGAGGGTGGTTTCGCGGGTACGATCCGGCTTCTCGTAACGTGCCTCAAAGCGGACCGGCTGCGCCCTGCCCCTTCCATCGACGTGAATGCGGCTGCTCATGAAGGTTGTGGCATTGCCCGCAAGCCAGCTGGCCACACCTGTATTACGGATCGACAGCCGGACAATCCATTCGTTCCCGGAGACCCTGGAAACGATCTGGAAGCGGGCAATCTCGACATTCGCCACCAGCATGCGATAGTCGAGCACCTGCCTGGACCCCGCCGCCGCCCCGGCGGAACGACCGCCAATGACGAAGGGCAGCAAGAGAGCGCCGAGCCCCGTTGCGGCTGAACGTCGTGTGAAATCGGTCATGTGCCATCATTGCCTGTTTTCATCTGAAATCGCCATAACAGCGCCATGATTTTTTATCGAAAGTTCCGACAAAAAAGGCGCATATCATTCGGATATGCGCCTTTTTTGATACGACCAGAACGCCGGGCGAGGCTCTGCCCCGGCGCTATGATCACATGTCGGGAACGAAGCCTACCTCGAATAGTATTCGACGACGAGGTTCGGTTCCATCTGCACGGGATAGGGAACGTCAGCGAGCTTCGGCACGCGCGCAAACTGCCCTTTCATCGCCTTGGCATCCATCACGAGATATTCGGGAACCTCCCGCTCGGGTTGCTGCAGGGTCTCGATGATCATGGGCATCTCCCGGGAGCGCTCACGGATCTCGATCTCGTCACCCTCGCGCAGGCGAAAGCTCGGAATGTTCACCCTCTTGCCATTCACCATCACGTGGCCGTGATTGACGAGCTGGCGGGCGGCGAAGATCGTCGGGACGAGATTGAGGCGGAAAACGGTCATGTCCAGACGGCGCTCCAGCAGACCGATCAGGTTCTCGGCCGTATCGCCACGCAGCTTCGAGGCTTCCTCGTAGGTCCGGCGGAACTGCTTTTCCGTCATGTTGCCGTAATAGCCCTTGAGCTTCTGCTTGGCCTGCAGCTGCGTGCCATAGTCCGACACCTTGCGACGCTTCTGGCCGTGCATGCCGGGGCCATATTCACGACGGGCCAACGGGCTCTTCGCCCTGCCCCAGAGATTCACGCCGAGACGACGGCAGATCTTGTTCTTCGCCTGGATACGCTTTGTCATCGAGCCTCGATCACGATATTTCGAACAAACAAAAGCGGCCCGGGGTAAGAACCCGGCCGCGTCGGAAATGCCTTATATACGCCATGTCGCCCATGTCAACGAGTGCGTCCGCTTATTCATGGCTGGCGAGCGTTCTTCCTTGAAGAAAATGCGCCGGCCGGACATTCCTATCGTGTCATGATGCCGCGCACGAAGTCGTATTCGGCCTCTACGACATGATCCGACCCCTCGCTGCGGAGATGACTCGAGACCAGATTGAACGAACTGACCGGAAACGGTCGCGATTGAAAGAGATTCCTTTGCCCGATCCACGAGGCCATTCGACCTTCGGGCGGGGATTGGCGGAACCGGGCGATGGTGACATGCGGCGTGAACCTGCGTGCCTCGGGCTCCACTCCCACGTCGTTGATGGCCCTGTCCACCCGGCGCTTGAGGCGCGCCAGTTCCTCGCCGCCCTCGACACCGGTCCAAAGGTGGCGGAGCGGCCCGCTTTTGGGGAAACAGCCGATCCCCTTCAGACTGATATCGAACGGAGGTGCCGTGATCGATGCGAGAGCCTCCCCTATCTCGACGAATGTCGCGGTGTCGACCTCGCCGATGAAGCGCAGGGTCAGGTGGAGATCGTCGCTATCGGTCCAGTGCACGTCCGGCAGCCCCCGGCAGATGCGGGCGATCTCCTCCCGGGTATCCGGTGGCAGGTCCAGTGCAACAAAAAGGCGTGGCATTCCTCGCTCCGTCGGCGCCGGGCATCTGGCCGCAATCTCCGCGGCACCCTTGCCAAACACCCTGCTCTCCCATAGGTAGGCGTTCTCGTAAAGTGCACCGCGCTTCCATTCAAGCGTGATTTTTCTACCAAAGACTTCAATCATGAGTTACCCATCGGGATATCGAACGTGAAGCCAGACGAGTTCATCCGCGAGGTCAACGAAGAGCTGCAGCATGAACGGTTGACGCTTTTGTGGAAGCGCTTCGGACCGCTCGCCATCGGTGTGGCCGTGGTCATCGTGCTGGCAACTGCGGGCAAGGTCGGATGGGACGCATGGAAGGAGAGCGAACTGCAAAGCCGGGGCGAAACCATGTACGCCGCTGAACGCGAATTGCAGGGCGGCAAGTTCGAGGACGCCGCCCGATCCTATGCCGACATCGCGGCTGCGCATTCGGGAGGTGTCGCTGCCATTGCACGCATGCGGGAAGCCCTGGCCCGGCACAGGGCAGGCAGGGACGACGAGGCGATCGAGGCTCTCGACGATATCGCGAGCGACCATGCGGATGATCCGATCATCGCGGATCTGGCGAAGCTGCAGGTCATTTTCCTGAAGTTGGACGAGAGCGATCCGCAGGAGATGGTGGCGGCACTGGAACCGCTTGCGGCCGCGGGACGCCCCTGGCAGTACAGCGCGAGGGAACTGCAGGCCACCGCAGCCCTGCGCGCGGGCAACACCGATCTTGCCCGCAGGCTGCTGAACGACATTGTCTCCGATGCCACCACGCCGCAAGCGATGCGCGCACGCTCGGGGGAATTCCTGGAAGCCATCGGTGGAAAGCCCGACATCCCCGCCGCTGATGACAATGCGCAGAGCGACAAGGAGGACCAGGGGTCATGATCCGGCGTCGCCATGCCGTGCTGGTCGGGTGTCTGTTGCCGACATTGCTGGTTGCCGGCTGTTCGGGCTGGTGGGGACAGGCCGAGGACCCGCCGCTTCCCGGCAAACGCCAGTCTGTCATGCTGCTCGACGAGCGCATAGTCGCCGACCCGCGGATATCCGGCCTGAACATCACCCTGCCCGAACCCAGGGCAAACGCCACCTGGGAGCAGGCGGGCGGCAATGCCACCCACGCGATGGAACATCTGGCGCTCAAGGATGGCGTCCAACAGGTCTGGCGTGCCGACATCGGTGCCGGGACGGACAGCAGCGTCCGCCTGATGAGTTCACCTGTCGTGGCCATGGGGCGGGTGTTCACGGTGGACGCCGAGGGCACGTTGTCGGCTTTCGATACCACGGATGGCAAGCTCATCTGGCGGGTGACGCCCGAGGGCCTCGAAGACAGCGACCGGCTGCCAAGCGGCGGCCTCGCCTATGGCAACGGCCAGCTCTTCGTCGGAACCGGTAGCGGCATGGCCATTTCCTTCAGTGCCGAGGATGGCAGGGAGACCTGGCGCCGCGCACTGCTGGCCCCCATCCGCATTTCGCCTACCGTAACGCCCGATCTCCTGCTCGTCACCACCAGCGACAACCAGCTCATCGCCATGGATCCCCTGACCGGAGACGTGCGCTGGCAGCACGCGGGGCTGTTCGAGCAGGCTGCCATACTGGGTGGTGCACCTGCCGCGACAGAGGGGAATCTCGTCGTTGCGGCCTATTCATCGGGTGAGGTCTTCGCGCTTTCCGCCGACGATGGTCAGGAGATCTGGTCGGATGCCGTGCTGCGCCCCCGGCGCACGCTCGCCATAAGTGCCATCAATGACATCACGGGCGCGCCAGTGATCAATGGCGATCATGTCATCATTGCCGGAAATGGCGGCGAACTAGTGTCCTTCGACCGCAATTCCGGTTCGCGCCAGTTCAATGTGAACATCACGTCCCGCAACATGCCATGGGTGGCGGGCGATTTCATCTACGTGCTGACCGATCGCAACGAGGTGGTATGCGTTCTGGCCTCCGGCGGACGGGCGCGTTGGGTGAGCCCGCTCGAACGGCTGGTCGACCCCGAAGACCCGGTCTCGCGGCGTGTCTTCTGGGCGGGGCCGGTGCTGGCCGGAGACAGGCTGATTCTCGTCGGGTCGACCGCCGAGGCGGTTACCGTTTCCCCCTACAACGGTGAAATATTGGGACGTGTCGACCTTCCCGGACCCGTGAGTGTCATGCCGGTGGTGGCTGACGACACGCTCTACATTCTGACGGATGACGGAGACCTTCTCGCCTATCGCTGATCCCGACCGGCAGATGATCGGCGATTGTGGAAGAATTGCCGCCACCGCGATCCTATCCTTGCATCGCAAAATGGTTTAGGGATCCGCGCTGTTGCGGGGAGCGGAACCTGTCCGATCCGGATCGCGTGCCGAAAAGCTTCGCCGCGAAGGTTTTGCCCCCGTCACCCGAACCCCTTCCCCGTCCGTTCCGATGAAGTTCGCGAACGGGGGAAGATCGCTGGATTGCGACCGCATGCCTCTCAAGATCGCCATTCTGGGCCGCCCCAATGTCGGCAAGTCGACCTTGTTCAACCGGCTCACCGGCAGCCGCCGTGCCCTGGTTCACGATACGCCGGGCCTCACCCGTGACCGGATCGAAGGTGAGGCACAGCTGTTCGACCTGAATTTCCGGATCGTCGACACGGCGGGTCTGGAAGTGGGTCTGGACGGTCCGCTGAGCGACCGCCTCGTCGCCCTGGGCCTCGCAGCTCTCGACAAGGCCGATCTGGCCCTGTTCCTGGTCGATGCGCGAGCCGGTGTCACCGCGCTCGATGAAGACATCGCCACGCTTCTTCGGCGTCAGACCAAGCCGGTCGTCCTCATCGCCAACAAATGCGAGGGCCGGCTGGCCGAAGGCGAGGCGTTCGATGCCTGGAGGCTGGGTCTCGGCGAACCCCTGAACCTGTCGGCCGAACATGGCCTGGGCCTGGGCGATCTGGCCGATATCCTGCGCCCGCATGTCGAGGCCATGGCGGCACGAGAAACCGATGCCCCTGCTACCGGTGAAGGGGACGGCGAGGACGAACCGCTCCGGCTTGCCATCGTCGGCCGGCCCAACACCGGGAAATCCTCGCTCGTCAACCGCCTGCTCGGTGAGGAGCGACAGCTTACCGGGCCTGAGCCGGGGCTCACCCGGGACTCCATCACCAGCCCGTGGCAGTGGCGGGGACGGACCATCCAGCTTGTCGATACCGCGGGCCTTCGCCGCAAGGCCCGGATCGACGAGAAGATCGAGCAGCTTTCCGCCTCGGCGACCATTCGCGCCATCCGCGAGGCCCATGTCGTGCTGCTGATGCTGGATGCAACGCAGGCACTGGAAAAACAGGATACCACCATCGCCAATCTCGTCCTGGACGAGGGACGTGCGCTGGTGATCGGCGTCAACAAGTGGGACCTGGTCGAGGACGGCAAGGAGACGCTGGCCGAAATCCGTCATCGGCTCAAGCACCGCATGTCGCAATTGCCCGACCTGCCATTCGCCACCTTTTCCGTGCAGACCGGACAGGGCCTCAAGCGGCTGCTGCCGACCATCGTCGAAACACGCGACCGCTGGGCGACCCGCATCACCACCGCCCGCCTCAATCGCTGGCTGGAGGCAGCCCTGGGCGAAAACCCGCCTCCGCGCGCGCAGAACCGGCAGATCAAGATGCGCTACGCCACGCAGGCCAGCACCCGGCCACCGACCATCGCCATCTTCGCCAACAAGCCGTCCGACGCCATTCCCGCATCCTATCTGCGTTATCTGGCCAAGAGCTTCACATCTCATTTCAAGCTCGAAGGCGTGCAGGTGCGCATCGTGATCCGGCACAAGGAAAATCCCTATCACGATGCGAGAAGCTGAAGACCGCGTCCCCGGCCCAAGCGCATGATCCGCAGCAGCGTCAGCGCATGATCCGCAGCGTCGAGCGGGAGCACCGGGCATCCCGGTCAAGACGCTCCACCATCGGCACCGTTCTCGGAGGCAAGATATCCCGGCTCCAGACGCCGCAACATTCGCGAAACAGGCTGGGCGTCAATGTGGCGCCGACATAGGCCATGTAGATTGGTGCGGAAAACGGGCACCCCACCTTGGAGTTCTCGGTCGTGAGCCGGATGCCGATCAGGTCATGCTTGATCATGTCCGCCCGGTTGACGATCGCATGCCCGAAATCCTGCACGATGCGGGTATTCTGGTAGTGGATTGCAATCCCGTTGTCGGTCGGTCTCATGTTCCCGCGATAACGCTGGAAATGCGAGCGATGAAGCGGATCCCGGATGACCGTGGCGCGCTCGAAGATCGAGTTGGAAAGGCCACGCTGCAAGGATGCGATGGATACCTGGAACGTTTCCGTCGTTCCGGGGACCAGTGACACTTCGAGATAGAACCCGTCGACAAAGACCAGTTCATTGACCATCGGTCGCGGACGGTAGGTATCCGGCTTCGCAGTGGCATGCCTGATCGTCAGATCCTCGCCATCGAGCAGTTCCGTGACGCTGACGCCGAGGAAATCGGCAATGCGGACCACCGTCTTGAGAGACGGCAGCCCCTCTCCCGCCATGTAGCGGTCGAGCTGGCTCTTGCTGACCCCGAGTTCCTTGACGACCTCACTTGGCCACTGGGTACCAACACCATAGCGAGACAGGTTCTTTTGCAGTGCTTCTCTGATCTCGCTCGTACGGTCTTTCATCATCACCCCGTTCCTTGGGGACGATCTGTCCCGAGCTTCAACCCCTTGAACGCTGAGAGGCAGTTTAAATTCTCACTCGCGTGAAAATTCATACCTGCGAGAATGGTGACATGATAACAATTTTTGTAAGGTAATCAACAAATAGAACATTATTTCTTGGTTCGAGTGACCTGAATCAGGTGTAATCACATGCTGTACCCGGGTTGATCTCAGCGTTTGTAACTAAATTTCATTTCAGGTAAGATTGCCACATGGATGGTAAGGTGGTTACCCGTTCGGAGCCGGCCATGACGACGACGCCAGACCTGTACACCCTGCCTCCGCACGCTCCCCTTCCGACACCCGGGAGCGGTCGGAGAGAGAAAGGTGCAGCCATCATGAACGATGTCATCGACGTCCTTCTCAATCTCCGGAAACTCGACGGCACGTTCAACAAGCGCGAGCAGCGCGTCGCCGACTTCATCAAGCTCAACCTGGACCGCGCGACCTTCATGCGGCAGAGCGAGATCGCCGAGGCGGCCGATGTGTCTGTTGCCACCGTCAACAGGTTCTGCCAGACGCTCGGTTGCGACGGTTTCCGCGATTTCCAGATCTGGCTGGCCCGCAGCGTCGCGGTCGGCATGCAATATATCGATGAACCGCGCGATTCGGCCGTCGAATCCAGCGCCATGGTCGATCATGTCTTCGGTGTCATCATCGAGGGATTGAGTCTCGCCCGCAGCCGGCTCACCGAGGAGATCATTGCGAAAAGCGCCACGGCGATCGCCAATGCACGCCGCATCGTCGTCTTCGGAACCGGCGGGAGTTCGTCCGTCGTCGCCCAGGAGGTGGTCAACCGGCTCTTCCGTCTCGGCATCATCGTCAACGCCTATCTCGACGAATACAGCCAGCGCATGGTGGCCTCCACGCTCCAGCCCAACGACCTCGTCTTCGTCATCTCCGCCACCGGCATACCGGAGTCGCTTCAGGCTGCCGTGACCATTGCCCGCCAGTATGGCGCGCAGACCATGGCCCTCACCCGCACCGATTCGCCTCTGGCCGCCAAGTGCGACATCGTCATCGGCATCGACGTTCCCGAGCATGCCGATATCTACAAGCCCACGGCCTCGCGCATCGTCCATCTGGCCGTGGTCGACGTGATCGCGACCACGGCAGCCCGGCAAAGGCCGGAATATACCAAGGAAACGCTGCGCCGGGTGCGTACGTCGCTGGTCCCCCTTACCGGCGACGGCGGGCCCATGCCCATCGGCGACTGAAGCGGGACCGCAACGATCCCCATGTCGGGTCTGGCCGGGTCCGCCTTACGGCCGCGACAATTCGCTGCGCGCCGCTTCGCAGGTCTCCCGGATGCAGCATCCCTCAAGGTGATCGTTGACCAGCCCCATGGCCTGCATGAATGCGTAGACGGTGGTGGGCCCGACAAAGCTCCAGCCGCGTTTCTTGAGATCCTTCGAAATCTCGATCGACTGCCGGCTTCTCGCAAGGGCCTTCGCCGCGGCAAGGTCCATCCTGGCGGGGCGTTCCGCCGGCGCCGGTTCCCGTTGCCAGAAGTAATGCGCCAGCGAACCGAACTCGCGCTTCAGTTCCATCGCCCTCTGGGCGTTGTTGATGACCGAGCGGATCTTGCCACCATGGCGGACGATCCCCGTGTCCTGCAGCAGCCTTTCGACATCCGCAGGCCCCATCCGGCTTACTGCCCCGATATCGAAACCATGGAAGGCCGAACGGAAATTCTCCCGCTTGCGCAGGATCGTGATCCACGAGAGCCCTGCCTGAAACCCCTCCAGGCATATTTTCTC
This sequence comes from Geminicoccaceae bacterium, assembly GCA_020638465.1. Classification (NCBI taxonomy): domain Bacteria; kingdom Pseudomonadati; phylum Pseudomonadota; class Alphaproteobacteria; order Geminicoccales; family Geminicoccaceae; species Geminicoccaceae bacterium. The sequence goes on from JACKIM010000002.1 coordinate 948,699, forward strand.
GAACAGGCGACGGTCATCAGTCACGGGCCTTCCCCACTCGTCGTCATGATAGGCCACATAAAAGGGGTCGCTCCCCGGCCACCAGCAGCGAATCCTGCCGTCTTTCCCCGCGATCAGTCCGTCTTCCAGCACCATCATCCGTTCTCCCATCCCTACGCTGACTGTGGCTTACCAGTCCACTGACGGAATGACGACATCGATATTCCCCCACAAGGAGGCATAAAATTTACTTGAAATCCCATAGTAAATATCCCCCGGCAGAGCCGGGGGCTTTGGTTGAGAGCCGCTCAAAGCGGCGGTTTGCGGCGCTGCGCGGCCGCAATCTGTTCGCCGCCTGAAGGCGGCATGTTCAGGGTAACAGCGCGAGTTGATCGAGCCGGCGATCTTCCTTCTCCTGATTGCGAATGTAGTCGCGGATGACCGTTTCGTCTCGCCCGACCGTGCTGACAAAATATCCTCTTGCCCAGAAATGTTGGCCAACGAAATTGCGTCGGCGTTCGCCATAAACACGGGCTAAGTGAATGGCGCTCTTCCCTTTGATGAAGCCGACGACATTGGAGACAGCATATTTGGGGGGAATGGCGAGCATCATGTGGACGTGATCCGGTAGCAGATGACCTTCTATGACCTTGCTCTCCTTTTGTTTGGCTAGCTGTCGAAAAACCGCGCCGAGATGTGGGCGCAGGCCTGTATACAGCGTCTTGCGTCGGCATTTCGGGATAAAGACGACATGATATTTGCAGTCCCAAACGCTGTGACTTAGGCTCTGATACGTGTCCATCGCTGACGTTCCTTCCGTATGCGTGGTGGCAAACGAAAGAAACCCGGCGATGGACTGCCGGAAACGTCAAACTCGGGCTGCCGCCCCGGCATAGCCGGGGGATCTCCTATTTTAGTTTAGGAATAATATCATACATTGTCGAATCCTTCTTTTGTTTCGGAGATCAACATGCGCAAGTTCCTCGTCCTCGGTGTCGGCATCGCCATACTCGCCGGTTGCAACGATGTCGGCGTCATCGGTACGGCGGCCATGGAAAAACGACGGAACATGAATGACATGCAGGCACGGGCAACACTGGCCGCGACCTGTGACATCGCCGTCGGCGCCTATTTCCGCGCCCTGAACGAAGTGGAGCAGCGGCTCACCGCCATTGTCTGCGGTGGCGAGAAGGCCGCCGTCATTCTCGGCCAGGCCGCGCTGTCCTCGTCCGGCGCGGACAACAGCCGGATTGAAGTCATCCGTTAGTGTTCCCCGTCAGGCTGGACCGGTCTACCGCTCCAACTCCCCGAATCGGCACGCTTTTCCGTTCGAGGAGTTCCGCCTGACCGCAAAAGGTTCTAAGCAGGTGTCATCAACGGATAGCCAGCAAGGCGGGAACAGCATCATGCAAGGTCGGGTCAAGTGGGTCGAGGGGCGCAGCTTTGTCGCTACCTCGCAGAGCGGTCATTCGCTGGTCATCGACGGTCCGAAGGAAGCCGGTGGCGAGAACCTCGGTCCGAGCCCGATGGAATTCGTCCTGCTGGGCGCAGGCGGTTGCTCGGCGTTCGACGTGATCGAGATTCTCAGGAAGTCCCGTCAGGACGTCACCGATTGCGAAGTGAAGCTGGAGGCGGAACGGGCCGCGGAACCTCCCCGGGTATTCACCACCCTTCACCTCCACTTCATCGTCACCGGCAACGGGCTGAAGGAGACGGTCGTCGAGCGGGCAGTCCAGCTTTCGGCGGAGAAATACTGTTCGGCGACAGCGATGCTCGGCAAGACGGCAACCGTGACCCATACGTTCGAGGTCGTCGCGGCCTGACGGCGGCGATCAGCCGGAGGGCGACCCCGGCTTCGGCATGAACGACGAAAGCGGCTGCCGCTGGCGGCCGTTCTCATCGAAATTGCCGGCGTCGAGCCATTGGCGGAAGGCTTCCCGGCGTTCGGGCCATTCGCTGTCGATGATCGAGAACCAGGCCGTGTCGCGATTGCGACCCTTGACCACCAGGTGCTGGCGGAAGACCCCCTCGAAGGTGAAACCGAAACGCAGGGCCGCCTGCCGGCTGCCTTCGTTGGCAGCGTTGCATTTCCATTCGATGCGCCGGTAGCCCAGCCCGTCCATCGCCTCGGTGAAGAGCAGGAACAGGGCTTCGGTGGCGGCGGCGGTCCTTTGCAGACGCCGGGCGAACCAGATGTGCCCGATCTCGATGACCGCGTGCGCGGGAGTGATCCGCAACCAGGAGCACATGCCGCAGGCGCGGCCGTCGAGCTTGTCGATGATGGCAAAGAACATCGGATCGGCCGAACATGCGCAGTTTTCCAGCCAATCGGTCATGGCTGCCAGATCGGCAAAGGGACCATAGGGCAGATAGTCCCAGATGTGCGGCGCCGCCTCACCCTCGCGACCCGCCTCGAACAGGTCGCGTGCGTGGCGCGAGACCATCAACGGTTCGAGCCGGACGCGCACGCCTTCGTGGATATCGCGCGATGGCCAGGCCACCGGAACACGGATCGTCGTCAAGCCACCTCTCCCCGTCTCTGGACATGAGGCCATCGAAGCTAGCCGGAATCGATCCCTTCACCAGTTCCATTTTCCGAATTTGAAGGTATCCAAATGAAGATGAAAGCCAGAGGACCGCCCGATCCGTGAGGGTCCGGCGGTCCCGCAAGCAAGGCGATATCAGGCAACGGATCAGGGGCGATCGGCCGGGCCGGCGCTGTTGCCATGCCATTCGAGCGCCACGCCGCCGCCATCCTTGAGGGTCAGCGGCCCGAAGCGGTCATGGGCGAGGATGGCCAGAACCAGGACCGCCAGGATCGCCGCGACGAACCAGCCAAGCATCGGGCTCCGGCCGGCACGGATATCGCCGTGGCTGCGAATGTCGTCGAGCGCCTTCGCTCCCGTTTTGGTTAATGTCGACATCACCATCACTCCTTCTTGGGTGGAAGGCATGATGTCCCGGCGACATCCAAAACGGAAACGAATAGTCTTGATCGTTTCGATCACGAACGCTTATGAAGACGCAAGGGCTTCAAATGTCGAGATTCACCACCTTGAGCGCATTCTCCTGGATGAATTCGCGACGTGGCTCGACGAGGTCGCCCATCAGCGTGGTGAAGATGTCGTCCGCCTGATCGGCATGTTCGACGCGCACCTGGATGAGCGAGCGGATCTCCGGATCGAGCGTGGTTTCCCATAGCTGGTCGGGATTCATCTCGCCCAGCCCCTTGTAGCGCTGGATCGAGAGCCCCTTGCGTCCCAGTTGCAACACGCTTTCCACCAGTGAAACCGGGCCGTCCACGCGAATTTCCTGGTCCTTGCGCGCAAGGATGCACTCCTGGTCGAACAGGCCGTCCAGCTTGTGCAGGGCCTCGGCCAGCTTGCGGGCCTCGACCGTTCGTGCCAGAGCCGGTTCGAGACGATGGCGGACGCGCCGTTCTCCAAGCTGATGATGGAAAACCAGCTCCCCCTCGTCGGATGCGTGGACCTGCCAGCCGCCCCGGCCCCGTGCGCTCAACCTTCGCGCGACCTCCTGCCCCATGGCCAGCGCCGGCGCCTCGTCGCTCATGGCTCCTTCGATGAAGCCGCCGGCGAGTGCGAGAGCCTCGACCAGTTCGCTCGGATGGCGGCGCGACAGGCTGAGCACCATGGAGCGCGCGACACGGGCCTCCTCGATCAGCGCTGCCAGCTCCTCCCCCTCCAGGGTGCGGGTCTCGCCGATCCGCAGCACGCCATCGTCGATACCGGTCGCGATCAGGTGATTTTCGAGCGCCTCATCGTCCTTGAGATAGCGCTCCTTCTGTCCCCGCTTGACCTTGTACAGGGGAGGCTGGGCTATGTAGAGATAACCGCCTTCAACAACCTGAGGTAGATGACGGTAGAAGAACGTCAACAGGAGCGTGCGGATGTGGCTGCCGTCGACATCGGCATCGGTCATGATGATGACCTTGTGGTAGCGCAGCTTGGCAAGGTCGAAATCATCGCGGATGCCGGTGCCCAGCGCCGTGATCAGGGTGCCGATTTCCTGACTGGAGAGAACCTTGTCCAGACGCGCCCGTTCGACATTGAGGATTTTCCCGCGCAGGGGAAGGATCGCCTGAACGGAGCGGTCCCGCCCCTGCTTGGCCGATCCACCGGCGCTGTCGCCCTCGACGATGAACAGTTCGGCCTTCGCCGGGTCGCGCTCCTGACAGTCCGCGAGCTTGCCGGGCAGGTTGGCGATATCGAGCGCACCCTTGCGCCGGGTCAGTTCGCGCGCCTTGCGTGCGGCCTCGCGCGCCGTTGCCGCCTCGACGATCTTGGAGAAGATTTTCCGGGATTCCTGGGGATGTTCCTCGAACCAGCGGCCCATCGCGTCGGTGATCAGTCCCTGCACCACCGGCGTGACTTCGGAACTGACCAGCTTGTCCTTGGTCTGCGAGGAAAACTTCGGATCGGGCATCTTTACCGACAGGACACAGGTCAACCCTTCGCGCATGTCATCGCCCGTCAGCGTGACCTTGTCGCGCTTGATGATTCCGGATTCCTCGGCGAAACGGTTGATGGTCCGCGTCAGGGCGGCGCGGAAACCCGCCAGGTGGGTACCGCCATCACGTTGGGGAATGTTGTTGGTAAAACACAGGCAGGTCTCGTGATAGCCGTCATTCCACTGTAGCGCGCACTCGACGCTCAGCCTGTCACTCTCCCCCATCATGACGATGGGCGGGCTGATCAGCGCCGTCTTGGTGCGGTCGAGAAACTCGACGAACACCTTCAGGCCGCCATCGTAGTGCAGCACCTGTTCCAGCGGCTCCTCGGGGCGGCGGTCGCGCAGGATGATGCGCACTCCCGAATTGAGGAAGGCCAGTTCGCGCAACCGGTGTTCCAGCACGGAATAGGAAAATTCCGTCCTGGTGAAGGTTATCGAGGACGGCATGAAGGTGATTTCGGTGCCTCGCCTGCCCTCGGAAGGGCCCGTACGATCCAGCGGTGCAACCGGATCGCCACCATTCTCGAAGCGGATATAGTGGCCATATCCGTCACGCCAGATCCGCAGGTCCAGCCATTCGGACAAGGCGTTCACCACCGACACGCCGACCCCGTGAAGACCACCGGAAACCTTGTAGGAATTCTGGTTGAACTTGCCGCCGGCGTGCAGCACGGTCATGATGACCTCCGCCGCAGAACGTCCCTCGCCCTCGTGGATTCCCACCGGAATGCCGCGGCCATTATCGGTGACCGTGCACGATCCGTCGGCATTCAGCGTGACGCCGACCTCGCTGGCATGGCCGGCCAATGCCTCGTCGATGGCATTGTCCACCACTTCGAAGACCATGTGGTGCAGCCCCGAGCCGTCGTCGGTGTCGCCGATATACATGCCCGGACGCAAGCGTACCGCCTCCAGTCCTTCGAGTACCTGGATCGACGTTGCGTCGTATACGGCTTCGGCGGCATCAGTTGCCTGCCCTGTCGGTTCGTTCGGATCACTCATGATCGCTCAATCGTCCCTCGTCGACATGGTAAAACTGTGCCCGGCCCGCCAGCGTGTCGAACAACGCCCGATCGGTTCCGGTAAGCCAGACCTGGGCCCCGAGGCCCGACAGGGCTTCGCAGAGTGCTGCCCTCCGGTTGGCATCGAGATGAGCCGCGACCTCATCCAGCAGGAGGATGGGCGACATTCCCGACCTTTCGCGACGCAGGACCGCCTCGGCCAGAATGATCGACAGCAGCACGGCCTTCTGCCGTCCCGTCGATATCCGCCCGGCCGGTTCGCCGCTGGTCAGGTCGTGAACCACCAGGTCGCTTCGGTGAACGCCGTGCCGCGCGCCGCCGACCAGCGCATCGCGCTCCCTCGACTGTGCCAGGACGGCACAGAGCCGTTCCTCGGCGTCGATGGCGCTCATGTCCTGCAACCATTCCTCGACCTCGCCGGATGGTGACAACCCGACCCGCGGAAGATCGAACAGCGGATATTGCAGATGGACATTCAAGGCGGCGATGACTTCGAGCCTCGCTGCTGCGACGGCGACCGCGGGCTCGGCCATGCGGGTTTCGAGAACCCGCAGCCAGGCCTCATCGCGGCGTCCGTCGCGCAATATCGCCGACCGCTCGCGCATGGCCCGCTCATAAGCGCCGACCCGCGAGGCATGATCGGGTTGAACGGCCAGCGCCAGCCGGTCGAGAAACCCCCGCCTGCTGCTGGCAGCATCGGTCAGCAGGCGATCCATGGCGGGCACCAGCCACGACACGCCGAAGAACCCGCCCAGCTGTGCATGCCCCCGCAACGTCTGGTCGAACAGCCGCACATAGCGCCGCTCGCTCGCCGGATCGCGGCCGGTGACAATTTCCAGCGGGCCGTCGATCGTCTCGACAACCGCATCGATGACAAATGGTCCCGCGCCGTCGCGATCGAGCTCGGGCAGGGCCACCCGCCTCAATCCCCGACCGGGCGCCAGCAACGAGACGGCTTCAAGCAGATTGGTCTTGCCGGCGCCATTCGCACCATCCAGGACGACAACCCCCGGCCCGGTTGCGAGCTCAGCCTGCCGATAATTGCGGAAATCGCGTAATACCAACCTGCTTACCGCCGAAAACGGCATGCAGCCGCTACGGGCGGGCACGGCTTGCAGGGCTGGCGACATCAGACACGCATGGGCATGAGGACATACAGGGTGCTGCCGTCGGCCGGATCGCGCACCAGTGTCGGGGCGGCGGGATTGGACATCTCGAAGGTCACTTCGTCCCCTTCGATCTCACCGAGGATGTCGAGCACATAGCGGGCGTTGAAACCGATTTCCAGAGGCTTGCCCTCCAGCGATCCGTCAAGTTCCTCGACTGCCCGACCCGACTCCGCGCTCACCGCCGAAAGCGTGACCTGCCCGTCCTGGAAGTGGAGCTTGACCGCCCTTGCCCGCTCGGTGGAAATCGTCGCCACCCGATCGACCGCATCGGCGAATCCCTTCGATTCGAGCCTGGCGACCGTCTCGTTGCCGGAGGGGATGACCCGCTCATAATCCGGGAATGTTCCCTCGATGAGCCGCGAGACGAGCACGGCTCCTTCGAGCAGGAACTGGACAAGCTTGTCCGAGACCCCCACCGTCACATGGCCGTCGAGGTCCTCGATCAGCTTGCGCAGTTCGCCCACGGTCTTGCGGGGAATAATGATTGCCGGGATCGACCCGGCTCCGGCCGGCAACGCGACCTCGACCCGCGCCAGACGGTGCCCGTCGGTCGCGACACCACGCAACATGCTGGTCGCCCCGTCATTGTGCGCATGGACATGGACGCCGTTGAGATAGTAGCGGGTTTCCTCGGTCGAGACCGCGAACTTGGTCTTGTCGACCAGTTTGCGCAGATCCGCGGCCGGAATCTCGAAGCGCACCCCCAGATCGTCGGCGGGCATCGCCGGAAACTCGTCCGCCGGCAGGCAAGGCAGGTTGAAGACCGATCGACCCGCACGTACGGACAGCTCGACGCCGCTCATGCCCTCGCGCGGTGGCGTGACTTCGAGCGTGACCTCGCTTCCATCGGGCATCTTGCGAATGATGTCGAACAGGGTATGGGCAGCAACCGTCGTCTCGCCCGGTTCGGCTATCCGGGCCGGCTGATGCGCCTCGACCGAAAGGTCCATGTCGGTCGCCGCAAGCATCAGTCCGTCACCCGACGCACGCAGCTTGACGTTCGAGAGGATGGGAATTGTCGAACGGCGCTCGACAACGTTCTGCACATGAGCAAGCGATTTCAGGAGCGCGACACGTTCGATGCTGAGCTTCATGGGCCGTGCGGATCTCTGTGGTAGTGGGCACCAGAGGGGTTTGTCACACCATTCGCGCCAATGGCCGGAATACCACCGCCGAACCGCGAGCCACCCCCATACCGGAAGCAAAGATCACCGCCTCGCCACCGGGAACTGAAGCTAGCAGATTTGAACACACAGGTTGATCGTTTTTTTCAAGGTTTTGATCGAAATGATCCAGATATTGGAGACATTTGCGAAATATCAGCCAGCGGAGTGCCGGCCCCGTCAACACGCTGCTAGACCTGCAAGCGGCGCTTGAGCTGCTCGACATCGTCAAGAAGGGAACGATCCTCCTGGCAGATCTTCTCGATCTGGCGAATGGCGTGCATCACGGTCGTATGATCCCGCCCGCCGAATTTCTTGCCGATCTCCGGCAGCGAACGCGGGGTGAGCTGCTTGGCCAGATACATCGCCACCTGCCGTGGACGGGCAACCGCCCGGGCCCTGCGGCTCGAACTCATGTCGGTCATCCGGATCCCGTAATGCTCGACAACGGCGCGCTGGATCTCCTCGATGGTGACACGCCGCTCATGCGAGCGCAGCAGGTCACGCAGCACGTCCTGCGCCATCTCGATCGAGACCGGACGGCCGACAAGGCTGGCCTGATGCACGATCCGGTTGAGGGCCCCTTCGAGTTCGCGGACGTTCGAGGTGATCCGGTTGGCGAGAAAATCGAGCACATCCTTGCGGACATCCGCGCCCAGTTGTTCGGCCTTGGCTTCGAGGATGCCCAGACGCAGCTCGAAGGTGGTCGGGTGGATATCGGCGACCAGCCCCCATCCCAGGCGCGAACGGATGCGCTCTTCGAGGCCGGAAAGGTCCGAGGGACTGCGATCCGCGGAAATGACGATCGAGCGGCCGCGATCCACCAGAGCGTTGAAGGTGTGGAAGAACTCTTCCTGGGTACTGTCCTTGCCGGAAATGAACTGCACATCGTCAACCATCAACAGGTCGACAGAACGGAACATCTCCTTGAAGCCCATCGTATCCTTGCTCTTCAGCGCCCTGACGAACTGGTACATGAACTTTTCGGCCGAAAGGTAGACGATCCGTCGCGATGGATCGACCTGCTTGGCGCGCCAGCCGATGGCATGCATCAGGTGCGTCTTGCCCAACCCGACACCGCCATAGAGAAACAGCGGGTTGAAGGGCGGGGTATGGGACTCGGCGATGCGCTCGGCGGCCGCCACCGCGAATTCGTTGGGCTTGCCGACCACGAACGCCTCGAAGGTGAAGCGCGGATCGAGACTGGCCGTGAACTCGTCGAGTTCGGGAGCCATGCCGATCATGCCATGCGCCGGCGGACTCACCCGCGACGGGGAAAGCTGCGTCTCGTCATCATCCTCATCCTGATACCCATCCCGCCTGCTGTGCCCTTCGCCCGGCAGAGAAGGTCCACGGGCAGGCTCCTCCATCACGGCACGGCCGCGAGGCAGCGAGGGAGACGGCGCGGCAACCGGCCGCACGGACAGCGCAATCGAGCGGATGGCGGGATTGATCCCATGCCACAGGGAACGGATGCGATCAGCGTAGTTGGATACAACCCAGTCACGCATGAACTGGGTGGGCACGCTCATGACTGCCCTGCCGGCCTCGATCTCGACGAGCTGGAGCGGCTTGAGCCAGGTGTTGTAGGCGGTCTCGCCGACCTCCGACAACAACAGCTCCCTGACCCGGATCCATTGCTGGTTTATGTCGTTCGCTCGGGGGACGACCATCCGCGCCTCAGATGCCACTGTGATCCTGCTCCGCACAAATTACCGCCCTTGCACAAGCTGGAGGCCGGCATGCCGCCAAAGACGCACGCCCTAACCGACTTTCGTCGCCGCAAACGCGAAAACCCGATAGCAGACCGGGATCTCCCGTCATGGTTTCTTTGCGGAAACATGACAACTGCACTGGAGCTGCCGCAGGGCACCACTTGAAGCGACATTGCACTTCAAACTAATTCTGCCCAGCCCTACGGCTTTTCTTCTTTACAACCTCAAGTCTTCGCAAGTCAAAAACCGCGACCAGCCCGCCTTCAGGCTTATTCGTGAAGGGTAAGGCGGGCGTTCGGCAAAGGCAAGAGGATCGAAAAGGGAACGCACGTTATCACGCGACGGTTGATTTAAGCTTGTTCTACCTTCAAGTCACGCACAAACGCGCACCGCGACCTGAAGTCGCGGCGTTTACCCGATCACCGATGTAATTCGAAAGATATCAGCTTGCCGGTGCGTTCAATGCACTGACGCGCCGAGCCAGCCGCGAAACGCGACGGGCCGCGGTGTTACGGTGCAGGACACCCTTGGAAACACCACGCATGATTTCCGGTTCCGCCGCCTGGAAAGCCGTACGGGCCTCCTCGCCATTCCCGCTGGCAATGGCGTCCTCGACCTTGCGGACGAAGGTCCGGATACGATTCATGCGGCTACGGTTCACAAGCGTGCGCTTGACCGTCTGACGAATGCGCTTCTTCGCTGATTGATGATGAGCCACTTCATTCCTCTTCGTTTCGAAGGCCCGGCATATAGCGCCGGAACCCCTGCACGTCAATCGCCCGGAGCATCGCCGACGACCATCGGCCATGCGACCCGGCATTCCCTGGTTTTATTCGCGTCGGTCCGCCGCCGGCTAGCGGTGGTCGAACTTCGCGCTCCGCTTTTCGGTGAAGGCGGCCATGCCCTCGCTTCGGTCATCGGTTGCAAATGTCGCATAGAAGGCCCTGCGCTCGAAGCGGATGCCTTCGGCGAGCGACGTCTCGTAGGCCACGTTCACGGCCTCCTTGGCCATGGCCACGATGGGCTGCGATTTCTGGGCGATCTCGTTGCCGATCTTCAACGCCTCGTCGAGCAGGTTTTCCAGCGGCACGACGCGGGCGACCAGGTTGGCCTTCTCGGCTTCCTCGGCACTCATCATCCGTCCCGTCAGGATCATCTCCATCGCCTTGCTCTTGCCGATCTCCCGGATCAGGCGCTGGGTTCCGCCGGCACCGGGAATGATCCCGAGATTGATTTCCGGCTGTCCGAAACGGGCATTTTCGGCAGCGAGCACGATGTCGCACATCATCGCCAGCTCGCAGCCGCCGCCCAGCGCATAACCCGCTACGGCGGCGATGATCGGCTTTCGATGACGGGTGACATTCTGCCAGTTGGCAATGTAGTCCGTGTTGTAAGCCTGCGAGAAGTCGAGATCCGCCATCTCCTTGATATCGGCGCCGGCGGCAAAAGCCTTCTCCGAGCCTGTCAGGACGACGGCCGCCACTTCCTCGTCGGCGTCAAAGGCCGAGAGCGCCCGCTCGAGTTCGCGGAAGAGCAGCGCATTGAGCGCATTCAGCGACTTCGGCCGGTTGATCGTGATCAGGCCGACGGCTTCACGTTTCTCGACGAGAATGGTCTCATAGGCCATAAGAATCCCCCAAAGCCAACTTTGCGGTCGATCAAATATCCCGTCAATCAACCGCACGAAGTGCACGCGCTTTTGCAATGCACTGCAAAACGAGGCGGGTTAAACACCAAGGTCGAGGCGAACGTCCAGCCTCTTTTTGCCGGCGGGACTGCCGACAGGCCATTCTCCGTCGAGGAACATCACCGCCGGGCAACCTTCCCGTCACCGTTGACATCGATTGCAGAAAAACGTCGCGCGTCCACCCTGGACCATCCGGCGCACCGGCTCGCCACAGTTCCGGCAGGGCAGGTCGTCGCGGCCATAGACCCGGAAGAACGACTGGAAATTGCCGAGTTCGCCATCGGCACTGACATAGTCGCGCAACGATGATCCTCCGGCGACGATCGCCTCCTGGAGAACCTCCCGGATCGAACGCGCCAGCCGGCCGGCCCGCCCCGGACCGATCGACGCCGCGGGACGGGTGGGCAGGATTGCTGCCCGGAACAGGCTCTCGCTGGCATAGATGTTGCCCACGCCAACAACCAGCCGCTGGTCCATGATGGCCGTCTTCACCGCCTGCTGCCGCCCTGCGAGGCGTGTTCGCAACGCTGCGGCATCGAAAGCCGCGTCGAGCGGTTCGAGCCCGAGATGACGAAGCCAGCGATGATCCGGCAGCTCTTCCGTATCCACCAGGTCGAGCATGCCGAAACGCCGCGGATCGACGAAGCGCAATATCGTACCTCCCTCGAAATGAAAGGTCAGATGCTCGTGTCGTCCGCGCGGCTCGCCGTCGAAGAGCAGCCGTCCCGACATTCCCAGGTGCAGGAGCAGCGTGCTGCCGCCGTCCAGGTGAACGAGGATATACTTGGCCCTGCGGCCGAAGGCGACAATCCGCCGCCCGGCAAGGCGCTCGGGCAGCATGGGCGGCAACGGGAAGCGAAGGTCCGGGCGGTGCTGCTCGACATGTTCGATGTGCCGGCCATCGAGCCTGCCGCGCATGGCCCGCATGGTGGTTTCGACTTCAGGCAGTTCGGGCATGGGTCCCTTCCCCTCGGCGCGGCATCGCCGCACCTTGCTGGCGCCGCGCGGGTGACATAGAAGGAGCCGGCAACATCGAGCAAGCCGGAGCCTGTCCCATGAACCCGCGCCCACGCCACGAGCCCTCCGCTCCATCCGCGGTGGGGTCGTCAGCATCCGGCCGCGCGGCGGTGGATCGCCTCGCCACATCGTTCGGCTATCAGGACGTCGATCCCGGAGCCAAGTCCGGCAGGGTCCGCGCGGTGTTCGACAGCGTCGCCGGCAAGTACGACATCATGAACGACGTGATGAGCTTCGGCATCCACCGGTTGTGGAAGGAGGCGATGCTCGACTGGCTGGCTCCGCGTCCCGGCCGTCATTACCTCGACCTGGCAGGCGGCACCGGCGACATCGCCCAGCGGTTGCTCGACCGCGTGGACGGCAAGGCCCGGGTGACGCTGATCGACATCAACGTCGCCATGCTCGGTGTCGGCCGTGACCGCTCGCTGGACAGCGGATGGCACTCCGGCATCGACTGGATCACCGGCGATGCCCAGTCGCTGCCCCTTCCCGCGGCCTGCATCGACGCCTGCACCATGGCCTTCGGGATCCGCAACGTGACCCGCATCGACCGGGCGCTGGCGGAGATCCGCCGGGTTCTGAAGCCGGGCGGGCGCTTCATCTGCCTCGAATTCTCCAGGTTGCAGCTTTCCGCATTCGAAGGACTGTACAACCGTTACAGCCACGACCTGCTGCCGCTCATGGGCAAGCTGATCGCCCGGGACGCCGACAGCTACCGCTATCTCGCCGAGAGCATCCGACGTTTTCCCGATCAGGAGACCTTCGCCCAGCTGTTCAGGGACACCGGCTTCGATCAGGTCCGCGTTCGCAACCTGTCCGGCGGCGTTGCCGCGCTTCATTCGGGCTGGCGCCTTTGACCGGCCGCTCCGGAGTGACATGCGCATATCGGCATCCGTGAGCATGGCAAAACGGCCGGACTGATGCTGCGCAGCATTCGCAATCTCCTGCGATTGACCAGGATCGCCCGGATTCTCGCCCGCAACGACGCCCTGTTCCCGCTGGAGATGATCCCCGCGGCAGCGCCGCTGCTGAAACTGACATCGCCCCTCATCAACCGCAAGGCCACCGGGCGCCCGGGCGAAAGGCTGGCGCGGTCGCTGCAGCAATTGGGGCCGTGTTTCATCAAGTTCGGGCAGAGCCTTGCCACGCGCGCCGATCTCATCGGAGATCCGATCGCCCGCGATCTGGCGAGCCTGCAGGACCGCCTGCCATCCTTTCCCCCGGCCATGGCCCGGGCGACGGTGGAAAGGGAGATGGAGGCGCCGCTCGACAGCCTGTTCCTGGAATTCGACGACACGCCGGTTGCAGCCGCCTCGATAGCCCAGGTTCATCTGGCCCGCACCAGCGAAGGAACCGAGGTTGCCGTCAAGATCCTCCGGCCCGGCATCGAACAGGCCATCGAGCGCGACCTCGACCTGCTCTTGTGGACGGCCGCACTGGTCGAACGGCTGCAGAACCAGTTCCGCCGTTATCGCATCCTCGAAGCCGTCCAGATCTTCGCCGCCTCCACACGCCGTGAACTGGATCTGCGGCTGGAAGCGGCCGCGGCGGCCGAACTGCACGAGAACTGCATCCACGATCAGGGTTTCCGGGTTCCGGCGGTGGACTGGCAGCGGACGGCCCGGCGGGTGGCGACCTTCGAGCGGGTGCGCGGATTGCGGGTGGACGAGCCGGAAAAGCTGGTGGAAGCAGGGCTGCATCCCGATGCCATCCTCGAACGCGCGGCCGCCGTGTTCTTCAACCAGGTCTTCCGCGACGGCTTCTTCCACGGCGACATGCATCCGGGCAACATGCTGATCGACGAACACGGCGTGATCGTCGCGCTGGATTTCGGCATCATGGGACGGGTGGATCTCGCCACCCGTCGCCATCTGGCGGCAATATTGGTCGGTTTCCTGCGCCGCGATTACGCTTCCGTATCGGATGTATTCTTCGATGCGGGATTTCTTCCCGACACGCAGGATCGCCTGTCCTTCACCCAGGCCTGCAGGGCGATCGGCGAGCCCATACTCGACAAGCCCCTGAGCGATATCTCGTTCGGCCGGGTGCTGGGCCAGGTTCTCGCCATCGCCGAACAGTTCGACATGCAGACCCAGCCGCAACTGCTTTTGCTGCAAAAGACCATGGTCGTGGCCGAGGGGGTGGGCCGATATCTCAATCCCCGCGTCAACATGTGGGAGCTCGCCCATCCGCTTGTCGAGGACTGGATCCGGCGCCATCTCGGTCCGCAGGCCCAACTCGAGAACATCGCCCGGGATGGCATGAAGCTGGCCCGGAACCTTCCCTCCATGATGCAACGGCTGGATCGTGCGCTGGAACGGATGGAGGACCGGGGGCCACCTTCCCGCCCTGCCGGCGAGGCGTGGAAATGGGCCCTGGCCGGGACGATAGGATTGATCATCGGGTTGCTTATCAAATAGTGACCGGGAGGCTATAATTCCGGCAGCCTCGCCTGAATGACCTCCCGGACAGCCCGATCCGAATCCGGGCGGCCCGGACATTCGCATCATCGAAAGACCGTTTTCGTGAATATCGGATTGATCGTCAGCGGCGGTATCGCCGCCTTCAAGATTCCGGAACTGATCCGTCGGGGACGCGAACGGGGCATGGCATTCACCTGCATCATGACCCGGGCGGCGAGCCGGTTCGTCGCTCCGCTGTCACTGGCCGCCCTCAGCGGCAACAGGGTCTATGACGACCTGTTCTCGCTGACCGACGAGGCGGAAATGGGCCATATCCGGCTGTCGCGGGAAAACGATATCCTCGTTGTCGCCCCGGCCACCGCCGATATCATCGCAAGGATGGCCACCGGCCAGGCCGACGATCTCGCCACGGCCGTCCTGCTTGCCACCGACAAGCCCGTGCTCGTCGCTCCGGCCATGAATCCCGCCATGTGGAATCATCCGGCCACGCAGCGCAACCTGCGGCAACTGGGCGCCGATGGCATCCGGCAGGTCGGTCCCGATCCCGGCGACATGGCGTGCGGCGAGACCGGATCCGGCCGCATGGCCGAACCGCCGGATATTCTCGATGCCATCGAACGGCTGCTGCGTCCGTCGGGGCAGCCGCTTGCGGGTTATCATGCAATCGTGACAAGCGGCCCGACCCATGAGGCGATCGATCCGGTGCGTTACATCGCCAACCACTCGTCGGGTCGCCAGGGCCATGCGATTGCCGCGGCGCTGGCCGAAGCCGGTGCGAGGGTGACGCTGGTGAGCGGACCGGTTCATATTCCCGATCCGCGCAATGTCACCGTCCGTCATGTGATCTCCGCCTCGGACATGCTGGCAGCCGTTGAAGAGGCTCTTCCGGCGGATATCGCCGTGTGTGCCGCGGCCGTCGCCGACTGGCGGCCCGCCCATGCCGGCGACCAGAAGATGAAGAAGGATGGATCCGGCCCGCCATCCCTGACGATGGTGGAAAATCCCGACATCCTGCGCACCCTGTCGCAACATCCGCACCGAAGACCGGCGCTGGTGGTGGGATTTGCCGCCGAGACCGAACATCACGAGGCGCATGCCCGGGCCAAGCTGGAACGCAAGGGATGCGACTGGATTCTGATGAACGACGTGGGCGTCGGCAGCAGGGTGTTCGGCGGTTCCCGCAATCAGGTGATGTTGATCCGGGCCGACAGTCGGGCCGAACTCTGGGCCGACATGGACAAACTCGAACTGGCCCGCCGGCTGGTTCAGGACATTGCCGGCGAGATCGCGATCTATTGCGGCAGGCCATCAACGGAGGGGAGCGCGATAGCATGAGCCCGCTTGTTCAGGTTTCCGTCGAGCGGCTGGCCAACGCCGCGGACCTGCCCCTGCCGGCAGCGGCGACTTCCGGAGCTGCCGGGGTCGACCTGCTGGCCGCGACCGGGCCGGATGCGGATATCGTCATCGAACCCGGAATGCGCTGCCTGATACCGACAGGATTGCGCATTGCCCTGCCCTCCGGCTACGAGGCGCAGGTCCGTCCGCGTTCCGGACTGGCGCTCAAAAATGGCATTACGGTTCTCAACAGCCCCGGAACGGTCGACAGCGACTACCGCGGGGAGATAAGAGTTGTCCTGATCAATCTGGGAGAGGCCGCGTTTACCGTGAAGCGCGGCATGAGAATTGCCCAGATGGTCATCGCACCGGTTTGTGCACCCGTCTGGCTGGAAGAAGCCGTCGGTGCCAATGAAAGCAAGCGTGGCTCCGGTGGGTTCGGCTCCACCGGAATCAGCCAGGGCTTGTCTGATTCTCCCCCGCAACCAAAGGAAAACTAGCAGTATGTTAAGGCCGAGCAAGAAACTGGCACTGGCGCTCGAGGCTGTTGTCGACATCGCCTGCCAGGCAACTCTCGAACCCGTCCAGAGCCTCGATATCGGGCAGCGGATGGATCTGCCCCGAAGATATCTCGAACAGGTCATGCAGCAGCTCGTCCGCGCTGGCATTCTCAAGGGTGTACGGGGTCCGCGCGGCGGTTACCGGCTTGCACGGGAACGACGGCGCATCACCATCGCCGACGTTGTCGCTGTCGTCGAACGCGTCGAGGACGACGACAACAGTGTGCCCACCTCGCAGTCCGAACTGGGCCAGCGGGTCATGACTCCCTTCTGGGCCGGTATCGAACGGGAGTTCGTCGCCAAGCTATCGACCATTACCATCGAAGACCTTTGTCGCCGTGCGGAAAGTCTCGACGTCAATGGCGACAAGCCCAGAGGAATGGATTTCAGCATCTGACCGACCACGATGTAAAGTTTTACAAATCAATAAATTCTCATTTGTGAGAATACCTCTTCCAAAATTTGATTTGCATCTTATATTCACACAATATATTTGTATTTAATCCTACACCTTTCCGCCGCAATCGGCGCGCCCCGAAATCGAAATGAAATGCAAAGGTTAACAGCGTGTTGACGAAATGCCGACAGCCGCGGCTATCAGCATTTCGTCAACACGCTGTTAAAGCCGGCTCCCCTAATTTTGCATGGCTGATTCAGCAAACGATCCTGTCTCTTTCCCTGCCAACCGATCTATAAGGTGTTCATCTCCAACATGGATGATGGGCCGCGTATATGGCAGCTGCACACGGTATCTCGTCGAGCGCTCCGGTGGCTCGTGGAATTGGCTTCGCGATTGCAGCCTATGCCGCGTTTTCGACGGCGGATGCCATCATCAAGCTGTCCAGTTCGCGCTTCTCGGTCTTCCAGGTCGCCCTGATGATGGCCGTCTTCGCATTGCCGCCCGTGCTGTTGCTGACACGCGGACAGGGCGGCCTGCGCGCCATGCTCCCCAGAAACCGCGGGCTTGTCCTGGCGCGTGCGATCCTGACCGCCATATGCTGCCATCTGGCCTGGAATGCATTCTCGATGCTTCCCCTGGCCGAGGCCTATGCCATCCTGTTCGCATCGCCGATGATCATCACGGCATTTTCGGCGCTGATCCTGCGCGAGGATGTCGGCTGGCGCCGCTGGAGTGCCACGCTCGTCGGCTTTGCCGGCGTCATGGTCATGCTCGACCCGAACTTCGAGGCGCTGGGTATGGGCCATCTCATGGTGGCCATGGCCACGTTGTGCGGTTCGTGCTCCTTCCTCATCCTGCGCAAGCTGGGGGGACGCGAGAAGAGCGCCTCGATCCTCGGCTCGCTCATCCTGGCCGTGGGCCTGTCATCGGCACCCCTCGCCTTTCAGGACTGGATCACGCCGACATGGCACGAACTCGGCACGCTTGCCCTGGCCGGTCTCCTGTTCGGCTCGGGACAGGCAGGTCTGGTGATGGCCACGCGTGAAACTCCGGCAGCGCTCATCGCACCGTTCCAGTATACGCAAATGATCTGGGCAGTGATCTTCGGCATGATGCTCTTCGGCGACCAGCCCACGCTGCACCTGCTCATCGGTCTGGCGATCGTCATCGGCAGCGGCATGTTCATCGTCTGGCGCGAGACGGTTCGTTCGAAACCGGTCACGCTGGGTGGCGGCCGTGGCGAGGTCACGGCCCGTGCCGCCCGGATCGCTCCCCGCGACTGAGTTTCCCGTCACCGCCATTTTCCGGGTCTGTCCGCTGGGCACTCGGCATGCCGCCCAATCACTGCTACGATCCATGAAGGTCGCCGAAGGGAGAACATGGCATGCGCGAGCGGGAAACGCAGATCGAGGACGATGAATTCCCGGTAAGGCTCGGCTGGCTCGAATATGGCGATCCGTCATCCAGCCGAACGGTCCTGTGCGTCCATGGCCTCACCCGCAATGCCCACGATTTCGACATGCTCGCACAGGCGTTGTCGACGAAGGCCAGGGTGATCGCGCTCGATGTCGCCGGCCGCGGCCGCAGCTCGTGGCTGGACGACAAGTCCGGCTATGACGTCCCCATCTACGCCCGCCACATCCTCGGGTTTCTCGAAAGGGAACGGCTGGGTCCGGTCGACTGGATCGGCACCTCCATGGGGGGATTGATCGCCATGGCCGTCGCCGGACTCGGCCAGCATCCCTTCCGGTCGCTGGTTCTCAACGATATCGGCCCGTTCGTGCCGAAAAAGGCGCTGGAGATGATCCGCGACTATCTCGGCCTCGATCTCAGCTTTCCCTCGATCGATGCGGTCGAGCAGCATCTGCGGTTCATTCATGCGTCCTTCGGCCCGCTGACCGACGAACAGTGGCACCATCTCGCTGTCCACAGCGCCCGCGCCGATGGCGCTGTCTTCCGCCTGCATTACGATCCCGAGATCCGCCAGCCCTTTGCCGAGGCGGCGATGGCCGATATCGACGTCTGGTCCCAGTACGATTCGATCCGCTGTCCCGCATTGCTGCTCCGCGGTGCCGACAGCGTCCTGTTGCTGGAGGATACGGCGCGGGAGATGGCCGGGCGCGGTCCACGGGTTGACATCGCGACCTTTGCCGGCGTGGGCCACGCTCCGGCCCTCATGGCCGATGACCAGATCGCCTGCATCCGCCGCTTTCTCGACCTTTGAGCGCGAGGAACACATGGCCGGCGTCAGGAATGTACTTTGACCTTTCTCGAATAGAAGAACAGTGTCAGAGCCGTTGAAAAAGCCAGCAACATGCAGATCGTGATCGCGAAGAGGGTGCCGTCGTAGAAGCGGCCGGACAGCATGGCGATCAATGCGGATGTCAGGGACGAAAACGCCGAAATGAAGGAGGCGCCGATCCCGGCCATGTTCCCGAGCGGTTGCATGGCGATGGCGCTCAGATTGCCGAAGAGTGCGCCAAGGCAGAAGAACAGCGAGAAGAACAGCGCCATGAAGAGGGGGAATGGCAGCACGCCGCCGCCATGGACCACACCCAGCATGCCCATGGCGGAGAGTGCCGTTGCCGCGATCAGGGCGCCCAGGGCCATGCGGGTGGCGCCAAAGCGGCGAACGACATGCGCGTTCAGGAAGGACGAGACGCCGATGCCGCCCGCCAGCATGGCGAAGTAAAGCGGAAACAGGTCGGTGATGCCGTAGATGTCGTGAAATATCGCGGGCGCGGTCGAGATATAGGACAGCATCGTGCCGAAGACACACCCCAGCGCGAGGGTCAGCGCCACCACGGACTTGATTTTCATGATCGAGAGGATGTTGGCCAGCTGAACGTTCCATTGGAGGGCGATGCGCCGTTCGGGGGGCAGCGTCTCCGGCTGGCGCAGGCCGAGCCACAGTCCATTGATGATCGCCAGCAGCAGGAAGACGAGGAAGATGGCGCGCCAGTGCCACAAATTGACCAGCAACATGCCGACAAGGGGAGCGACCATCGGCACGAGGATGAAGATCATGAAGATGATCGAGCTGATCCGCGCCAGCGCATCCCCCTCGAACTGGTCGCGCAGCAGTGCCCTCGACGCGATCTTGGGACCGGCTACCCCGATCCCCTGGACCACCCGGCCGACCAGGAGCATGGTCATCGACTGTGCCGCGAGCGTCATGATTGTGCCGGCACCGTAGATCAGCAGGCCGACCATCAGCGCCTTCTTGCGCCCCAGAGCATCGGCCAGCGAGCCGAAGAACAGCTCTCCGGCCATCATGCCGAGCACGAGCAGCGAGATGATGTACTGAACGTCGCGGGGATCGCTCACGCCAAGGTCGCGACCGATCGTATCGAGAGCCGGCAGCATCGTGTCTATGCTGAGTGCGGTCATCGACGTGACCAGCGCGAACAGGGCGATGAATTCTTTCTGGCCAAGCGGTTTTATTCGCATCGGCCCCGGATATCACCGCATCGGTCGGGCGTCGAGAGACCTTGTCCGGATGGCATGTCGACAGATCCCCGATCAGCGGAAGGGGGCGAATATTGCGGGGATGTCGCGTCGCCCGGCCGCCAGGGCCAGCATCAGCAGCACCCGGGCCTTGAGCGGCGCGAGCCATCCGGCCGGTATCGCGCCGATCCCGAGCAGGTCGAACTCCGCACCTGCATAGCCGTAGGTCCGCTCCAGCACGGCACCGCTGCCGGTGCGGCTCGCCAGCACGACCGGTACCCTTTTAGCGATTTTCTCCAAAACAGGAATGGACGCGGGTGGCACATGTCCTCCACCCATCCCGGCCACCACCAGCCCGTCGATGTCGTCGGCTGCGCGTTCCAGCAATCGTCCGTCATCGCCCAGCGCCACGGTCCACAGCGGCACCCAGGGAAGCTCCGGACCCGGCGGGCCATCGTCGCCGATCGTCAGCACCGGCAAGGGCGGCAGGCTGGCGAACCAGTGCGGGCGGCCTTCGACAACCTGACCGATACGCCCGGATTGCGGCGAGATGAATGTCGAGGCGAGTGCGGTATTGCCTTTTATCACATGTCGTGCAGTGTGAATTTCATCATTCAACACCACCATCACACCACGACCGCTGGCCTGCCTGTCGATCGCGGTCTGCACTGCCGCCAGCACGTTGGCGGGACCATCCGCGCCGGGCAGGGTCGGGTTGCGCATGGCACCCGTCACCACGACGGGACCAACCTCACCTATCAGCAGTTCCAATGCGAAGGCCGTCTCCTCGATGGTATCGGTGCCGTGAGTGACAACGGTCGGCACGGGCTCGGCAAGGATTTCGCGGGCAAGGGCGACGACGTCGGCCAATGTCATGTGCGGACTGGCCATCTGGCGGAACTGCTCGGCCTCGATGCGCGCGACATCGGTCAGCTGCGGAACCGCCTCGACCAGTTCGGCCGCGCCGAGGCCGGGCCGCACGCCGGCTCCCGGACCGCCAATGGAGGCGATCGTGCCCCCCATGGCCAGAACCCGGACGAGCGGCAGGCTCACCTGCGCCCCGTTCCGGGCTTCGGCATGCCATCATGCATGGCCCGCTCCATCGACAGGTATCTCACGAGAGCTGCAACCGGGTGACCCGCTTCTTGCGCAGGGCACTGCCCCGACCGGACAGGCTCGGATTGGTCATGAAATAGGTGTGCGCGGAAAAGCAGTTCCTGTCGCGCCGCACCCGGTGGTAGGTCCCGTCGGAACGCAGCAGCCAGCTTGACGCCTTGTCCTTCATGTTGGCGATCATGATCTGGTGCAGGACCTGCTGATGCACGGTTTCGTTGAGGATCGGCACGAGGCTCTCGACCCGCCGCGACAGGTTGCGCTGCATCCAGTCGGCCGACGATATGAACACCTTGGCCTGCTTCGACGGCAGGCCGTGGCCGGCACCGAAACAGACGATGCGGCTGTGTTCGAGAAACCTTCCGACGATGCTTTTCACCCGGATATTCTCCGAGAGACCCGGCACGCCCGGGCGCAGGCAACAGATTCCGCGAATGATGAGGTCGATCTTCACGCCCGACTGTGAGGCCCGATAAAGGGCCTGGATGATCTGCTCGTCGACGATCGAGTTCATCTTGGCCCAGATCGCCGCCTTGCGTCCCGCCTTCGCATGCTCGATCTCCGCATCGATCAGGCCCAGCAGGGTTTCGCGCAGATTGACCGGTGCGATAGCGAGATATTCGAGATCCCGCGGTTCGGCATAGCCGGTCATGAAATTGAAGGCCTTGCCGGCATCACGCCCCAGGGCCGGATCGCAGGTGAAAAACGACAGGTCGGTGTAGATACGGGCGGTGATCGGATGATAATTGCCCGTGCCGAAATGAACATAGGTCCGCAGTCCTAACTGTTCGCGGCGCACGATCATCGAGACCTTGGCATGGGTCTTGAGCGAAATGAAACCGAACACCACCTGGACGCCGGCACGTTCGAGATTGCGCGCCCAGCGGATGTTCTGTTCCTCGTCGAACCGCGCCTTGAGCTCGACCAGGGCCGTTACCGACTTGCCGGCCTCTGCCGCCTCGATCAGGGCCGCGACGATGGGACTGTCTTCACTTGTACGATACAGCGTCTGCTTGATCGCCACCACATTGGGATCGCGCGCGGCCTGCCGGACGAACTGCACCACCACGTCGAAGCTCTCGTAGGGGTGGTGGATGATGAGGTCCTTTTGCCGGATGGCCGCAAAGCAGTCGCCGCCGAACTCCTTGATCCGCTCGGGGAAACGCGGCGTATAGGGCTGGAAGATCAGGTCCGGCCGTTCCTTGGTGATGATGGCCTTGACATCGGCAAGCCCGAGTATGCCATCGAGCGCGAATACATCGGCCTTGTCGACATCGAGCTGGTCGATGAGGAAGTTCTGCAAGCCTGCCGGCATCTCGGTATTGGTGGTAAGCCGGATCACATGGCCGCGGCGGCGGCGCTTGAGCAGCGTCTCATAGAGCCGGACCAGATCCTCGGCCTCTTCCTCGATCTCGATGTCGCTGTCGCGGATCACCCTGAAATACCCTATTCCCCTGACCTTGAAGCGTGGGAAAAGGTGTTCGAGGAACATCTGGATGACATCCTCGATCCGCACGAACCGCAGGGCCGGACCGGGCAGGCGGATGAACCGTTCGAGCTTGATGGGGTGCAGGACGAGGCCGGTGACGGAGTCCCCCTTGGGCCGATCGAGTTCCATTACCAGCCCCATGCCGCAATTGGGGATGAACGGGAACGGGTGCGCCGGGTCGATGGCGATGGGCGTGAGAACCGGCAGGATCTCGTCGGCGAAATACTGTTCGAGCCAGGCGGCGTCCTCGCCGCCGATGGCGTCGATCGACAGCACGTCGATGTTGATCGCGGCCATCTGCCTGACAAGATCGTGCCAGCATTCCTGCTGGCTGCGCATCAACTCATCGGCTCGGGTGTTGATCGCGAGAAGCTGTTCGGCGGGCATGAGCCCGTCCTGGCTCATCGTGGTGACGCCGGCCTGGATCAGCCCTTTCAGCCCGGCCACGCGGACCATGTAGAACTCGTCGAGATTGCTGGCCGAGATGGACAGGAACCGCAGGCGTTCCAGCAGGGGGTGGGAGGAATTGAGCGCCTCTTCCAGCACCCGTTCATTGAAGGCGAGCCAGGACAATTCGCGATTGATGAAATGCTCGGATCGCACGGCGATCCGCTCGGGCTCCGCGGCAGGGCCTCCGGTCACCGCCCGCTGTTCCTGCTCGTCGAGCACGTCACGCTCGATCTCGGTAATGTGTTCGTCGTCCATCGGCCCGTTCTTCATCCTCGACCACACGACAGACGTCCGTCCGAACAGACCGCCAAGGCTGTTGTCCTGCCGGGGCAGACGGTTCTGCGTGTCATTTTTCCCTTGGATCAGATTGCATTCTAGCAAAAGCCGCATGACGTTGTCATGCTACCCTTCCATGACACAGGCATGACCCGATGGGAAGAAGTCCGGTCATGCGGGGACAATGACAAGTCTGCGATTATGACACTCGAACTCTTTCTCCTGAGGCATGTGAAATCGAGCTGGGACATCGCGGGGCAGGACGATTTCCTGCGCGATCTCGCTCCGCGCGGCATTCGCGCCGGGAAGAGCCTCGGCAGGCTCATGGCAGCCCGCAGCTGGGTTCCCGACCTGGTGCTTTGCTCGTCGGCGACGCGTACCCGGCGTACGCTCGATCTGCTGGTGGAGTCATGGGACAGGAATCCGCAAGTTGAAATGCTGCGGTCGCTCTACCTGGCTTCACAGGAGCAGATCCTCGACATCATTGTCCGGCAACCCGATTCGGCCCCGCGCCTGATGGTGGTCGGCCACAATCCGGGCTTGCAGCGGGCGGGCCGCGCCCTGTCGCATCCCGGCCGGCTGCGTGACGAGCTGATCGCCAAGTACCCGACGGGGGGCCTGCTGCGCCTGCATTTCGACGTCTGCGACTGGGCCGCCATCGGACGTGGCACGATCGTGGACTATATCAGGCCGCGCGAGCTCGAAGCGGATCCGTGACTTCGCCGAAATGGTCGGCGACAAGTCGCCTCACCGCAAGCGGATCGTCGAGCCTCACCAGCCTGGCGACGATATCCGCGGCACCGGCATGCCGGCCGAGGGCCCGGAGCAGATGCTTGCGGGCAATTCGTTTTCCACGATTTTCACCGTAAAATTCGAGCAGCAGGTCATAATGCTCGATCAGCAGCCGCGCCTGTTCGTCGGGTGGGAGCGGCTCGACCTCGCGACCGCCGGCAAGGGCGTCGGCGAGTGCGCGCGCATGCCACGGCCGGCCGCAGGTGGTCCGGCCGATCATCACCGCGTCGGCACCGCTCAGGCGCATTGCCTCTCGCGCATCGGCAGCAGTCTCGATGTCACCATTGATGACAAGTGGCAATGATATCGCTTCTCGCACTTTCGCGGCCGCCGCCCAGTCGGCGCGCCCCTCGTACATCTGGTCGCGGGTTCGGCCGTGGACCGTGACCATGCGCACGCCGGCCTGCTCCGCCCGGCGGGCAATCGCCGGTGCGTTGAGATGATCGCGGTCCCAGCCGAGCCGCATCTTGACGGTCACCGGAATGTCGACCGCGCGCACCACCGCATCCAGGATCGCACCGGCAAGCGGCTCGTCGCGCATGAGGGCGGAACCGCCGAGGCCATTGACCACCTTTTTTACTGGACAACCGAAATTGATGTCGACCAGCCGGGCGCCGAGATCGACCGCCAGCCGCGCGGCATCGGCCATGAGCTTGGGGTCGCGGCCGGCCAGTTGCAGGGATGCCAGCGGTTCATCGGCGTCGAACAGGGCCATGCGCAGCGACTGCTCCGTTCCCTGCAACATTTCCCTTCCGGCGATCATCTCCGAAAAGATAAGGCCACCGAAACCGCGCCGGGCCAGCCGCCGGAAGGGCAGGTCGGAAACTCCGCTCATCGGCGCAAGCAGCACAGGCGGCAGGGCTCCCACCCCGTCGATGAAGATGTCGGCAACAGTCATGGTCACCTTCTAGCACCGGGCAACCACGACCGCGAGCGACATCAACCGGCCGCATCGCGAAAGACGGGACAGAGCGCTTCTTCCCGGTCCCGGGCCGCAGCCGTCAGTACTGCCGCGCGGCAAGGGATGCCCGAACGGTCGTGTCGCCCTTGAGGACCATCGTGCCCGCGATCTCCTGCGCATCCGGCCCCGCAAAGATACCGCTGACCTCGCCCTTGTGGCCGGTGCTCGCCGTGACGTTCTCACTCGAGAACTTCGTGCCGTTGATGGCGATGTCGGGCATCGTCACCGTGCCCCATGCCCCGCCGTCGCGCTCCTTGAGCGTGGCCGTGGCGTAGATGTTGCCACGAAGGAAATCAGCCTGCGCATTGATCGAGCCGACGAGGACGGCCTTCATCCGGTCGCCATCGGTCTCGACACCGAGGACCCCGCCACGATAACTGGCGGCACCGGTCAGCGGCATCTGGTTGCGCGGGGTCGGCACGGCAATGTAGAATGGCGCCGCATCGATGATCCGCGGGTCATCGGCCATCAGCAGGTCGGCGACGTCGCTCTCCGCCCAGACACCGAAGCTGACATAGTTGAGGTCGAAACTGTCGCCGAACCCCTGCCCCACCGTATTCTTGATGAGGAAGTCGCTGGCATCGTAGGACTGGTAGGTCTCGATGTTGGAGACTGTCGAGGTCGGCGTATAGTACCGTTGCAGCGTGTCGCCCGGCACCCGGATCCGGATCGAGCCGCCCTGTTCGATCACCACGGTCGACGAGCGCCCCGTCACCGTGGCTTGCGCCGGCGCCACGAAACCCGACCCGTCCGCAATCGCTCCGGCCAGGTCCGGCACATCCCCCGCATCGACCGGCGAGACGAAATCGTCGTTGTCGCCATGACCACCGCCGCCACCCCCGCAACCGGCCAGCGCCAGCAGGAGAGCCGCTCCCATCGTCGAGCGCA
Source organism: Geminicoccaceae bacterium (assembly GCA_020638465.1). Lineage (NCBI taxonomy): Bacteria > Pseudomonadati > Pseudomonadota > Alphaproteobacteria > Geminicoccales > Geminicoccaceae > Geminicoccaceae bacterium. The sequence goes on from JACKIM010000002.1 coordinate 975,055, forward strand.
CACGCATGAGCATCCCTCGCAATCGTTCTTGTCCTCAGGATGCGCTAGGCTGTGGTCGCCCGGGCGTCAAGGCGCACCCGGACTTCCATCCACATCATGATGCTTCAAATCAACCTTGAAGCGTTAAGGCAGGAAAGCAAGTTCTCTCAACAGCTTATCAGTTCACACTCCCGTCGCCGCCGGCTGGCGCTGGCGGAAGAAGTCGTTCCCCTTGTCGTCGATGACGATGAAGGCCGGCAGATCGCGGACCTCGATCCGCCATACCGCCTCCATGCCGAAATCGGCGAAATCGAGCTGCTCCACCTTGGTGATATAGTCGCGCCCCACCCGTGCGGCCGCACCGCCGACCGTCGCCAGGTAGAACCCGCCATTGCGCTTGCAGCTATGCAGCACCGTCTCCGAGCGGTTGCCCTTGGCCAGGGTCACCAGCGACCCGCCCAGCGGCTGGAATTCCGCCACATAGGGATCCATGCGCGCCGCAGTCGTCGGTCCGAACGAACCCGAGGCATACCCTTCGGGCGTCTTGGCCGGCCCGGCATAGTAGATCGGATGCTTCTTGAAGTAGTCGGGCAGTTCCCCGCCATTCCGGATCCGGTCGGACAACGCCGCATGCACCATGTCGCGGGCCACGATCATCGTCCCGCTGAGCAGCACCGGCGTCGTGACCGGATATTTCGAAAGTTCGGCAGTCACCTCGCTCATGGGCCGGTCGAGGTCGATCCGCACCGCCTCGCCGATATCGATCTCGGCCTCGGGCAGGTATTTCGCCGGATCGGTCTCCAGCCGCTCGATGAACACGCCCTCGGCCGTGATCTTCGCCTTCACCTGCCGGTCGGCCGAGCACGAAACCCCCACGCCCACCGGCAGCGACGCACCATGTCTCGGCAGCCGGATCACGCGCACGTCATGACAGAAATACTTGCCGCCGAACTGGGCACCGATACCGTTGTTCCGGGTCAGTTCGAGAATCTGTTCCTCAAGCTCAAGGTCGCGGAACGCACGCCCCGTCTCGTCGCCGGTGGTCGGAAGGGTGTCGTAATAGCGGCAGCTCGCCAGCTTGACCGTCTTCAGCGTCTGTTCCGCGGACAGGCCACCGATGACGATGGCCAGGTGATAGGGCGGACATGCCGTCGTCCCCAGCGTGCGCACCTTCTCGTCGAAGAATGCCGCGATCCGCTCCGGGTCGAGCAACCGACGGGTCTCCTGATACAGGTAGGTCTTGTTGGCCGATCCGCCGCCCTTGGCGATGAACAGGAACTCGTAGGCCGATCCCTTCTCCGCGAGGATGTCGATCTGTGCCGGCAGATTGTTGCGCGTGTTCTTTTCCGTCCACATGTCCAGCGGCGCCATCTGGCTGTAGCGCAGGTTGCGGGTGAGATAGGTATTGGCCACGCCCCCGGAGATCGCCGCCGCATCCGTGCCGTCGGTCAGAACGCGATGCCCTTTCTTGCCGACGATGATGGCCGTGCCGGTATCCTGGCAGGACGGAAACACGCCCGCCGAGGCGATGGACGCGTTCTTCAGAAGTTCGAGCGCCACGAACCGGTCGTTGCCCGACGCCTCGGGGTCTTCGAGAATGTTGCGCAACTGCTGCAGGTGTCCCGGGCGGAACAGGTGATGGATGTCCTTGAACGCTTCCTCGGTCAGTGCCTCGATCGCCGAGGTGTCGACCCGGACCAGCGTTTCACCGTCCACCTCGACGGTCGTCACCCCGCCGACATCGAGCTTGCGATACTCGGTCTCGTCCGGACCCAGCTGGAAAAGAGGTGAATAACCGTTCTGCATGATGACCCCGTCCCTCGATATTCCTCATCTCCGATGAAACATAGCAGGCGGATCGACCACTCGCCACTCGCCGGTTGCACTGGCGGCAGAGGCCGACTGTCCCAACCTCACCATTTTCACTGTAGAATCAGCTCGCGCGAAAGCGTCAGGGGATGCCGGAGAGCGATTTTCCGAACACGGGGTGGGGTTTGCAGACCGGCAGCGGCCGCCTCGCCGGCACGGGCCGCACAGGCGGCGGCGGCAGGTCGGGGAAATCGCCGGGCGGAAGCGCGCGGATCAGGCGCAGTTCGTCCGGCGCGAAGATGGCAAACGCTCCCGACTGCGGGGTCGTCATCATCGCGTCGAGGATATGCTCGTGGAGACTTTTCAGCAGGCGGGACCGTCCCCTGGCGCGGAGCCTTTCCTCCTCGCCGCGGGATTTCCTCGCCCTTGCGGGTTTCGCCGCCCCGGGAGTGTCCTCCGTGAGCGACCATGGCACCGGGCAGACATCCGGCACGTCGATCCCTCTGGCCACCGACTTCAGCAGCGAGGTGATGACATTCCCCATTCCCCTGCGTCCGGCACGATCCAGCCATGCCCTTTCGGCACCATCCGCCGATGCGACGGATTGCGCCAGGGAGTTGTCCTGCAACTGGCGGAACCAGTCGCGGGAGTGGAACAGCAGCAGACGGTGGAGGATCGCCCGGAGGCCATGTCCGCCATGTGGGGATAGTCCCGCCCGCATCGCCGACAGGACACCCGCCACATGCGGCAGATGTTCCAGCCCGTCGACCTCCGCCACATCAAGCCGGACCTGCGGCCCCGCCAGCACCCCGCGCCGCCCGGTCACCACCAGCCAGCACACCTTCAGGAAGCGAGGCGCGCCCCAGCGAAAGACCCGGCCGGCGAGTTTGCGCGGCAATATGGGGGGTGTGGGAGAGGTGTGGGACATGGGGGAGGTTATGATGCAAGGGTAGTGCGAGAGTCAAGGAATATTTTCTTATATTCAGCCTTGAAAAACTTCGCTCAGGCCCGACAGGGGCACAAGGAGGTACATGCCGCGATAAGAGTGCGGGTCCGCCTGCGCCTCATCCCGTACAACAAGATGCCTTTCCTTCACCGGACCGCTTGATCCCCGGCCATCTTTGCAGTAGCAACTCGCCAGCGGCCGTGAGCGGCAGCTGTCCGGGCGCGTAGCTCAGCGGGAGAGCACTCGCTTCACACGCGAGGGGTCACAGGTTCAATCCCTGTCGCGCCCACCATTTCTCCGGAAAATCACGATCCGTGCCGGGCGGTGTTCAGCCGTCGGCGAGTACCGCGTCCAGGATGGTTCGTGCGCTTTCGAGCTGCCTTGCCGGGTCGGCCTGGGCCTTCCAGTCCACCGGTGCTTCGGTGAGCCTTTCCAGATGCTCGAAGAACATGCCCCCGTCCGTGCGCGTGCGCCGGATCGCGGCCTTGACGATGGTTTCCGCCTCATTGCGGTCCATGTGCGCCGACAGGGCAAGGGTGGCGGCCTCGCCGGCAAGTATGCCGCGCGTGGCGTCGAGATTGGCCCGCATGCGGACGGTATCGACTGTCATCGAACCGGTCAGGACGATACCGTGCTCGATGGCAGCCGCGGCATGCATGGCCATGCGCGGCAGTTCCTGCCATTCGAGCTGCCAGCCGGCGCCGCCGCGTTCGTGCTCCTGGATGGCCGACTGGTGCATCGTGCCGAGCGATCCGGCATTGACCCGGGCCAGCGTGACCAGGGTTTCGGACCGGACCGGGTTGGATTTGTGCGGCATGGCCGACGATCCGCCACCATCGGCCTCGCGGATTTCGCCCACCTCGTTCTGGGCCATCAGCAGCAGGTCCTGGCCGAGCTTGCCCAGCGAGCCTGTCACGAGCGCGAACCATGAAGCCAGTTCGAGCACCGCGTCGCGGCGAGTGTGCCAGGGCGCGGGCTCGAAACCGAGATCGAGCTGGCGCGCAAGGGCCGCCGCGACAGCCAGGCCATCGCGGCCCATGGCCGACAGCGTGCCGGCAGCACCGGAAAGCTGGACGTTGAGCAGCCTCGGGCGCAGTTCCGCGAGCCGCTCGCGATGATGGACATGGGCGACCATCCAGTTCGCCGCCTTGAGCCCGAACAGGGTCGGCTGGGCCTGCTGGTAGCGGGTACGGGCGACCATGGGCGTGTCGCGATGGGTCCACGCCAGCTTGCGAAGACTCCCGATCAGCTTGTGCAGGCGCAGGTCGACATGGGCAAGCGCATCGCGGAAACACAGCATCAGCGCGGTGTCGAGGATGTCCTGCGAGGTCGCACCGAAATGGACCCACACGGCGGCATCCCCGCCGACATGCCGCCTCAGTGCCCGGACCAGCGCCGGTACCGGCACGCCGTCCCTGCGCATGCCATCGGCGATCGTCGACGGGTCGGCGGCAAAGCCGGACAGCGCGCGGGCGACCCGGTGTGCCGCGGACCGTGGAATCAGCCCCAGCTGCCCCTGGACCGACGCCAGGGCCGCCTCCGTTTCGACCATGGCGCGGAGGATGGCATCGTCGCCGAGGATATGGCTCACGATGTTCTCGCGCAACAGGGCCTGAAGCAGGCCGGATTCAGCCATGGCCCCGGCGGCAGGACCCGGTCCCGTTCATCCCAGCCGATCCTTGATGAAGCGATTGACGAGAGCCGCCGTCGCCTCGGGTTGCTCGACACACGGCAGGTGCCCTGCCCCGTCGATGATCCCGAACTGTGCACCTTCAATCAGTGAGGACAGTTCCTCGACCAGCCCGACCGGCGTCGAGCCATCCTCGCGCCCCACCAGGCACAGGGCCGGAAGTTGCAGCGCACGGGTCGAACGGGTCAGGTCGGCATCGCGGATGGCCTCGCAGCAGCGCACATAGCCCTCCGCGGAGGTTCGCGTCACCATGTTGCGCCAGCCGGCGAGGTCGGCCTTGCGGGCGGCGTGGAAGACCGGCGTGAACCAGCGTTCGAGGATCGTCTGGACCATGGGTTCGAGACCGTCCCGGCGAACCGTGGCGATCCGCTGCTCCCACATCTCCGGCGTGCCGATGCGGTGTGCCGTGTCCATCAACACCACCGCCTCGACGAGATCGCGCCGGCGTGCGGCCAGCGACTGGGCGATCATGCCGCCGATGGACAGGCCGATGACGAGCGCGCCCTTGACCCCGCGTTCATCCATCAAGGAGGCGAGATCGTCGGCGAGCCCGTCGATGGTCAGGGGCCGGTCGACGAGATCACTCAGGCCATGGCCGCGCTTGTCGTAGCGAAGGATGGGGTGTCCGCCGGGCAGCATCGGCAACAGGCCGTCCCAGACACGAAAATCCGTACCGAGCGAATTGGCCAGCACGATCGGCCGCCCCGTTCCTGCCCTATGTTCGAAATGGACCGTCCATCCATCCGGACTGGTAAAAGCCATGCCGTTTCTTCCCCTGTCGCGGTCTCCGGCAAGGCTTGCCGCGGGAGACAGCGACGGGCGTTATCGCACCAAGTCCATGGAGGCTCAAGCCCGTGCGATCCACAGGTGGGGAAGAAACGGTCCCGTCGCTCACCTGCACATTCCGTGCAGGGGCGATGGCCGCGATGATCCGGCGCCGAACCGGACATCCTGCCGGCGGCTAACGGGCGAGCCAGCCACCGTCGACGGCCAGAAACGCGCCATGGCAATAGCTTGCGGCCGGCGAACAGAAGAAGACCGCGGCTCCGGCCATTTCCTTCGCCTCGGCGAATCGGCCGGCCGGTATGCGGGCGAGGAGCGATCGCGCCCGTTCCTCATCCTCGCGGATGGCCTGGGTGTTGGTGGTGATCGTGTAGCCGGGAGCGATGGCGTTGACGTTCACGCCCTTGTCCGCCCATTCATTCGCCAGGGCCTTGGTGATTCCCGCGATCGCGTGCTTGCTCGCGGTATAGGCGGGCACGAACAGCCCGCCCTGTTCGCTCAGGACCGAAGCGACATTGACGATCCGGCCGCCGCCATGGGCGAGCATCTGCCGGCCGGCGGCCTGCGACAGGTACCAGGCTGCGTCGAGGTTGACCTGCATCACCTTGCGCCAGTCGTCCTGCGAATACTCGGTGGCGGCATCGCGCAGGATGATGCCGGCATTGTTGACGAGGATGTCCAGCCCGCCCAGCTCGTTCACCGTCCGTTCCACAAGCCCGGCCGCACCGCCCGCATCCAGCGAGCCCAGATCGGTCTCGATCACCGCGGCGAACCGCTGCCGGCCGGAGGGCCTGCGGTTGTGGACGGTGATCGCCACCGTCGCGCCGGCCTGCTGGAGCCCTTCGGCGATGGCCAGACCGATGCCGCTCGCCCCGCCCGTCACCAGCGCACGCATTCCCGACAATGAGAACAGCTCCGACATCCTCGTTCCAGTCATCGTGAAGGTCTTTGACGAAAGCAAACCTAAAAGTCGAACTCAGTCATGGTCAATGACAATATACCGGGTAATATCCGTAGAAATAGCAAAACATGCGTACTCCAAGGGCATGTATTGCAGCCAGATGACGAAATATCACGCCCTGCCCAACGTCATCAGACTGGAATACAAGAAAATTGACCTATATCCCATGCATGCTGCAAGCGCGAAACGCATATGCAGCATGCATGGCCGTTACGGGAGAAAACGCATTTGACGCCGACCGAAACCAGCACGCTTTCGCGTGCGCCGGACCTTGCTGCCCGCCGCGGGTTGTTCGCGTTCCTCGTCATGGGCTCATCGTTGCTGGCGATGGCCCTGCTGGCCGCCATTCTGGGCGGTGACGGCATCAACGGCTTCGACGTCGTCATGCTCGCGACCTTCGCACTGACCCTGCCCTGGACGATGATCGGCTTCTGGAACGCCATCATCGGCTTTGCCATGCTGCGGCTGGCCCGAGACCCTGTCGCTGCCGCCTGCCCGCCTCTCGCGCGCATCGACCGCAGTCGCCCCTTGCGCGGCCGTACCGCCATCCTCATGGTTGTCCATGACGAGGAACCGCATCGTGTGTTCGGGCATCTCCGCGCCCTGGAAGGCGAACTTGCCGCGACGCCCGATCGTCACCTCTTCGACTATGCCGTGCTCTCGGACACACGGGACGACGTGATCGCGGCTTCCGAGAACCGGTTCTTCGATCGCTGGAAACAGGAGACCCCCGATTCCTCGCGTGTCGAATATCGTCGCCGGCTGCACAATACCAACCACAAGACCGGCAATATCTGGGAATTCCTGGAGCGGCGCGGCCACGAGTTCGACTATTTCCTCGTCCTTGACGCCGACAGTTCGATGAGCGCCGACCTCGTGCGCGATCTGGTGCGGATGATGGACGATGACGAGCAGCTCGGCGTCGTCCAGCCGCTGATCGTCGGTTTGCCGAACAACAGTGCCTTTGCCCGGATCTTCCAGCTCGGCATGCGTCACGGCATGCGCGCCTACACCACCGGTAGCGCCTGGTGGCAGGGCGATGCCGGTCCCTACTGGGGACATAACGGCATCCTGCGCACCAAAGCCTTTATCGACCATTGCCGCCTGCCGACGCTGCCGGGCAAACCGCCCATGGGCGGCATGGTCCTGAGCCACGACCAGGTCGAGGCGGCAATGATGCGCGCCGCGGGCTACCGCATTCACGTCCTGCCGGTCGAGGACGGTAGCTACGAGGAAAATCCTCCCACCTTGCAGGACTTCATCAAGCGCGACCTGCGCTGGTGCCAGGGCAACATGCAGTATCTGCGCCTGATCGGCCGCGACGGATTCCTGCCCATGGGGCGCCTGCAACTCGTGCTGGCGATCTTGATGTATGTCGCCAGCCCGGCATGGCTGCTGTTCATGTTCGCCGGGGTCGCGCAGGTGATCTGGACGTCGGTCATGGGCAGTTCCGCTCAAGGGTCGATGCAGCTCGGTCTCGGCATCGTCCTGTTCGCCATGATGATGGCCGTCAATTTCACACCGAAAATCGCGGGTCTGGTGGATGTCCTGATGAACGGCAGCCGTCGCCGCGCCTATGGCGGAACCCGGGCCATCCTGTCTTCTGCCGTCATCGAGACCTTCTTCTCGTTGTTCCTGGGGCCGATCATGGCCGTGTCGCAGACCGTCTTCCTGGTCGGACTGGCGCGAGGACGGACGATCCGCTGGGACGCCCAGCGGCGCTCCGTCTATGAACTGTCGTTCATGGAGGCTTTGCGGGGTCTGTGGCCGCAGACGCTGGTGGGGCTGGCCATGGCCGGCCTGCTGGCGGTTTTCGCGCCCGCGGTTCTGCCCTGGGCCTCTCCGGTGCTCGTCGGCCTGCTGCTCGCCATTCCCTTCGCCTGGCTGACCAGCCGGCGCTCCTTCGGTGCCCTGCTGGCCCGGTATCGCATTTGTGCCACACCTGAAGAACTGGCTCAGGCGGCAACCGTTACGGCATCGGGACTTGCCAAACCACAACTGCCGGCGCATGCAGGCCGTCTCGAACTAGAAACGGGCAAGCAGGCAGCATGATCGATAACGGGGAATATCAGGGAAAGTGCTTCGTCGTTTCCGGTGCGGCGGGGGGGATAGGCAGGGAGACCTGCCGGCTTCTCGCCACCAAGGGAGCAAGTCTGCACCTCATCGACGTCGCAAGGGAACCGTTGCTGGCACAGGCGAGGGAGCTGGGGGAGATGGCGGACCGGAAGGGGGACGTCACCTGGGCCGCTTCGACCATCGATACGCCGGAGGCATGCCGGGCCGCCCTCGAAACCTTGGATCGCCCGGTCTATGCCTTCATCCATCTTGCGGGCATTTTCAAACCGGAGAACTTCGACGACCATCCCGAACGGGTCTACGATCAGGTCATGGCCGCCAACCTTCACAATGCCTTCCACATGACGACCGCCCTTGTCCCGCGTCTCGATGTCGGCGAGACAACACGCATGGTGTTCATCAGCTCGCTGGCCTTCCGGCGCGGCGCCTTCGACCACACGGCCTATTCGGCGGCCAAGGGGGGGATCACCGGGCTGGTGCGTTCGCTGGCCCGCAGATTGGCGCCCGGGACGCTGGTCAATGGCCTGGCACCCGGCCACATCGATACGCCGATGCCGGACCATATCTGGTCCGACGAGGGGCGGGCGGCCAAGATGCTGGCTGAAATCCCGCTCAAGCGTCGCGGTCGCCCCCGCGAATGCGCGACCGTGATCGATTTCCTCTGCAGCGAAGCATCGAGCTACGTTACCGGCCAGATCATCAATGTCGATGGCGGTATCATGAGCAGCTGACACACCTTCCGGTGCAGGTAAAGGATACTGGATGAGGGAAAGCCTGCCGGGATGCCCGCCTCATGCATCAAGGGTGGGGTAGTCGGTATAGCCTTCCGCTCCGCCACCATAGAAGGTCCCCTGGTCGGGCACGTTCAACGGGGCATTGGCTTTCATCCGTTCAACCAGATCCGGATTGGCAATGAAGGGCCGGCCCATGCAGATCAGGTCGGCGCGGCCTTCCTGGACCGCAGCGGTCGCCATCGCCCGGTCGTAGCCGTTGTTGGCCATGTAGGGACCGCTGAACGCGGCTCGCAGGCGCGCTATGTCGTCGGTTGACATGGTGCGTTCGCCGCCGGTTTCCCCCTCGACCAGATGGACATAGGCGAGCCCCGCCCTGTCGGCATGCCCGATGGCGCTGAGGAAGGTCTCCATGGCGTTGCCCAATTCCACATTGTTGGCGTGGGAGAACGGGCTGAAGCGAATGCCGACACGCCCCGGTGCCCAGGCATCGACGATGGCGTCGATGACCTCCCTGACCAGGCGGGTACGGTTCTCGACCGTACCGCCATAGCCGTCGGTACGCTGATTTGTCGATTCGCGCAGGAACTGGTCGAGCAGATAGCCATTGGCCGAATGGATCTCGACGCCATCGAAACCAGCCTCCTTCGCGCAACGCGCCGCATGGGCGAAATCGCTGACGATGCGCGGCATTTCCTCGATTCGGAGCGCGCGCGGCCCGGAAACATCGACAAAGCCATCGGCAATGAAGGTCTTGGTCTGTGCGCGGATGGCCGAAGGTGCCACCGGCTGCTGCCCGTCAGGCTGAAGCGAGACATGGGAAATCCGCCCCACATGCCAGAGCTGGCAGAAGATCCGCCCGCCGCGCGCATGCACGGCGTCGGTTACCCGCTTCCAGGCCGCGACCTGTGTGTCGGTGTAAATGCCGGGCGTGCGATAGTAGCCCTTTCCTTCGGCGGAAATCTGGGCGCCTTCGGTGATGATGAGGCCGGCACTGGCGCGCTGGGCATAGTAGGTCTCGTGCAATTCGCCCGGAGTGTCGCCATCGAGATGGGCACGATTGCGCGTAAGAGGTGCCATTACGATCCTGTTTGGCAACTCCAGATCGCCAACGACAACAGGCGAGAACAATTGACTGGTCATGAAAGGCAGATCCTCGACGCTGGTTCTTTCAATAGTGAGTGCTCCGGTGCCGGATGCCGACCTGAACCTATAGCAAAAGCCATGGGAGCCAAGGTCTTTTCGGACGCTTGCCGGCGGCGGGGCCCTTCGTTGCGTCCTTTGTGCCCGTCCCCTCCCACCCTGCACCACGGCGGCATGATACTTACCGGCCATACCACACGTGAGTACCAGAAAATTTCAAGGTCCTGGTTAAGGAGGAACGTCGGGATTGCATTAAGGACTTCGATCCGGCTAAGTCATCATCGAGCACGATTGACGGGACTGAAAAGCACAGAGACGAGGATATGGCATGTCGATTTCGACCATGACGGAACTGAACGAGGAAGACATCGCCATTGATGAAGCGCGGACTTTCGTCGGTCCCAACGCAAGCTTCTACGATGAAAGCTGGCGGGTCATGATGTGGCGCGGCAAGCGTACAAGCTGGAACGCCCATGCTGCATTGCTCGGTCCGGTCTGGTTCGCCTATCGCCGGATGTTCGTATCGGCGCTGACCTGGATCGGCTGGCTCCAGTTCGTCTGGATCGCTCATGCCCGTGGCTGGCCGCACTGGCTGTTGCTGACGCTGGTGGCGGCGGCGATGCTGACCAGCGGTCTTTTGGCCAACGGCGCCTATCTGCAGCATTTCCAGCGTTGCGCCAGCAGGGCGCGCAAGGTTTCGGACTCGGTTCTGGAGCAGGAAAAGTGCCTGCGTACCGAAGGGGGAACGAGTCCGATGGCCGCGTATGCGTGCGTCGCTCTGGTCGTCGTTCAATCCGTTCTCAACCTCGCCGGGTCATTGGCCACCGGCTGACGCCGGGAGGACATCCCGATGCTTGCGCCCCGCGGGCTCCTCCCGCCACTGACGCCGGCGCGTCAGACGCCCAGGCGGTCCCGGAGCCTGCCCCAGAGCATGGCCAGGACCAGCAACGGGTGGCGCAAGCGGGTACCGCCGGGAAAGTCGGGAACGTCGATGCGTGCCATGATGTCGAACCGGCTCAGCCTGCCACCGATCGCCTCGGCGAGGATGGCGCCGGCCAGCGTGCCGATCGAAATACCATGGCCGGAGAAGCCGCCCGCCGCCCAGACACGATTCCCCACCTTCATGAAGCATGGCAGCCGAACGGGCGTGATCCCGACGGTGCCGCCCCAGCCATAGTCGATGCGAACATCGGCCAATTGCGGGAATATCTCCAGCATGTGGGGTCTGACAAACGTCCGAATATCATCCGGGAATTTCATCCCATAGGTCTCGCCGCCACCGAACACGAGACGGTAATCGCTGGAAAATCGCAGGTAATTGACGACCCAGCGGCTGTCACAGACGGCCTCGAGGCCGGCAATCAGCGCTCGCGCACCAGCCTCGCCCAGCGGTTCGGTGGCAATGATGAAATTGTTGATCGGCAGGATCTTGCGTGCGAGTGCCGGTTGAAGATGGCCGAGATAGCCATTGCAGGCGATGATCGCATGATCCGCAGTTACGGTTCCCGAGGCCGTTTCGAGCGTTACCTTGCCCTCCTGCCCGATCCGCTCGACGCGACTGCCGGCGAACAATCTTGCACCCGACCGTTCGGCGGCGCGCGCGAGACCGAGGGCATAGCGCAGCGGATGGAGATGGAGGGCGCCCGAATCGACGATGCCGCCGTGGAAATCGGGACTGGCGACCCGCTGCCGGAAGTCGTCTCCCTCGACATAAGTCAGCCCGTTATAGCCATACACATCGCGCATGTGGTCGACATGGCGGCGGTACGCATCGAGATAGCGGCGCTTGTGGGCTGCATCGATGATGCCCGGTCGCGGGTGACAGTCGATGGCGTGGTCGGCGATCAGGCGCATGACCAGTCCCCTGGCCTCCTCCGACAGATCCCACAACTGCCGGGCGTGCGCCGGACCGTAACGTCGCTCCAGTTCCTCGACGGGACGCCGCTGGCCCGTGCCGACCTGCCCGCCATTGCGGCCCGAGGCACCGCTACCGATCTCGCCGGCCTCCAGCAGAACGGCATCGAATTCGTCGCATGCCAGATGCAGGGCAGCCGCGAGCCCGGTATAGCCACCACCGACGATGGCCACATCGGCACGGACATCGCCTTCAAGGAACGGGCGGCCGGGAATGGGGCCGGCGGTATCGCGATAGAACGGAGTTTCGTCGTAGGTCACATCATCCCGTCCGGCCATCCGTGCCGATCTCTTCCGATTGTTGCAAACAAGGCTCTTCCCTCAACAGTTGATTAATTCAAAAAAATAATCTACCGACGCAAAAATATCCCTCGGTTGTGGATGACGGAACGTCGCAGATGTGCGCGATGGTTGTATCCGTCTCCATTTGCATAAATCAACGGAGTTCGGCATGGACAGGATTCTGATCCGCGGCGGCAATCCTCTTCGAGGTTCGATTCCGATCAGCGGCGCCAAGAACGCGGCGCTGCCCATCCTGGCCACCACGATCCTGACGGACGAACCCGTTCGCCTTGAGAACGTTCCCGATCTGGCCGACATCACCTCGATGCTACGCCTCCTTCAGGTCCTCGGCGTTGAAACCCGCCACGCAGCGGGCGAGCCCGGAACCATCGAAATTTGTTGCAACAAGGTGATGAGCAGCGTTGCACCTTATGATCTGGTCCGCAAGATGCGGGCATCGGTGCTGGTGCTCGGACCGCTGCTCGCACGCGAGCACGAGGCAAGGGTATCCCTGCCGGGCGGCTGCGCCATCGGCACCCGCCCGATCGATCTTCATCTCTCGGGTTTCGAACGCATGGGCGCCCGGATCGAGCTTGCCGACGGCTATGTCCATGCCCGCGCCGAAGGCGGGCTAAGAGGAGCGGAAATCTGCCTTGCCATGCCGTCGGTGGGAGCCACGGAGAACCTGCTGATGGCGGCGACGATGGCACATGGACGCACGGTCATCGGCAATGCCGCCCGCGAACCGGAGATTGTCGACCTCGCTGCCTGCCTTCGGGCGATGGGCGCGGAAATTTCCGGTGCCGGCAGCGAGACCATCACCGTCGAAGGCCGGGACCGGCTGCACGGGGCAACGCATGCCATCCTGCCCGACCGCATCGAGGCAGGCACCTATGCCATGGCGGCAGCAGTCACCGGTGGCGATGTCGAACTTGCGGGCATGCGCATCGACCTGTTCGGAGGGGCGGAGGAGAGCCTCGCAAGAGCTGGCGTGAAGCTCGAAACGACCGCCACGGGCGTGCGTGCGAGCCGGGCCAATGGCCTGCACGGAACCGATGTCATGACGCAGCCCTTTCCCGGCTTCGCTACCGACCTGCAGGCCCAGTTCATGGCGCTCATGTGCGTTGCAGACGGTGCCGCGATGATCACCGAGACGATTTTCGAAAACCGTTTCATGCATGTTCCCGAATTGATGCGCATGGGCGCAAATATCACCGTTCAGGGAAACTCCGCACTTGTGCGCGGCGTTGGCAGGCTGAAGGCCGCCCCGGTCATGGCCACCGATCTGCGCGCCTCGGTATCGCTGGTGATCGCAGCACTCGCCGCCGACGGCCAGACCGAGTTGAACCGCATCTATCATCTCGATCGGGGCTACGAGAATCTCGAACGCAAGCTCGCCCATGTCGGTGCCACGGTCGAACGGCTCGCGTGAAAGGCCATGCCGCAAACAGGGTGCCGGCATGACTGCCGACACCAGCCATCGCTGACGCGCGGGACCGGACCGGTGCCACAGGCAATGCCGGTTCGAGCCACCCGACCGTGTCCTTGCGAGGGTGCATGGCTCACGAATTCGCCGAGGGGACTGTGCGACATGCAACCCCTGTTTTATACTACCCCCCACGTTCCGCCTTGTCCGACAATTTGCGCGAGAAACGATGCCAGGTTTTCCGATCATCGATACCCGTGTCCGTCTCACCTGTCCTGACCGGATCGTGCCGACGTGGGGCAGGAGCGCTCCTCTGGTCCTTGCTGCCGGATTCGGCCCCACCCCTGACGGCACAGGGACGGGAGGCTTCATCCCGGCAGGTGTCAATGTTGCGCATGTCGGAAACTTCCACCGGATGGCCCTTTAGCCGATGCTCCAGCTATTCCGGCCCAAGCGGGTCAACGAACAAAAGCGTGCGCCCTCGCCGCGCAACCATCCGGCCCTGGCACTGCTGATCGAACGTGGCAGGATTCAGCGCGAGGATGGAGATCGGGCAATTGCGGAATCGCAGGCGAGTCGCGAGCCCCTGCCGGCCGTGCTCGACCGCCTCGGCCTGCTGCCTGGTGACGAGTGGATGAAGCTCATGGCCGGTCATTACGGCCTGCAGATCGCGAACCCGGACGATTATCCCGACACGCCCATTCTTCCGGAGGTCTTTTCCAGCAGGTTCCTGCGCCAACGCTGGGTGCTGCCGCTGGCGCGCGAAGACGATACCGTGTGGCTGGGCATGGCCGATCCGGCCGATGAGGCCACCGTCCAGGCGGCACGCCTTGCCAGTGAATGCCAGATCGTGCCCGTGGCGGCGGCGATACCGGACCTGCGTGCGACCTATGCGAAATTCTTCGAAAGCGGCGATGCGGCCATCAAGGAAATCGTCGGCGGCATCGAGGATGCCGTCGCCAATCAGGACGATTCCCTCGAACACCTGATCGACCAGGCCAAGGAAGCGCCGGTCGTGCGGCTGGTCAACCAGTTGCTCGGCGATGCACTGGCCATGGGCGCTTCCGACATCCACATCGAGCCCTATCAGGATCACCTGCAGGTCCGTTACCGGGTACATGGCCGGCTGCGCGAGATCAGCGCTCCGCCAGCGCGGCTGGCTGCTGCCGTCATTTCGCGCATCAAGATCCTGGCCAAGCTGGACATCGCCGAACGCCGGCTGCCGCAGGATGGCCGGACCCAGCTCAATCTCGACGACAGGCGGATCGATCTGCGCGTGGCGACAATCCCCACCATGCACGGTGAAAGCCTTGTCCTGCGCCTGCTCGATACATCGGGGGACAGTGTCGATCTCGCCAGCATCGGCCTTGACGCCACACGCGAGGCGATTCTTCGCGAACAGCTCGCCGCACCGCATGGCATGATCCTTGTCACGGGTCCGACCGGCAGCGGCAAGACGACGACACTCTATGCCGGGCTGCGGCAACTCGACGCAGTCCGGGACAAGATCATCAGCATCGAAGACCCGGTCGAATACCAGATTGCCGGTGTTACCCAGATCCAGGTACGCCCGGAGATCGACCTCACCTTTGCCCGGATCCTGCGCTCGGTCGTGCGCCATGATCCCAATGTCATCATGGTCGGCGAGACCCGCGACAGCGAGACTGCCGAAATCGCGGTGCACGCGGCCCTCACCGGCCATCTGCTCCTGACCACACTGCATACCAACAGCGCCGCCGGCGCCGTCGCGCGCCTGCTCGACATGGGGGTCGAGCCCTATCTGCTGGCGTCGGTGCTGCGCTCGGTCGTGGGCCAGCGTCTGGTGGGCCGCTTGTGCCCGCACTGCCGTGAAGCCTATCCCGCTTCCGAGATGGAGCGGACGGTGCTCTCGCGCGCGGAATTCGCCCTGCCGGACAATCTGACCCTGTACCGGGCAGTCGGCTGCCGCAGTTGCAACGAGATCGGTTTTGTCGGCCGGATCGGCATCTTCGAACTGCTCGTGGTCGACGATGCGGTCCGCCAGTTGATCCGCGACCGCGCATCCAGCCAGGACATTCTGAAATCGGCACTGGACAGCGGCATGACGACCATGTTCCAGGACGGCGCGCGCAAGGCCATCGAAGGTGCGACCACCTTCGAGGAAATCTGCCGGGTGACCGAGGAGGTCTGACCAGCGATGCCGAGTTTCGCCTACAAGGCGCTCACCGCGAATGGCGAACGGATCAGCGGGGAAATCGAGGCGTTCGACCGCAAGGCGGCGATCCAGCGCCTCCAGGCCGATGGGCTCATCCCCATCGAGGCCGAGCCGACGGTCGTACGCGATGCCGGCGGCATGGGTGCCATCCAGCCTTCCGCACGGGCGAGCCAGCATGTCACCACATTCACCCGTGAACTTTCCACGTTGCTCAGGGCAGGCGAACCCATCGAACGGGCCCTTGCCCTCGTGATTGACGACAGTGGCGACCGCAAGCTCGCCGCAGCGCTGGGACGGGTTCTGGGCAAGGTCCGCAGCGGCGAGCCCTTCAGCAGTGCGCTTGCGGCCGAGCCGCGCCAGTTCTCGCGGCTTTATGTCGGGATGGTCCGTGCCGGCGAGGCGACCGGCCGCCTGCATGGTGCACTTGCCGACGTCGCCACGCTGCAGGAACGCGAGGCCGATGTGCGGCGCAAATTGGTTGCCGCCCTCACCTACCCCCTCATCCTGACGGTGGTTGCCCTCGCATCGATTGCCCTCCTGATGGGCTATGTGGTGCCGCAATTCACACCGCTTTTCGCCAATGCCATGGACAAGCTGCCCGCCAGCACCCGGTGGATCATCGGGTTGTCGTCCTGGATCGAGGAAAATGGACGGATCGCGTTCGTCATCGGTGCAGTCGCCCTGCTGGGCCTGCTGGTGACGCTCCAGACCGGGATAGCCCGTCCGCTCTTCGATCGCCTCGCATTGTCGCTGCCGCTGATCGGAACCATCAGCCGGGAACGGGCGACATCGCAGCTTGCACGCAGCCTTTCGACCCTGCTGGCAGGCGGCCTTGACCTGCCTGCGGCCATTGCCATGAGCCGGGAGATCATCGCCAACAGTGTCGTGCAGGAGTCGCTGGCCCGCACGCTGGGCCAGATCCGCCAGGGACGGCGGCTGGCCGATGCTCTCAAGGATGAGGAATTCGTCGTACCGATCGGACTGCGGCTGTTCCGCACGGGCGAGGAAAGCGGACGGCTGGCCGAACTGTCGGGCTATCTCGCCGACCAGCTGGAGACCCGCATCGTCAACCGCACGACCCGGCTTGTCTCGCTGCTCGAACCGCTCCTTGTGGTGACCCTCGGACTGGCGGTCGGCGGCATCGTGATCTCGGTGCTCAATGCCGTGCTCACGGTCAACGAGCTCGCCATTTGAAGCTGCCTCGGGACGGAGATGTCGAGCTGATCGAGAAGGTCTTCGATCCGGTAACGGCTCAGCAGTGGTTTGATCGCCTTGCCGACAGCACGGACTGGCAGCAGGAGCGGCTGCGGATCATGGGTCGATGGGTGGCCGTTCCCCGGCTGACCGCCTGGTACGGCGCGCATGGCTATCGCTACAGCGGCATCGACCATCCTCCACGACCGTTGACCGATGACCTCGCCGAATTGCTGAGGATTGCAGAATGTCTCGCCGGGACGACACTCAACAGTGTATTGGCCAATCTCTACCGTGACGGACGCGACGGCATGGGCTGGCATGCCGATGACGAGCCGGAACTCGGCCCGGACCCGGTCATCGTGTCGATATCCTTCGGTGGGACGAGGCGCTTCGTGATGAAGCATCGTCACGATCGCGCCCTGAAGTGCGAATGCGAACTTGACAGCGGGTCCTGCCTCGTCATGCGCGGGACGACCCAGCGCTACTGGCTGCACCGTATCGCCAGGACGACAAGACCTGTCGCACCCCGAATCAACCTGACCTTTCGCACCATCCTGCCGTCAGCGGTGCGTCGTGCGGATCAGCCGGCATCGTAGCCGATGCGGAACCCCGTATGGCTTGCGGCACTGTCGGGACTGCGCCCCGTGCGGGCGGCAATCCTGTAGCGATGGCAGTAGCTGTCGTGACACATGAAGGAACCGCCCTTCATCAGTCTCTCGCCCTCCGCGCGGGCCTCGGCATCGCGCTTGCGGCCGGTACGCGACAGCGAGCGGACGCGAAAGCTGTCGGCACACCACTCCCAGACATTGCCAACCATGTTGTAGAGGCCAAGGCCGTTCGGTTCGAAGCTGCGGACCGGTGCCGTCGCCACCCAGCCATCGGCTGCACTGTTCTCGTAGGGGAAACGTCCCTGCCAGATATTGCATGGCAGGAACCCGACATCATCGGGCGCGCGGTCGCCCCAGGGATAGACGGGATCGGCAAGACCGCCTCGGGCCGCCACTTCCCATTCGGCCTCGCCCAGCAAGCGGCCACCTGCCCAGCCGGCAAAGGCCATCGCATCGTTCCACGAGACATGCGTCACCGGATGCTCCATGACCCCGGCGACATCCGAGCCCGGCCCCAGAGGCCGTTTCCATGACGCCCCGTCGACGCGCCGCCACCACGGCACCTGAACCGCGGCTGTTGTCGGAGGGAAGCCATCGGGCAGCAGGCCGACAAACACGAACGACCATCCGAAGCGCTCGGAATCAGTCTCGTAGCCGGTTTCATCGACGAAAGACGCAAACCGACGATTCGTGACCGTCACATCCTCGATGAAGAAATCGCGAATGCGAACGAACCGGGGAGGTCCCTCTCCATCGCCGGGGAACATCGGCTTGCGGGTACCGACGGCCACCCGCCCTCCGCCGATCCTTATCCGTCCGGCACTCCCATTCACGAGGGGTGGATCGCGGCAATGAACGCCTGCAGAGTCGGGACAACATCCCGGACGAAGTCGGGGCCGACGAACAGTGCTTCGTGACCGCCGTCGATGTCGAGCCGCACGCGCGCCGGATCATGTCGCTCCGCCGTAGCAGCGAGCTCGTGGAGCGCATGGGTCTGCCCCTTACCCACCAGTTCGTCCATGCGCGCCTCCACGGTCAGCAGCGGCACATCCGCAAGCTGCCGGAGATCGATGGTCACGCCGTCAACCCTCATCGTGCCGCAGGCGAGTTCCGATCGCCGCAACACCCGCGATATCATGTCGCAGAACAGCTCGCCCGGCACATCGATCAAGCGGTGCATGTCGTCATGCATGCGCTCATAGGGCCCGCTGACGCCCGACATCAGTTCTCCCCAGAGGCCAGCCTGAGTCTGGAAATAGCCTGCGGGATTGGCGGCCGCATAGGCCATGAGCTGGCAGAGACCGGGATAGACCTTCCGTCCGGCACCGGGAAACCTGTCGGAGACCGTGGCCACCACCTGATTCTCCAGTGCCCCCTTGGGCAACATGTCCAGCCACAGCTGGATCGAACCGGCGCTTCCACGTGTATCGACCGGCGAACCGAGCAGGATGATGCCGGCGGGCAGCGCACATCCTTGGGAATGGGCGAGCAGGCATCCGGCAAGAACGGCCGGTCCCGACTGCGAAAGACCGACAAGGATCGGAGACGAATCCATGCCGGCGACAAGCCCGGCTACCAGCCGCACCTGCTGGTCGAGACCGAAAGGCCCGTCGGAAAGCGGGACGTTTCTTGCATCCACCCAGTCCGTGACGATGACATCTCCAAGCGAAGCGACCAGGGCACTGCTCACCGATGTCGCGTACCCGGAATAGGGAGCAACGTAGAGCACCCGCGGCTGCCCGCGACCGCGCCTGAAGCCCAGCAGGCGGGTGAAGGCAGACGGCGACGCCAGTTCCTGAATTTCGACAGGTGCCGCCAGATCATGCCGGACGGCATCCTCCAGCGTCATCGCATCGTGGCGCGACGAGCCGATGGAGCGGCGGATCAGTTCGGCCTGAGCGGCAACCAGCGGCGGCAAGGCCCCCGTCTGCCGCGCCAGGCCAAGCCAAGTGTCCCATTGGCGCCGCTGGAAGTCGAAGAAATCATAGAACATCCGATCAGGCGGCCGCCGTCGTATCGGCGAGGACGCGTTCCATGGCTTCGATGGCCTCGCGGGCACGCGAACCGTCAGGTCCGCCACCCTGCGCGAAATCGGGGCGGCCACCGCCGCCCTTGCCACCGACCGCGGCGACACCGGCCCGCAGCACGGCCACGGCATCGACCCTGTCCTTCAGGCCTTCGCTGACCGTCACGACGAGGGCGGCCTTGCCGTCATTGACGGCGATCAACGCCGCCACGCCGTCACCCATCTCCTTTCTGATACTGTCGGCAACACTGCGAAGATCCTTCGCAGGCAGACCTTCAACGACACGGGAAGAAAACGCGATACCACCGATCTCCCGTACGGCACCGGCCTCATCCCGCTCGCCCGCCGCCATCTTGCGTCGAAGCTCCGCCAGTTCCTGTTCCAGACGTCGCCGCTCATCGAGCAACCCGCGAACGCGGGTCGCAATCTCCGCAGGCGGCACCTTGAGGGCCGATGCGGTATCGTCCAGCCACGACTCCTCGGTCCGCACATGCTCCAGCGCACCCTCACCGGTCAGCGCCTCGATCCGGCGGATACCGGAAGCCACCGCACCTTCGGAGACGATCTTGAACAGGGCGATGTCGCCGGTACGTCCAACATGCGTACCGCCACACAGCTCCATCGAGTAGATTTCGCCATCCTCGTCGAGACCCATGGTGACCACTCGTACCTCGTCACCATATTTCTCGCCGAACAGCGCCATGGCGCCCGCGTCGATGGCGTCGCGCTGGGCCATCACCCGCACTTTCGCGTCATCGTTGCGGCGCAGGAAATGGTTCACCTCGGCTTCGACCGCGGTGACGTCCTCATGGGTCAGCGATCGCGGATGGCTGAAATCGAAGCGCAACCGGTCGGGCGCGACCAGCGAGCCCTTCTGTGCGACATGCTCTCCCAGCCGCCCGCGCAGGGCCGCATGCAGGAGATGGGTGGCGGAATGCGCCCGACGCAACTGCCGACGCCGTTCGCGGTCGATTTCCATCGACACGCCCGCATCGCGGACAAGCGTGCCTTCCTCGACTTCGCCGACATGTACCCAGAGATCGCCCAGCTTCTTCTGCGTGTCCCCGATCCGCACGCGCAGCCCCTTCGCGGTCGCCATGCCAGTGTCGCCGATCTGGCCACCGGATTCGCCGTAGAACACCGTCTGGTTGGTGACGAACGATACCCGGTCGCCAACCACGGCCTCGTCGACCTCCCGACCGTCGCGGACAATGGCCAGTACCTGCGCGTCACACCGCTCGGCACCGTATCCGAGGAACTCGGTCGCACCATGGCGTTCGCGAATGTCGAACCACAGGCCCTCGACCGTGGCCTCGCCCGAGCCTTTCCAGTGTCTGCGTGCCTCGGCCCGCTGCCGTTCCATGGCAACCTTGAAGCCGTCCTCGTCGACCGAACGCCCTTCGGCCCGCAGGGCATCCTGGGTGAGATCGAGCGGGAATCCGTAAGTGTCGTACAACTTGAATGCCGTTTCGCCCGACAGCGGCATCCCCTCGGGCAGGTCACGGGTTTCATCCTCGAGCAGACGCAGGCCGCGCTCCAGCGTCCGGCGGAAATTGGTTTCCTCCAGCCGAAGCCATTCGATGATCGATGCTTCGGCCCGCCGCAATTCGGGAAAAGCATCCCCCATGAGACCGACCAGCACAGGCACAAGTCGCCACATCAGGGGTTCCCTGGCGCCCAGCATGTGGGCATGGCGCATGCCGCGGCGCATGATCCGCCGCAGGACATAGCCGCGCCCCTCGTTCGATGGCGACACGCCGTCAGCCAGCAGGAAGGATGCGGCGCGCAGATGGTCGGCGATGACCTTGTGCGAGGGCGCATTGCGTCCCTCGGCCGGTGCACCGGTCAGCTCCACGCTCTGTTCGATGATGCGGGCGAACAGGTCGATCTCGTAATTGTCGTGCTTGCCCTGCAGGACGGCGGCGATCCGCTCAAGCCCCATGCCCGTGTCGATGGACGGTCGCGGGAGGTCGATCCGCGTCTCCCTGTCGACCTGTTCGAACTGCATGAAAACGAGATTCCAGATCTCGATGAAACGGTCGCCATCCTCGTCGGGACTGCCGGGAGGACCGCCGGGAATATGCGAACCGTGATCGAAGAAGATCTCCGAACAGGGACCGCAGGGGCCGGTATCGCCCATCGCCCAGAAATTGTCGGATGTGGGAATGCGGATGATCCGGCTCTCGGGCAGGCCCGCGATCTTGCGCCAGAGGTCGAAGGCCTGGTCGTCCGTGTGATAGACAGTCGCCAGCAGCCGGTCGGCCGGAAGCCCGAATTCGCGGGTCACCAGGGTCCACGCCGCGTCGATGGCCTCCTCCTTGAAATAGTCGCCAAACGAGAAATTGCCCAGCATCTCGAAGAAGGTATGGTGACGCGCCGTATATCCGACATTGTCGAGGTCATTGTGCTTGCCGCCGGCACGCACGCATTTCTGCGATGTGACCGCCCGCTTGTAGTCGCGCTGTTCGACACCGGTGAAGAGATTCTTGAACTGCACCATGCCGGCGTTGGTGAACAACAGCGTGGGATCGTTGTGCGGTACCAGCGAGGACGATGGCACCACCTCGTGTCCCCGGCCGGCAAAGAAGTCGAGGAAAGCCTGGCGAATGTCGTTGACGGTCTGCATGAGATTTCCGGCTGGAACTGGATCATTGCCGCCCTTCATAGCGACCCCGTCGGTTCGGGGAAAGCGTCTCGACCACGGGCTTATCCACGGTCGCCTCGATAATCGGCTACATTCCCCTCAAAGTTTAGTTTTTCCCATAAACTTTCTCCAATTACGCGTCGTTTCGGTAAAATTCCCCGTCAGCCCGCGGCAACCGCCAGGGAACTCCTGGTTTCCGTTTTTCGAACATGGATGTCTCTTTCGGGATAACCGAACAGATAGCCCTGTCCGAGGTCGATGCCGATCCGGCGCAGCATCCGTGCCTGATCCTCGGTCTCGACCATTTCCGCAATGGTCGTCACGCCGAGACTTTTGCATAATTCCGTCATTGCCGTGACGATCGAGGCATCGCGCTCGTTGTCGAGAAGGTTCCTGACATAACCTCCGTCGACCTTCACATGATCTACCTTGAGCGAACGGATGTAATGGAATGCCGAGGCTCCCGCGCCGAAGTCGTCGAGACCCACCAGGTTTCCCCGCGCGCGGATATGTTCCAGCACTTTCGCCATCTTTTCCAGATCGCGGATCTCCGCCGATTCGGTGATTTCAAACATGATGGAACGGGCCAGCGAACCGGCGCTGCCCAAGACCTTCTCCAGCTCCTTGATGAAGCGTTCCTGTTCGAGCGAACGGGTCGAAAGGTTGACGGCGATCCGGGGGCGGCCGCGGCTGGAGGGGATGCGGGAGAGGTATTCGAGAACCTTGCGCACGACCGCAAGGTCGAAGTCGATCGTGATCCCGACATCCTCGGCGAAGGATACCACCTCGAACGTCATCCCCCACCCGCGAAACCGGCTCAGAGCCTCGTAATGATGGATCTTGCGGGTCGCGAGCTCGACGATTGGCTGGTAGACGACATCGAACTCCAGACGCTGGACCATGTTGCGGAAACGCGCAATCCGCTCCACGGTCGCCTTGTAGCTCTGCTGCAGCGCATCGCCGAGGGAACTGACATGGAAATCGCCCTGAAGCTCGCCGGCACATGACTTGAGCACATGCACCAGCGCCTGCGATGCCTCTGCCCGCGAGAGCGATGGCTCGGCGAGCTGAACGGTCTGCGTGTCGAAGGTAAGGTCGAGATCGCCGGCCACCTCCCGGGCAATCTCGTTCAACTGTTCATCGAGGTCTGCTCCGCCTCGCTCGCGTACCACGCCGAAAACCCCGTCTTCGAGGATGCCGGCCGATGTGCCGTCGATCGAGATGCTGCGCAGGAATCCGCCCAGGGAACCGAGCAGCCGGGAGAGATCGTCGGCAGGCATGCCGGCGGCCGCATCGAGCCCCTGGACCCGGACCATTGCCAGTTCGCGATCCTGCCCCAGATCCCGCGCATCGGCGAGATGACGCTCGGCCATGTCGACAAAGCTCTCGCGTTCCAGCAATCCCGTGACCTTGTCGTAGACGCGGTCGGCGAAGCCGCATCCCGGAGGAAGCTTGCTGACGGCGACCCGGATCAGCCCGTCGTCGACGACCTTGATGGCACGCATCATGGTCGGTACCGGACAGGCACTTATCTGCAGGTGAACCGGACCGACAAGCTGCCGGGTCGGCAGTTGCGCCATCACCCGGCGGCAGGTCTCGATATCGCGCGCCTCGAGCAGGCTCTCGAATGGAGAGCCGATCAGCGCTTCGACGGAACGCGATGTCATGCTCGTCGTCGAACCGGCAGCGAAGGTGACCTGCCCCTGGGAATCCAGCTCGAGGAGAAGATCCGCAGCGGCGAAGGCAAAGCTGACGTAACGGTCTCGTTCTGCTTTCAAGTGACAGGCCTCTGGCAAGTGACAGACGTCGGGTCGATGACCGAGCTGGACACAGTGAGTGTGTGGATATTGCAGACCACACAATGAATCCTGAGTTAAATTTCAGGCCTGGAACCGTCCAAAGTGTCGGGAATTTCGCCAGGTGGAGCAAGAAAACCCGCCCAAACGCACATGGCGTAACGGTGGCCATGTCCCCGGGGCGGTGCTAGAAGGGCGCCGTTCCCGGAAAATCTTCGAACGGCACCGACCATGGATCAGGCGATCATCAGGACAAGCAGGGCATGGCCCATCATCGAGGCCATGGCCCTGTTGCAGCGGGTCGAGAAAAATCCGCCACCAAAGGGATTCGTGCTGTTCGAGACCGGCTACGGGCCTTCGGGGCTGCCGCATATCGGCACGTTCGCCGAAGTGTTCCGCACGACGCTCATCCGGCGGGCCTTTTCGCTCATCAGCGATATTCCCACCGAGTTGTATGCCTTTTCGGATGACATGGATGGCCTGCGCAAGGTTCCGGACAATGTTCCCAATGCAGAGATGTTGCAGGACTACCTGCAAAAGCCCCTGACCAGCATTCCCGACCCGTTCGGCACACATGACAGTTACGGCCACCACATGAACGCGCGGTTGCAGGCGTTCCTCGATGCTTTCGGCTTCGATTACAGCTTCAAGAGCGCCACCGACTGCTACCGGGCCGGCCTGTTCGACGACGTTCTGCTGCGCGTGGTCGAACGTCACGAAGCCATCTGCAACGTCGTCAAGCCACATCTGGGCTCCGAACGCCGGGCCACCTACAGTCCCATCCTTCCCATCTCGCCGAAGACCGGCCGTGTCCTGCAGGTTCCGCTGGAGGAAACCCATCCCGATCGCGGGACAATCGTGTTCCGCGACGAGGACGGCACGCTGACCGAGATCGAGGTCACGGGGGGAGCGTGCAAGCTGCAATGGCGGGCCGACTGGGCGCTGCGCTGGACGGCTCTCGAGGTCGATTACGAGATGTCGGGCAAGGACCTGATCGATTCGGTGAAGCTCGGCAGCCAGATCTGCCGGATCATGGGCGGCACGCCGCCCAACAATCTGACCTACGAACTGTTCCTCGACCAGAACGGCGAGAAGATATCCAAGTCGCGTGGCAACGGCCTCACCATCGAGGAATGGCTGCGCTACGGGACAAGGGAAAGTCTCCAGCTGTTTCTCTACCAGAGTCCGAAGAAGGCCAAGCGGCTCTATTTCGACGTCATTCCGCGTCAGGTCGACGACTACCAGTCCTTCATCGATGCCTGGCAGGAGCAGGATGACGAAAAGAAGCTGGGCAACCCGGTCTGGCATATCCATGCCGGCCATCCGCCGGCGGTCAGCACACCTGTCAGCTTCACCATGCTGCTCAATCTTGCGGCCGTGGTGAATGCCGAGGAGCCGTCGGTGCTCTGGAGTTTCATCCAGCGCTATGCGCCGGACTGCACGCCGCAGAGCAATCCCTACATGGCGACACTCGTCGATGGGGCAATCGCCTATTACCAGGATCGTATCAAGCCCGAGAAGGCCTACCGGGAGCCGGACATCCGCGAGCGTGCCGCCCTGCTGGAACTGCGCAACTGGCTCTCCGGGCTTCCTGCCGGCACCGATGGCCGCGACATCCAGAAC